>DASTTF010000033.1:0-20498 GCA_035760305.1 Nitrososphaera sp.
TTATCTTCGGAAGTAGCTAAAGAAAATGTACAATATTGCAATGATCTCAAACCTGCCAATAATCATATTAAGAGTGAGCATCAGCTTTGATAGCGAGTCTAAACTTGCAGACGTAATTCCAGCAGTCAACCCTGCGGTGGAAAGCGCCGAGACTGATTCAAACATGGCATTTTCAAAATTGAAATTCGCCGCTGAACTGATCACCGATCCAGTGATAAAAGCAATGGAAAAGTACAGCCCAAGTACAACCAGAACTTCTCTTACGACCTTTTTGCTCGATATGAGCAGCACCCGCTTCATCCTGCCCTTCTGGTGCTCTATCACTCCTTCTAGGATACTTTTTTGGTGCTCTTCCTGTAGCCTCGTTAGAAATTCAGAACTTCTGTAAGGGTTCGCGGTGGAAGATATAGAGGCTGAGGTAGAACCTCCCATAGCCATAGTCTTGTCTTTTTCCTTGGACATCTTGGTAAATTCTTGATATAGAATGACAAGCCTGCCCACCTTTATTCCCCCTGCTGTAGAAAATGCAGTCCCGCCGACCAGCATTATGACCATCAAGAATATCTTTGCAGCGGTGGGAATGGATTGGATATCTAGGTATTGAAAGCCCGAAGTAGTAGAGGCGCTGATTATATGAAACATCGAACTGTAAATGTCAACCTGGCCCCAAGTCAGGCCATAAAATATCGGGATAGCCGCGACCATCAGGACAAGAAAGACTGCTACTTCTATACTGATTGATTTTCTCGTCCAAAAGCCACTCTTGCTAAAGAGGTGATAGTGAAATGCAAACGGCAGAGCCGCAAGGATCATCCCCAGTCCCACTATTGCCAGGCGTTCTGGATTGTCTGGCGAGATGATGTCTGACGAGGGAACAAACCCGCCGCTTGTGATTGTGCTAAATATCAGCGAGGTCGCAAGCAATTCGTTTGTTTGACTGAAGAATACGGTCATGAAAATCAGTATCAAAGTATAGGCGGTGAAAATTCCCACTATTGTAATGAGCAGCTCCCTTATTCTGAGCAGGCCGCCACCAAGCATGCTCTTCATTGCGCTCAATTTTCGCTCCGGGAAGAAGAGTATCATTACCAAATAGACGAAACTCAGGCCACCGACCCACTGGGTATAGGAATGATAAAAGTTCAGGCTCTGCGGGAGGCTCTCAGGCCTGCTTATCACAGACAGACCCGCAGTCGTAAACCCTGACGCACTTTCAAAAAAGCTGTTAACAAATAGAGAAGATGGATCTATTCCATCGCCAAATGGATTGATGTAGATATAGGGTATCGAACCGAAAAGGCTCAGAATTACAAAGCCGCTTACTATGAAGATGGACGCCTGCTTGAGGTTCATCGCGCCTTTCTCGCCAATGTTTGACAGAAAGAACCCTGAAAAAGAAAGGGCTACTACTGCAAACAGTATCCCTACTACGCTTGCGCCTTCTCCTATAGCTATGCCAAGGAAAGCCGGAACGACTAAAAGTATGCCAGAGAACTGAAGCAGGATACCGAGGTTCCCAAGAATGGGCTTGTACTGCTCCCTGATCAGGGTTCTATAACGGCTAAAAGTGCGCTCAATTACAGATGTTCGAACAGCATTTGCAAGGGCTTCTTGCGTGATTATTCCCTGTATTCCAGTCGTGTCTGCAACCGGGAGGCGCTTTATCTGGTTGATGCGCATTAGCTGCAGGGCTTGCTTCACGGTTCCCTTTGGAGAAATAGTCACAAGGGGCTCGGACATGATCGATTTTAGAAAAACCTCATCAGAATCTTCTCCCATCATCACTACCTGATCGAGTATGTCGCTGTCAGTAACTATTCCTACAGGAGCGTTGCTTCTTGAAACAATAATTGTATCAGTTTTGTGGTAGTGCATTTGATGGACGGCAGAAGCTACATTCGTATTTTCGTCTACAATAACAAATAATCGGTGCATGTACGAAGTGACTGGTCTATTTAGTATGTCCTGCATGAGCTGCTTTAGACTCGAGCTCAATGGCTCCTAGGTGTATTAATAACCATTGGGATAACAAAATTCCAAGATTTGAATACTAAATATCTTGGCCTTCAATCCTGCATCCAGCTCAGCGCTGCCCGATAACGGGCCGGTAGCCAAGGCTGGAGATCAGAAACGTCTATCAACCTTGTTTTCCAACATTCTTAATATGGCCAAGAAGACAAGAAAGAACAAGTCATCAATCTCCAAAAATAAACAGAGGACCCGTTATACAATTCGTAATAAATCCAAGGACGTTAACTCAAAAAAGAAGAAAAGCGTCCAATCAGCTAAAGCATCGGACAGGAGTAGACAAAGGAGAACAAAGCCAGACATTGTTATCAGAAGATCAAGCGGCAGGAAAGAAAAGTTTGACGCAGATAGGATGGCGCAAACGACCAGCAGATCAGGCGTTCCATTTTTGATGGCAAGGGACATTGCCAAGAACGTCTCAAAGAAGATAAAGTCAGAAGCCAGAGCCGGGCGAAAGGAAAAGACAGTGACAGCCGGTAGGGTGAGAAACATGGTTACAAAAGAGTTGAAGGAAAGAAACAGGACAGCTATTGCATCGTCCTATTCAGGTGAACAACCGGAAAATAGTCGCCAGGGAAGACATGATCTGGTCAGGGATAATCAACCAATGCACGACGCAGAAGCGGCAAATATGAGCAAGCTACGCTATGATTCAAGCTCACACCTTGCAAAAACCACGCGGGCATCATCGATGAAAAGCTAACTGCAACGCAGGGTACGCAAATGCAGAAATCAAGACGACAAAGGCATGATCCCATAGGTCAATAATTCCTGCTCTGGCTTTCCCTTCTGCTCGCCGCGGTCGAAGGCTCGTGCGACGCGCCTATCGACGAGTCGCTCCCCATGTAGGTGCCAGTCACCTCTTTCACTCTTGGGTGGTCCTGGATTTCCTTCAGCAGTTCATAATCCAGCTTGTGATGTGCCACCAGGTGGGTCGCCCTGTCGTGCATCTGCGGGGCTGCGCCGGTCATCCGAATCACTTCCCGCCTGATTTCTTCTGAATTTCCTCCTTCGACAAAAGTCTCGATGGTGTACATCGGCTTTACGCCCGGCTCTTCCCTCATGCCCAAAAAGAGATCGATTATCAACTTGCGGTCGACTTTTGGTAGGTACTTTTCTTGCAGCCTTTCAAACTGCTCCATTGAAGACATGATTTCCTCCTTGCCACTCATGGATTCACTGGCAGCTTTTTGATATGAAAAAGGATACTGACTAATAGAAGATTTGTTATGCGCTGGCAGTAGCACAGAAATACCCGCCGGCTGTTATTCTTGCACATGAGCTCCAAGGTGCTCGTCCGGCCGATGCATGAAGATGATCTGGAAGAAGCGGACAGGATCATGAGGCTGGCGTTTGGCACCTTCCTTGGCATGCCCGACCCGATGAAGTTCATGGGCGACGCGAATTACGTCCGCACGCGGTACAACGCCGACCAGCCCGCGGCTTTGACGGCTGAAATGGGTGGAAAAATAATAGGGTCCAATTTCGCGCTGGACTGGGGGAGCGTGGGGATATTCGGACCGCTGACCGTCCACCCTGACTACTGGGACAGGGGAGTCGCGCGTCTCCTGCTCGACCGCACAATGAGGATCTTTGAAGGGTGGGGCACGAAACACACAGGGCTTTTCACATTTGCGCAGAGCGCCAAGCACGTCCACCTCTACCAGAAGTACGGATTCTGGCCCAGGTACCTGACCGCGGTCATGTCAAAGCAGGTGGGAAAGGTGGAAAACGCGGGTTTCGAGATGACCAGCTATTCAAAGCTGGGCCCTGAAAAGCAAAAAGACATGGTGCAGGAATGCGCCCGGCTGACCGGCTCGATACTTGAAGGGATGGAGCTAAGAAAAGAAATCAATTCTGTCGAAAACCAGAAGCTCGGCGACACGATCCTGATAAAAGCCGGCGGCGTTTTGGCGGCCATGGCGATATGCCACTGCGGGCCGGGGACCGAAGCTGGGAGCGGAACCTGCTACATAAAGTTCGGCGCGGCCAGGCCGGCGCCCGACTCGGCAAGGGTCTTTGACAGCCTGCTGGACGCGTGCGAGCTGTATGCAAAGTCGCAAAATGCCGCGCGCCTCGTGGGCGGCGCGAACACCGGCCGCCACAATGCCTACAGAAGGATGATCTATCGGGGATTCCGCACCGACATGCAGGGCGTCATAATGCAGAGGCCAAACGAGCCGGGCTACAACCGGGAAGAAACGTACCTGATCGATGACTGGCGGTAAATCCGTATAACCCTTGGTGCGCGCCGGGATGCGTGGGCGGGGAAGCGGAAAAGATAACGTCTGACTTTCAGTGCTTTGTGTGCGGCGCAATCTTTACGACAGAGCAAGACAGGCGCCAGCACCTTGAAAAGGAGCTTGCCGGCAGGGCGCGCGATGAAACCACTAAAAACGATGTCGAAACTGCCAAAGAGCAGACAGAGCTGAGCGAAACTCACCGGCAGGCGTACGAATCGCCCTGATTATCATGAATTTTAAAACAAAAAAGGTTAGAGGGCGTCCTTGCCTTCCAGGTGAGCCCTCAACATCCACGCCATCTTCTCGTGCTTTTGCACCGCTTCCAGGAAAAAGTCGTTGGTCGCCATGTCGTCGTATTCCTCGTCAGCCTCGTCAGCGTTCTTTCTCAGCGTCTTGATTATCGCCTCGTGGTCCTTTAGCAGGTTTGAGATCATTGCCTGTGCGTCCGGGTTCTGCCCCGGCTCCTCATTGATGCTCGAATGCCTGACAAACTCGTCCAGCGTTCCAAGCGACTTGCCGCCGAGCTGCCTCGCCCTCTCCGCCACTTCGTCTATCATCTCTTCCAGAATTTCATACTGCTCCTCAAAGAACTCGTGCAGCTGCGAAAAGCGCGGGCCCACTACGTTCCAGTGGTATTTCCTGGTCTTTGTGTAAAGCACGTACTCGTCGCATAGCCTCATGTTGAGCATTTCGACCAGCTTTTTGCGGGCATCGTCCTTTACCCCGATGTCGGTCTTGACACCCCTGTCCATTATCGCGGTAGATTCAGTAGAACTTTTTGACGCCATACGAAGGATAGTACATGAAGTTATTTATGCGGTATAGCAGCGTCTTCTGTTAAGCAGCCTTCACTATTAAAGGAATACAAAGAGACATTGAAAGCAAGATTCGATCAGAAAGACACATTATAACGTATCTGGACATCAACAGAGTATAGCAAGAGCCGGACAGCTTTATTACATTTGAGCGCCTATCGCCGGCATGGCCAAGAAGGCGACCGCGCAGGACGTCGACATATTGTTCAGGCTTGCCGCGCTCTACAACACCGACTATGACTTCCAGTCAATAGAATGGTTCTGGGGGCAGTTCCGTGAAAAGACCATCGAGGAGTTCACGGGCAAGTACGCCCACGGGAGCAGGGAATATCAATACTTTGAGAGGTTCACGAGCAAGTTCGAGCTCGCCGGCCTGCTCGTGGAAAATGGGTTCCTGAGCGCCGACCTGTTCTTTGACCGGTACGGGTCACTGCAGGCAGAGTGGGACAAGTGCAGGCCAATAATCTACGGCCTGAGGGAAAAGTGGAACGAGCCGCGCCACCGCGAGTACTTTGAATTATTGGCAGAGCGCGGAAAAAAGTGGCAGGAAAAGCACCCGCCCAAGGTCTAGGACGAATACTGGTCCTCGCCGCCGAGCGATTCTAGATAAGCAGCATGACACACTTTGCACTGGTTCCCGACAAACTCGTTATCGTCAACGTCCTGCTTGCACGTGTTGCACTTCTTCATTTTTGAAACAGGCTTGTACCGCTATTGATAATCGTTTGCCTGATAGATTGTACTAGAGCAGGAATTCAAAATCGTTAAGGCGCTTGCCGTATTGCAATAGCTGATGGGCGTAGTAACCTGGGTGGCAATTGCGGTAATAGTATTAGTGGCGATCGGCCTCGGAGTGGGCGTGTTCTTTTCAGGCCTGATCAGGGGCGCCGAATTAATCGGGCAGAACCCGACGGTGCAGAACGCCAGCGAGGAGGCGCAAGAGTTTGTGACCGACAGGACAGAGATCGACGGCACGGACGTCCTGGTTATCACCACCGACGAGGCAACGTACAGCGTGGGTGAGCCCGTCATAGTCACGGTCAGGAACATCGGCGACCAGACGCTGACCTTCCCGGATTCGGCGCTAGGGCTGGAGATCCAGCACGTGGACAGCGGCCAGAGATACAGCGTAGCCGCGGCGCAGGTCATAACTGATCTTCCGCCGGACGAGTCAAAAGAAATAACTTGGGACGAGGACGCACCGGCAGGCGACTATACAGCCACGGTGCACACGACTGCGGAGCAGAACGTCTCTGCGCAGGTCAGCTTTAAAATCACAGGATGAGGATGGCGGCGCTGATCACGGTAGTCCAGAGGCCGTCCTTCTGGCCTTCGGCCGACTGGGTAAAGTTCTGGGTCCTGTAGATCTTTTCCGACAGCCTCCACTGCTCCTCCTTTTCGCTCCACGCCAGGCTCGGGTCGTTCGGCAGCCCGAGCGTGGTCGCGAGCATCTCCATCGCCATGTCTTCTGCATAGTCGCCGGCCTTTTGCGCGGTTTCGCCTGTAGGATGATGTTCTGACAAGTATCCGTGCTGGCTTTCGTCCGCCGGCCTTGCCAAACCAATGGACGCGGCTACCAGCCTGTTGGGCTCGTTTGTCGCGGCCCTCGCCATTATCGCAAACGTCACCTGACCCGGCAGCAGGTGCTTCCTTCCCTCCTGGCGGCTGACAATCCTGCAGCGGGGCGGCAGGATGCTCGACACCGAGACCAGGTTGAGGTCCGCTATCCCGGCTTCCCTCAGCGCCAGCTCAAAGCTCGTCAAATAGTCCTTGTGCACGCCCCTGCCCTTTGTAAAGAACATCATCTTGGGCACATAGAGCGCAGGGCTTGCAGCGGCGAGGTCCTGCCGTTCCATGAACAGCAATGGCCGACAAGACAGATATAGAGTTTATTATGTCGCAGCCGGCTAGGATGGATCGTTGAAGATCGGGGCGGTGCCGATAGGGGAGAAGCTCGTGCCCAAGGTGCTTGGCATAATCAACGCGAGCCCCGAGTCGTTCTACAAGGGCTCTGTCAGGACCAGCGAGCGGGAAATCGCGGCAACTGCCAAAAAGATGCAGGAGGACGGCGCGCACGTCATCGACGTCGGCGCCATGTCCACCGCGCCCTACCTTGAAACGGTGATTCCTGTTGAAGAGGAGATCAGGAGGATGAGGCAGGCCGTCAGGGCGGTGAAAGGCGCCTGCGACCTTCCAATTACGGCAGACACGCCGCGCGCCTCTGTCGCGGAGGAGGCGATAGCGGCCGGCGCCGACGCAGTCAATGACGTGACTGGCCTGAAATACGACGCCAGGATGGCGGGTGTCGTTGCAGGGGCCGGGGTGCCGGTGATAATCGGGGCCTACAGCAAGATTCCTGCCACGGGCAGGCTTGCAGGCACGATAAAGGCACTGAAGGAGAGCCTTGCCATTGCAAAAAAGGCCGGCATCAAAGAAATAGCAGTCGACCCGTCGATAGGCTTTTTCAGAGAGGAAGGCAGGAACCCCTTTTTCACGAAAATGACGGACATGCCTTGGTACACGCGCGACATCGAAGTGCTGAACAACCTTGGCAAGCTCGCAAAAATAAAGCCGGTGTGCGTTTCAGTATCGAGAAAGTCGTTCATCGGGCATCTGCTGAACGTAAAGGGGGACGACCGGCTTGTGCCTTCGATAATGTGCGAAGCAATGGCAGTCCTCAACGGCGCGAGCATAATCAGGACGCACAGCGTCCGCGAAACGGTGCAAGCGCTGACGATGCTGCAATTGTTGAAACTCTGATGGCAAACGCTTGTCAACTACCAACCCGTAAAAGGCGTGGGTTTTTCAGCTCGCTACGTTTATAATCCTAAAAACCGACTAGACAGCAAGGGAACAGTTGGACATCCGAGAAGGTCTGACATTTGACGACGTACTTTTAGTTCCTAAACGGTCTCCCATAGTTTCAAGGTCACAGACCGACCTGCGCACGAAACTTTCGCGCAACATCACGCTCAACATTCCGATCATAAGCGCCAACATGGACACCGTAACAGAGTCGGGGATGGCGATAGCGCTGGCGAGGGAAGGCGGCGTCGGGATCATCCACCGCTTTATGACCATTGAAGACCAGGTCGACCAGATCCTGAGGGTAAAGCGCTCCGAGTCGGTGATGATAGAGCAGCCTTATACGATCAAGCCGGACGTCACCGTGGCAGAAGCCAAGAAGGCGATGGCAGAGTACGGCGTCTCCGGGCTCCTGGTGGAGGAAGGGGGCAAGCTCGCCGGCATAATCACCCGGCGCGACATCACGTTTGAAAAGAACAACAAGCTCAAGGTCTCAGAGGTGATGACAAAAGAGGTCATCACGGCAAAGGCCGGCACCACCATAGAGCAGTCAAAGGAAATCCTACACGAGCAGCGGATTGAAAAGCTGCCGGTAATAGACGAAAAGCGCCGCATCGTCGGGCTCATCACCAGCAAGGACATTTTAAAGATGGAACAGTACCCACACGCGTCAAAGGACAGGAAGGGCAGGCTGCTCGCCGGCGCGGCGGTGGGCGTAAAGGGCGACTACCTGGAGCGCACCGAGGCGCTGCTCGAGGCGGGCGCGGACGTGCTCGTAGTCGACATCGCGCACGGCCACAGCGAAAACGCGATCAACACCGTGCACATGATAAAGAAGGCGTTCCCGAACTGCGAGCTGATCGCGGGCAACGTCGCGACGGGCGACGGCACACGCGATCTCATCAAGGCCGGCGTGGACGCGATAAAGGTGGGAGTTGGCTCGGGCTCGATATGCATAACGAGGGTGGTGACTGGCTCGGGCGTGCCACAATTAACAGCTGTCCTTGACAGCGTCAAGGTCGCCCGCGACTATGATGTCCCGGTAATTTCAGACGGCGGCATCCGCAATTCCGGCGACATCACAAAGGCGCTGGCCGCAGGCTCTGCCTCTGTAATGGTGGGCAGTCTCTTTGGCGGCACGGACGAGAGCCCCGGCAAGACGCTGGTAAAGAACGGCAAAAAGTTCAAGATGTACCGGGGCATGGCGTCGTTCTATGCATCGCTCGGGCGCAAATACAGGGAGGAAGGCCCGCAGGTTGTTGACTCGGACGACCTGAACGACTATGTACCGGAAGGCGTCGAGGCGATGGTGCCCTACAAGGGGAGCGTCGTTGAGATAGTGAGGCAACTGGCAGGCGGCCTGCGCTCGGGACTGTCGTACTGCGGGGCCAAGACAATCCCCGAAATGCAAAAGAACGCCGAGTTCATCAAGATGACTTCGGCCGGCTTTATCGAGAGCCAGCCCCACGACGTCGACCTGATGTAGGTTTTAGCAAGAAGTTTCTTCTGGTGTCAGTACGTATTTTCTTGATTGAGGTTCGATACTCCGTAAATACTGAGCTGGCGTCTGGCTTGCGTTGAGCAGGAAAAAAGGGGCCGCCGTTGCAATAATCGCAGTTGTCGCAGTGATCGGGGGGATAATCGCGTATTCGGCCATGCCGAGGCAGGAGGAGCCCGGGCCCGCGCCGGTCCTCACCACCATAGACAGGGACAGCGAGCCGGAGAACGAAAGCACGACCATAGCTGAAATCGAAGAGCAGCCGCAGCAGGATGGTACTACCATTGCCAACAACACGGTCATTGCAAACAATACCATCGTGATAAACAAGCCGGTTTACCGCAACAACACGATAATCTACCAGCCAATCACGATAAACCTAGAGAACTACCGCACCACCATCAACCAGTACGCCGAGCCGGACGATGACGACAACCAGGTCGACACTAGCCACGCCATTACGATCCGCGCAGAGAGGATCAAGTCTGAAGGCTGGAGCGCAAAGTTCACGGACGACGGGGTGGGCATGTTCACAGCCGTCTATGACATCAACGGCGACCTGGTAAAAACTGGCTATGCAGACGAGCGGGGCTTTGCGGTGGAAGACCTTGAGAACACGCTCTACTTTGTCTTCCCCGCGGACTGCGCCGACTGCAGCGGCTCCGGGGGCGACATCATGTTCCGGCAGTGGGAGGATGGCAGCAGGGATAGGCCCAGGCTGATCCCGGCGGACTCTGACGTGACTGCAAGCTACCTGCTCGTCGTGCCGGAAAAGCCGCAGAAGCAGGTGCCGCTAACGCCGCCGCCCAACGAAGCTCCGCCGGAGGAAACTCCGCCTGACGAAACCGAGACCGCGGCCGAGCCGGAGATAGCGATGGAGGCGCACAACGCGACTTACGCCTACGGCTGGGTGCAGGTCAGCGTGCAGTTGGAGAACCCGGTGGAGGGATTTGACGAAGTGCTGCTGAGCGTCTTCGCGCCAAACGGCACGCTGCACGATAGTTTCAGCTACTCCGACCAGCAGGGCTTTTTCGCGTCAAGGGAGGCAGGCGACGGCGACTACCGGATAGCCGCGACGTATGAATACGGCGACGGAACCGCGGAGGCCGAGATCGCGCATCCGATAAAGTTCGCAACCCCTGAATTTGTGAACCTTTCAGCCACAGAGGACGGCGACGGCGTGCGCCTCGACGGCATGCTGAGGGGAGGGCTCGCCGGAGAAAACATCACTATCGCGATCCACGACCCCGGAGGCGAGCAGGTCAGGGAGTATGGCATGAGCTTTGGGACAAAGCCGGTCTTTACGCTCTTTATCGCAAGCGAAGACGCGGGAGCCGTCTTTAACCAGACGGGCAACTACACGTTTGCCGTCACGCACGACCCGACTGGAGTGCAGGGCAACGCCACGCTGTCCCACGATGCCGGCAACGAAACCGAAACGGCCGCCGCTCCAGTAAACGCGAGCGGCAACCCCGGCAGGTCAGAGCGCGCCGCCCTTGCGGCGCAGGGAAGCGACGTCTTCCTCGTGTGGCAGGACGACGCTTCCGGCCAGCAAGAAATCATGTTTGCAAAGAGCGGCGACTCTGGCGCCACGTTTGGCGAGCCGGTTGCGATCGGGCAGTCGGAAGAGGGCGGATTCTCGATAACGCCGGACATCGCGGTTTCGGGTGATAACGTCTACGTCGTCTGGTCGGACTATGATTCCGGCGAGCAGTCGGCGACTGCGTTCATCATGAGCGGCGACAGCGGCGAAACCTTTGGCAACGCGACGGTACTTGGCAACTACACCGGCGAAAATGCCGACCCGCAGGTGACGCTGTTTGGAGGTGACATCTATGTGTCGTGGGTTTCCGGCTCGAATGAAGAGTTCACCGGCAGCCTGATGCTTGCCAGAAGCTCTGATGGAGCCGAGTTCGAGGCCGCCATTGTAGGCGAGGACGCCGTCAACGCCGTGATGGCCAGCTCTGGCGACGCGCTGTACCTGGCGTGGCGGCACCACCCGTCAGGCGACACCACGGAGGAAGGCATGAACATGTTTGGCACAAGCGCCGACGGCGTCAACTTTGAAGTCTTGGAAAATCTTGAGGGAATGGCGATATACGCGATGGCAGCATCGGGCGGCGACGTCTATGTCGCAGGCGCTGCAAACGAAACTGTTGTCCTTGCCCGGAGCAGCGACGGCGCCAGCTTTAACGCCACTGACATTGGCAGCGGCTCTTCTCCCCATGTGGCAGCATCGGGCAGCGGCGTATTTGTCGTCTGGTCTGGTGACGAGATAATGCTTGCATCAAGCTCTGACGGAGGCGAGACATTTGAAGAGCCAGAGAGCATAAGCAGCGACGGCGGTCTGGCCAGTGTTGCAGTAGATGAAAACACTTACGTGGCTTGGACGGAAAATTCCGACATAATGGTCGCGGCGCGGTAGTAAAGCGCTATATAGCGCCGCACCGCGACCCTGCATGTTGACCAGCAAGATCTTTTACGCTGCACTGGCGGCAGGAATCGCGTTCATTGCCATAGGCGCGGCGTCGAGCATCTATACCAACACGGCGGTGGACGTCCCGCTGGACAACGTGGTCGGGCCGGGGATGCCCGACATCATTACTCCGAATATGAACGTGGGGAGCACCGCGAGCATCATGGTAGCCGGATCCACGTTCAACGTCACTATAATGGATCCGGACCGGCAGGTGATCGCGTCAGAAAACAACGCCGAGTCTTTCAGCTACGACCTGACTGCGCAAAAGGCCGGCGAGCACCGCATAGAGATCGTGAACACCGGAAATTCTGATCTCACGGTCAGCGGTCACGCGCAGACAAAGTCAAGCCCTCTCGGGCTGACCGGCGCGCTGATGCTCATGATAACGGGCGTAATACTGGTTGGCCTGAGCCTGCGCTTCAGGAACCGCTAGCGGAACTCTGCCTTTTTGTACGAGCCCAGAATCTTGATGTACAAAGTCTTTGGCTTTATCGACTGGAGCGCCTGCTGCACCGTCTTGTCCCGCACGTGCCCATCAACGTCGACGTAAAAGTTGTACTCCCACGGCGTTTCTTTCGTCGGGCGCGACTCTATCTTGGTCAGGTTTATCCTGCGGATCGCAAACTCGCCGACGATACCAAACAGCGCGCCGGGGACGTGCTTTACCGAAAATATCATGGACGTCTTGTAGTGGCCGGCCTTTGAGTTGTCTCTGGTTTTCTTGGGCGACAGGACGAGGAACCTGGTGTAGTTGTTCTTCCTGTCCTCGATGCCCTCGTCGAGTATCTCCATCCTGTACAGCTCGGCCGCCCGCCTGCTTGCAATGGCTGCAGAGTTGAGCATCCTGCTTTCCTTTACCATCTTTGCCGCGCCGGCGGTGTCGTAGGCCGGCACGGGCTCCAGCTTTTTCCTTTGCAGATAGCCCCTGCACTGCGCGAGCGCCTGCGGGTGCGAATGTACAAACTTGATTTTTTTCGCGCCCCTGTTTGCGATGAGGCAGTGCCTTACCCGCTGGTAGACTTCGCCGATCACGCCCATCTTTGTCTGGAGCAACAGATCGTAAATTTCATTCACGCTCCCCTCTATCGAGTTTTCCACCGGCACCACGGCATAGTCGGCGCCGCCGCCCTCTGCAGCGTCAAAGACGTCCTGAAATGACTTTTTCGGCGTCAGCTTTGCCTTTGGGAAATACTGGAGGGTCGCCATTTCGCTATATGCTCCGCGCTCTCCCTGGAAGGCAACCCTTGCCATGGCCATTACTTGCCCGCTTTGTGCACCAGCCGGAATGACTCTTTGCCATAGTCGTGCGTCAGCTTGCGGTTTTCAAACGCCCCGCAATCGACGCATTTTATCGTGCTCTCGTCGGTGCGCACGGTGTCGCCTCCGCACATGAAGCACAGCGCGTACAGCACGCCGTACTCTCTTTCTGCAAGCGTAAGGTGTATCGTGGAGTTGAGCAGGCTTATCACCCTGCCCCTTACAATGTCGCCATTGTGGAAGGTCGCGCGCCGATCGCCCCTCCTTTCGACGTCGGCCCGGCTACCGATCCTTGCGGACGCGATTGCAGAGAATCCCGCGTCGGACCACCTGTCGTTGATGTAGAGCACTTTCATCGACACCATGCTGCTGAACAGCATTTCGGCGTACCCGACAATGATGTCGCCCACCTTTGGGAGCATCGGAGGATTCTTTGGCTCTATCTTTACCACCCTCCGTTTTAAATCGTAAACTCTGGTGCCGACTGTCTCGGAGCGCACGGTCCCGTCCGAAGCAAGAAAAGTGCCCTTGCCTCCCTCAAATTCCTCGATGGACGCGACATGCTCGCCTGGCAGCGCCGGCCGCTTGTCTTCTTTGCTCATTCAATAATTGGAAACCGAGGGAAAGTTATAACTGTTTAGAGGATAAAAATTTCTAAAATTTTCGCGATTTGTGGCGAAACCTGTGTGTTTGTAATCGGAGAATCTAGGCGAAAGATAATAAAGGTATAAAGAGCAGTATTGTTCAGGTGTTACTGTGAGCCAGAATACCCTATCCCTAAAGGTACTTGAGGCGTATACCAGAGACGTAGGCAGGGGAGTAGCCAGGATCGACTATGACTCGATGGACTCGCTGGGCGCGTCAACTGGAGACGTTATTGAAATCAGAGGCAAGCGCAGGACTGTCGCAAAGTGTTTGCCGCTTTACCCGTCCGACGAAGGCAAGGGCATCATCAGGGTCGATGGCCTTGTCAGGAACAACGCCGGCATCGCGATAGGCGACACTGTAATTGTAAAGAAGATTAAAGCCGTTCCCGCGGAAAAGGTGATCGTAGCGCCGCTCGAAGCGATACCGCCCATTGACGAGCGCTATCTTGCGGACGCGCTGGAAAGCGTGCCGCTCATCAAAGGCGACAACGTGATGGTCCCGTACTTTGGCGGCAGGCTGACGTTCCAGGTGATAGGAGTCACGCCGGCGGCGGACGCTGTTCTTGTTACCCAGAAGACGATATTCCACATTGCCGAAAAGGGCGAGACCCTGAGGGGAGTCCCGCAGGTGACATACGAGGACATTGGCGGCCTGAAGGAGGAAATACAAAAAGTCAGGGAAATGATCGAGCTCCCGCTCAGGCACCCGGAGATCTTTGAGAAACTTGGCATCGAAGCGCCAAAAGGCGTATTGCTCTACGGCCCGCCGGGCACAGGCAAGACGCTGCTTGCAAAGGCAGTTGCCAACGAAAGCAACGCGCACTTTATCAGCATCTCCGGCCCGGAGATCATGAGCAAGTTCTACGGCGAGTCGGAAGCAAGGCTCCGGGAAATATTCAAGGAGGCAAAGGAAAAGTCGCCTTCGATCATATTCATCGACGAAATCGACTCTATTGCTCCAAAACGCGAAGAAGTGACCGGCGAAGTAGAAAGGAGAGTGGTATCGCAGTTGCTGTCGCTGATGGACGGCCTCGAAGCAAGGGGCAAGGTCATTGTAATCGCGGCAACGAACAGGCCAAACGCGATCGACCCGGCGCTCAGGAGGCCCGGGCGCTTTGATCGGGAAATCGAGATCAAGGTCCCGGACAAGCGCGGAAGATTAGAGATACTGCAGATACACACCCGCAACATGCCGCTTGACACCGACGTCGACCAGGACAAGATCGCGGCAGTGACGCACGGCTTTGTAGGCGCAGACCTTGAATACCTTTGCAAGGAGGCTGCAATGAAGTGCCTGAGGCGCGTGCTGCCAGAGCTCAACCTGGAGGACGAAAAGCTGTCGCCAGATGTGCTGAACAAGCTGATCGTCACCATGAGCGACTTTGAAAACGCGGTGAAGGAAGTCATGCCCTCTGCCATGAGGGAAGTCTACCTCGAGTCGCCGGACATACCGTGGTCCGCGATAGGCGGGCTGGAGGAGGTAAAGCGCGAGCTCCAAGAAGCGGTTGAATGGCCGTTGAGATATCCGGATCTGTATGCAAAGCTGGGCCACACGATGCCAAAGGGCGTGCTGATGCACGGGCCGTCAGGAACCGGCAAGACGCTGCTTGCAAAGGCCGTCGCGACAGAGTCGGAGGCCAACTTTATCAGCGTGAGAGGGCCCGAGCTGCTGAGCAAGTGGGTCGGCGAGTCAGAGCGGGGCATAAGGGAGATATTCCGCAGGGCCAGGCAGGCTGCTCCGTGCGTGGTGTTCTTTGACGAGATCGACTCTATCGCTCCGACAAGGGGCATGGGAGGCGACAGCATGGTCACCGAGCGCGTGGTGTCGCAGCTGCTGACAGAGCTGGACGGCATCCAGTCGCTTTCAGGAGTAGTGGTAATCGCTGCAACCAACCGTGCAGACATGATAGACCCGGCGCTGCTCCGCCCCGGCAGGTTCGACAAGATAGTGTTCGTTCCGATGCCGGACAAGGCTGCAAGGCAGAGGATACTGGAAATCCACGCAAAGGGCAAGCCGATGGGCCCCGACGTGGACTTTGTCAAGGTGGCCGAGATCACGGAGGGCTTCAGCGGCGCAGACACGGGCGCGGTGTCCAACACTGCCGTGTCGCTAGTGCTGCACGAATACCTTGCGAAATACCCGACGCCGGAAGAGGCGGCAAAGCACGCGTCAGAAGCGCACGTGATGCTCCGCCACTTTGAAGAAGCGGTAAGGAAGATCAAGACGCAGAGGGAAGGCAAGCCGACAGAAAAAGCGGTCCCGTACTACCGCTAGCCTCTTTTTCTCTTTTTGTCTGAAATTTTCCTGACATGCTGCCGGGGCAAATGTTTTTAAGCAATTGGTTTTATGATACACCTAACTAAAAGAAATTGGTTGAAAATTCACAGGTTCAACTCGTAGAGAAACCAACTGCAGCCGCTCTAAACCGCTTTGTCAAGCCCATTGACATCAGCAAACTAGTAGCACAACACGGCACGCCGCTTTATCTGGTGGACGAAGACACGCTTCATGCAAAGGCTAAGGAGCTGCACGGCGCTTATGCCAAGTTCAAGGGCCCGGTCAAGGTGGCATACTCGATCAAGGCCAACTTTACGCCGGCGGTTATCAGGACCTTCATGAAGGACGGGGTGACGTTCGACCTGACTTCGCTCGGCGAGCTCTACTTTATCAAGCAGTGCAAGGCAGACCCGGAGAACGTCATATACACCAGTGTGACGGAGGAGCCGGAAGAGTACGTCGAAGTGCTCCAGAGCGGGGTAAAGAGGGTTGTCGTCAGTTCTTTTAACGGGCTGGCAAACCTGGCAAAAGCTGCAGGCAAAACGGGATCAAGGCCGCTGACAATGATACGCGTGAACCCCGAAGTCGGCGTCAAGGCCGAAGTCCGCGCGTCGTACAGGAACGGCAAGTTCGGAGTCCCTTTCAACGGCGGCACAATTGACAGCGCGGCAAAGATGGTCAAGCACCTGATGGGCAGCGACCTGTTGAAATTCGAGGGCTTCCACTTTCACCTCGGGTCGCAGATCACCGACTTCTCATGCTATACCCACGCGCTAGACAAGATGGACGCGTTCATGACCAAGATGAAGAAGGAAAACCCGGCGTTCCAGGTCAACACGTTTGACATTGGCGGCGGGACTCCCGTGTTCTACAACGACCCGGTCCCGACGCCGGCCCAGATGGCCGAGAACCACGTCGGCAAGCTCAACCAGCTTGCAGAGACGCACGGCACCTTCACCCTCATGATCGAGAGCGGCCGGTTCCTAGTGGCAGAGTCCTCCATGCTGGTATCAAGGATAGTGAACACAAAGGAGTACAACGAGCACAAGATAGTGATCGTCGACGCGGGCTACCACATCCTGCTTGACGCGGCTCTGCTAAAGCAGGAATACCCGCAGGAAGTGGTGCCGGTGGTCGACGGCAAGGACAGGACGACCGCCCTTGCCCCGGTAAAAAACACGCACCTTGCAGGGAGGCTGTGCGACACGTACGACGTCTTCCCGCTTTCAAAGGTGTCAGACCTGACCGAGTCAGACGTGGGCAGGTACATCTCGTTCTACAACGTGGGCGCATACTCTGTCGTGTTCAACATGCCCTTCCACTGCCAGACAAAGCCGCCGATAGTCATGAAGGACAGCGACGGCAAGTTCAGGCTGGTGAGGAAGGGTACGACGTACGAGCACCTCTTCCGCGAAGAAGGCGGCGAGCTGGCGTAAACAAGCCCTGCCAGGCAGGCGGGGAACATTTTTTAAATCTAGAGTAGCATCACTGAAAAGTGAGCGGCACCAAAAAGACCCGCGCCCACGTCTTTGTCAGCGGCACGGTCCAGGGCGTCTATTTCCGGCAGAACACAAAGCAAGTCGCTACAAGACACAAAGTAACCGGCTGGGTGCGCAACCTGCCCGACGGCCGCGTGGAAGCCGTTTTCGAGGGGGGCGAGATGGACGTTAACGAGGTGATAGAGTGGTGCCACGTCGGGCCGCCAAAGGCCAACGTGCAGGACGTGAGCGTAAAATTCGGGAAGTACACCGGCGAGTTTGCCGACTTTAATGTGAACTATTGAATCTTCTGGTACGCTTCGGCTATCTGCTTTTTCGCGCCTTCGGCTTCCTGCGCGGTCCTGATGGTTGCGGTTGCCGGCGGAGCGGCCCTGCCGTACCTTATTGTCAGCACGAGCGAGTCGCCTGCCGGCGCGATGTCGAGGAACGTCCTGAAATTCATCGTCTTGGCGTAGGCCATCCTGTGCGGCCGCACCTCTTCAATCACGTTGCTGCCAAGCGACTTGACAAAGCTACGCAAGTCGATCATTATTGCTTTCGCCGGCTCTTTGAGCCCCTCAAGGTGGGTTTCAAACGGGATGCGGCTGCCAGACATCATATCCTGATCCTCACGCCGCTCTTCTTCAAATATCTCTTTACCTTGTCTACCGTGGACTTTTCATAGTGGAATATCGATGCTGCAAGAGCCGCGTCGACGTCGGCTTTGTCGAACACGTCGAGCATGTGGCGCGCGCTACCGCAGCCGCCGGAGGCTATCACCGGCACCCTGACTGACTTGCAGATCGCCCTTGTCAGCTCGATGTCATAGCCGTTCTCGGTGCCGTCGGCGTCGATGCTTGTCAGCAGTATCTCGCCGGCCCCGCGCTTTGCGACTTCCTTTGCCCACTTTACCGCGTCAAGGCCCGTGCCTTCCTTGCCGCCGTAAATCCTCACCTCAAACCAGAACTTTTTGCCCTTTTCCTTGAACATTGTCCTGCCCTTTGCAGCATCGTAGTTCCTCTTGGCGTCAATCGCGACTACAACACACTGCTTGCCAAAGATCGACATCAGTTGCGTCACCAGCTCCGGGTTCTTCACCGCCGCGGTGTTTATCGAAACCTTGTCGGCGCCTGAAAGCAGGATGTCGCGCGCGTCTTCAAGCTTTTTTATGCCGCCTCCGACCGTGAAGGGGATGTCGATAACGCTCGCCACGCTCCTCACCACGCCTTTCATCGTGTCCCTGCCCTGCTGGGACGCCGTGATGTCAAGGAACACCAGCTCGTCCGCGCCCTGCTCGCTGTACTTTTTGGCAAGCTCTACCGGGTCGCCGGCGTCCTTGACCTCTGCAAAATGCACGCCCTTTACCACCCTGCCGTTGTCCACGTCAAGGCATGGGATTATCCTCTTTGCAAGCGTCATGCCAGCGCCTTCACCCTCTCGATGCTTACCCTGCCGTCGTACATCGCCTTGCCCAGTATGACAGAGCTACAGCCCGCGCTCCGGACCTTCACGATGTCCTGCACGCTTGCGATGCCCCCGCTTGCGATTATCCTTGCAGATATTGCAGCTTCGGCCAGCGTCCTGACGTCCGGGCCCTGCAGCGTGCCGTCGCGCTCGATGCTTGTCAGCAGGAATTCGTCGACTCCCATGCTCGCAAACTGCGATATCGCATCAGCGACTTTTGTGCCTGTCGACTCTTTCCAGCCCTTCACCATCACCTTGCCGCCTACCTGGTCTATCGAGATCACGATCCTGCCGGGGTTCGTTTTTGCCAGCTTTCTCACCGCCTCCGGATCGCTGTAGGCCATGGTGCCGAGCACCACCCTTGACGCTTTTGCCAGCATCTCTTCTGCCTTTTCAGGGGACCTGACGCCGCCGGCCACCTGCACCGGGATCCTGACCGCCCCCGCTATCATTGCAGTCAGCTCTGCATTGCTGCCACTGGCAAACGCCGCGTCAAGGTCTACAATGTGCAACATGTCGGCTCCAGCCGCCTCCCACTTTTTCGCGGTTTCGACGGGGTCGCTGCTGTAGACTGTCTTGTTTGCGGGGTCGCCCTTGACAAGCCTGACTACGCTCCCGCCCATGATGTCGACCGCGGCAATGACTTTCATTTTGCATCGTTGTCGCAAATTTCGATAAAGTTCTTGATCATTATCGCGCCGACGTCGCCGGACTTTTCCGGGTGGAACTGGACGCCGATGAGGTTGTCCCTTTCAATCACCGCCGGGACGCTCACCCCATAGTCAGAGCTGGCGACTACCAGCTTGCGGTTCTTTGGCACCGTCCTGTAGGAATGTACGAAGTACACCCACGAGTTGTCCCTGACGCCCCTGAGCAGCCTGCTGTCGCCCTTGATCTGCAGGTTGTTCCACCCCATGTGCGGGATCTTGACCTTGCTCTTTGGAAGCAGCACCACGTCGCCATCCAGTATCTTCAAGCCTTCGAGCTCGCCTTCCTCGCTCCTCTCAAAGAGCATTTCCATGCCAAGGCAGATGCCCATCACCGGCATGCCGCTCCCAATGGCCTTGTCCAGATGCTTTGCGCTGCCCTCTATCGATCTTATCGCCGGGTCAAAGTTGCCCACGCCGGGTAGCACGAGTCCGTCAAATTTTTCCAGATCTTTCAGGCCGTAGACTATTTCCACGCTCTCTGCCCCGTTGCGCTCAAGCGCCGATTTCAGGCTGAACAGGTTGCCGGCGCCATAGTCAAATATCGCTATTTTCGCCAATCACATCGCTCCCTTTGTGCTTGGCACGCCCTTTCTCCTGCTGTCTATGGCAGTGGCCATGCGGAGCGCGACCGCGAACGCCTTGAGCGCCGCCTCTACCTTGTGGTGGTCGTTGTCGCCATAGTGCACTATGATGTGGGTGCACGCGTCCAGGTTCTGCACGAGCGACCTTGCAAAGTGCTCGAGGTCTTCCCTCGGCACGCCTTCGATGCTGTCGCGGGTCAGCTTTAGCTCTACCT
>DASTTF010000034.1:0-2351 GCA_035760305.1 Nitrososphaera sp.
TTCACGATCATTATCGACCCTGCCAGCCCGACTATTGCCGCCGCGGTGAAAAGCCGGGCGTACATCTGTCTCCTGTTTGGGTAGATTATCACCCTTGCATGCCTTTTGTCCAGGAACCCGTAGGCGATGAACGCGGCCCCGAGGGTCATGGCTCCGGCGATCGCGTATCTCGTGTTGTAGTCTATGTTGCTTGAAAAGAACATGTTAAACCCGATCCAGAATACCGCGACTCCGGCAATGATCTCCATTGCAGAGATGTAGGACAGGAACCGGGGCTTGCCCTCCTTCGAGTCGACAGCGTACTGGGAGACGATGTTGACCGTGCTGGAGATCCCGACGTACGCCAGCAGCCGAAGCCCGACCGCCGCCAGGAGCGGCGGGATAAGAAGCGTGAGCGCTGGGAGCATCGGAATCACGCTCTGCTGCGCATAGCCCCCATCCATCGTGACGTCTGCAAACGGGATCGCGAAGATGTTGCCGATCGAGCCAAGGCCGACGTCGTTCCCCTGCATCACGTATTCAGCGGCCATGCCGAACATGATGTTGCCAAAGAGCGGGGCAAAGAGCACGACCTTTGTGAGCTGCCACAGCGCAAAGACCGCCCTGCCCATCCGGAATTCAGAGTAGCGCGACACCCTGGTCTGGGACTCGTAGTCGCCCCGCTTCAGGAAGTTTAGCAGCGTCCTGATGCCGTACCACACCACAGAGTGGCGCGCCCTGAAGTTCACGCGCACGACGATGATGGACGCAAGGATGAGGCCTGAGAGGATCGAGTAGTAGAGGGGCTTTGTAAAGACCTCGCCAAACTCTTCCACGTTCATGAGGAGGTTCACCGACTGGTTGCCCACGATGCCAAATATTATGACGCCAATGGCTGCAAATACCGCGATCCGCACTAGCCTGCCAATGCTTGCGCGGGGCGCCTTGTCCTCATTGTACGTGTCCCACAAGCGAGGTGATCATCCATCAAGACCCTTTAATGTGTTTATTATTAAAAAGAAAAGAGTTTGATCCCTTATCTAGCTCGCTTCCGCAAGCCCCTTGCAGATAAGGTAGACCGCCGCATACGCGGGCAACTCGGCGGACTCTTTTGAAATGTTGAACGGCTTGCTCTTTAATTTCAACTTGACAGGGGTCTTGACCCTGACTGACACCTTGCTGTCGCCAAGCAGGCACGCGTCGACAAATGGGTCGAACGAGTCGAGCTCGCCGCATTTCATCTTGGCAAGCCCGCTCTTGCTGTTGAGCGAGCCGGGCATCCTGAAAACCCGGTGCACGTCGGTCGTCACCTGAGGGTCTATCCGCACGCCCATGTCCCGCACCATCCTGTCGAGGTCGACCTTGAATGGGGTGTAGCCTCCCTTTTGCTCGACGATGTGCCTGAGCTTGATGATCGACGAGCCGTCGATCTTTAGCTTGTCGGCCACCCTGCCTCTCCAGCCGTACGCGAGGCCGCTCTTGGGGAACTTTATGAAAAAAAGGTTTTCGGCGCTGCCCTTCCTCACGCCGACGCTTTCTGCCATCAGGCCAGAGCCGGCGAGATAACCCACAAGGTCGGAGCGGGCCTGGGGGTTGAGCGGCACGTACGCGCCGTCGCTCACGTGGATGTGAAAGCCGTTGTTGCCGGAAAAATAAATGTGGATATCGCCCAGCTCCATGCCGAGGTCTCCTGTCAGGAATTCCACCAGGCGCTTCACCTCCTTCTTTGACCCGTCGATGCACTTGCCGCACGGTATCGAAACGTTTTCCGCCTTTTTTCCGCCGCATGCCTGGCAGGAATACTCTTTGCTTTCGCCGGGCGAAGACGCGTGGCCGCAGGCTGCGCACACCGGGTAGGTATGCGACGAGACGCACGGCAGATGGAGGTCCTTGCCGTCGATGTCAAATATCAGGTCGGCTCCGAGCCACTGCTTTTCCTGCATAGGGTAAGTCGGAAAGCGGTAGTACGCGTTTGAGCAGTAAATGTCGGAAGGGACTTCCTTCATTACCGTGGCGGTCAGCTCCTTCATGCTCTTGAAGGAAAGGTGCCTAGCCATGCCCGGCTGCCCAAACTGCATGTAGCCAAATTCGCGCTGCTCTATTTTCTCAGGCGTTTCGATCATGCCCGGCTTGAAGTAGTATCCCCGGAACGCGCTCCTGACTATTGTGGCTGTCTTTGCAATCGCGCTTTCAGTCATTTCCTCCTCCTTCCAAACTGCATCGGGTTGATTATGCCGTCGCATTCCGCGGTGGCAAAGCATAGATTCTCGTTGCTCAGCTTGTCGCAAGATGGGACAGAGTATTTCGTGTGGCTGCCCTTCATGCCTGCAAGGTGCTCCACTTGGTAGCGAGTGATCTTTTCGTTAAAGTCG
>DASTTF010000035.1:0-5225 GCA_035760305.1 Nitrososphaera sp.
CTGCTCCAGCAGCAGCAGCGCCAGCGGCTTGCCGACCAGGTTGCTGCGGTTCACGACGACCGCGTCCATGCCGGCGACGTCTATCTTGTAATAGTCCAAAAGCTCCATGATGCCGGACGGCGTGCAAGGCTTGAGGAGCCCCATGCCACTCTGCAGCATGCCGGCGTTGTACGGAGTCAGGCCGTCCACGTCCTTGAGCGGGTTCAGCGCGGTAATGATCTCAAACTCGTCGATCTGTTTTGGCAGTGGCAGCTGCACCAGCACGCCGTGGATCTCGCGGTCGCTGTTGAGCAGCTTCACCAGCTCCAGCAGCTCGCCCTGCTTGAAGGTTGCGGCTAGCCGATGATCCCTTGTAGCAATGCCGACTTCCTTGGCGTCGCTCTGCTTGCTTTTCACGTACGTCGCGGACGCCGGGTCGTCTCCAACAAGTACAGTAGCGAGGCACGGCTGCACGCCGCCTTCCTTCAGCTCCTCTACTGCCTTTTTCACCCTGGCCTTGACGTCTGCCGACACGGCCTTGCCGTCGATAATTCGCGCTACCAAACAACTACGTTGGAATTCTCCGCACTATTTTGCTTTTCTATGTGAAAGCTGCGAACTGAATAATATTACTGTAGATTACCCACTGGTTTCTTATATAGAGCGAAGCTCATAGAAAGGTTGAGAAGAATGAAATATAGAAGCAGGACCGAAATCGCTTCGCGAATCCTGGAGGCGGCAACTGGCGGCACAACAAAGACCAAGATAATGTACAGAGCGTTTCTGTCGTACGCGCAGCTGAAGGAATACCTTGCAGTCCTTGAAGCAAACGGACTGCTGGCATACGACAAGAGCGAGCAGACCTACAAGACCACGCAGAAGGGCTTGCACTTTCTCGATATCACGAACTCGCTGCAGGGCATGATGGACGGGATTCCGACTACGCAGGGGCTCAAGAAGTAGCCCACTTTCCTTTTTTTCTCTTTTCGCCTACCCTTATGAGCGATGTTCAGCATGTATTTCTGTTGTTGAAAAATGCCGTAGCGCCGGGGCGCGCCCGGCGCAAGGCTCTTGACACTGTCCTGATCGTCAACCCAAACTCGTGCGGCGGGCTGACGGGTAGTAACTGGGACGAGCTCTACGCAAAGATGGAGAAGGTGTTCGGAGGCAGCGTCAGGGTTGCATTTAGCAAAAAGCAGGGGAACGGGACGGCTCTTGCAAGGGACATGCTGCGTAAGGGGTTTGGCGAGGTGGTCGCAATCGGGGGCGACGGGACGATAAACGAGGTTGCAAACGGCTTTTTCGAGGAAAGCTCAGGGGCACGCGGCTCAAAGCTGAGGCAAATAAATCCCGACGCGATAATGGGCATTGTCCCTTGCGGCACCCGCAACGTTCTTGCCAAATCGCTCGGGCTCCCGGAGGAAGTCGTTGAATCCTGCAAGAACTTTGTCGGAGGCTCGCCGGAGAAAATGGACGTGATAGCAGTCTCTGCCACCAACCCCGGCGACGGCTCGCGCATGCCGCAGAGGATCTTTCTTAACGCGGCCGAAATGGGCGTAGGCGCCGAGATCATTGACAGGTCCAAGAAGGTCAGGAGCAAGGTGAAAAGCCGGCTCGTGTCGACCGTGGCGGCAATCATCTCTACCGTGCCGGCTTATGAGAGCAACTTTTGCGACCTGTTCATAGACGGGCGCAAAAAGTCCATGAGCATGACGATGGGCGTGGTTGCCAACGGCAAGTTCTTGGGCGGCGGCTTTATGGCCGCGCCTGAATCCAGCGTGTCTGACGGACTGCTCGATCTTGTAATCCTGAAAGACTCGGGGAGCCTGAAGATGCTCGACGAGCTGGTGAACATAAAGACGGGCAACTATGCCCGCGAAGACAACATACTTTATGCAAAGGCAAGGAAGGTTTTGGTAAAATCTAAAGAGAGAAGGGTGACAGTCACGATAGACGGCGAGCCGGCGGGCATCCTGCCGGCGACGTTCCAGGTGTTCCCAAAAGCGCTTACAGTCGTGGCCTAGTCCTTGTCTATCTCGACCTGCTCGAGGCGCTGGAGGGCCTGCATTATCTCCTTTTGCAGCTGGTCGACGCTCTTTTCCTCGGCCTTGAAGGGCTTTTGCTCGACTGGCGCGGCCTGCACCTTGGCGGCCTCGGCGATTATCTTTTGCACCTTCGCGTCGACGGCGTCGTGAGGGGTGCCGGACTTCATGTCCAGCAGCTTCTGGTCCAGCGCTGAAATCTTGTTCTCGAGTAATGATACGAGGCTGTTGCGCATCTCAGTCATGTCGGCAAAGTCGGCCACCGGCTGGAGAGTAGCGATCCTCTGGTTGAGAGAATCGAGCTGCTGCTTGTACTTCAACAACAGCCTGTCGCGCTCGAGCCGATCTATCCCACCTTCCTGCGAAGCCTCGTAGACTCTGGTTATCGCCTCTGCAGCGAGGTTCTTTTCGAATAATAGCGAAAGCAGTTCCGCCCTGGCGGCGCCGGTCGATCTGGGCTGTTTTTTGCCGCCCTTTCGCGACAGCCTCTCGATGAATGCGGCCGATATCGCGCCTGCGACAGACGAGCCGGCGATAAGGGCGATCTCAGCGGACATTATGGATTGCCTTTGGCGGCGCTAGAAGAAAAGCTTTCTGTTTATATCAGATGACCTGCCGCTTAATCCAAGCGTACTTGCGCATCTTTGGATCAGGGTAGCCGCACTTTGAGCATTGCTTGCCGCGCTTGTGGAACGAGTTGTGGCCGCACCTTCTGCAGCGTATGTGGGTCTTTTTGCGGGTGAACTTGCCCATCGAAGTAGTGCCTTTCGTCATTTCTCAAACTCTCCTTGTTTCTACTTTGGAGGCGGCGAAATGATCACCACGTTGTCGCCTCTGACAACTATGGTGCCAAGGTCGTTCGACTTGCCTTCGTCCAGGATCTCGACCGAGTCTTCGAGTAACAGGTTCATGTGTTGGTCAAAGCCGTGGAGGCTTCCCCTGATCACCTTGCCACCCTTCAATTTGATAAGCACAACTTTTCCAAGGCTCTCATCGAGAACCTTCACCGCCATATCGACTGACATATATCTACAGGTAAGCGCAATGTAGGCATATATTAAAGTTAATTCGCGATGGAGGTGTATCGAAAATCACATAGTCCGACCTCCGAAGGGATACTTTTGGCTTGTGCACTTTTGCCTTGGCCAGCGACCAATAATCTTTGGTCTGCCAATCCAGAAAAAAGTTTGGGCCTGTCACTTCCATTCGTAAGCGATTCCGCGGTACTGCTGGGCGAAAGTGTCGGTGTCAGAGTCAATCGCAACGACGAGCCCGTTCATCCACGCCCGTTTTCAGCGAAATTCAGCCATCGTCTTTGCAAGGCCTGCGGTGATCTCTTCAATCAGTTTTTCTCCCTTTGCCGCTGTCGCCTTCCGCGGGTCTCCCCACACCCCGTTGCCGGTTATCTTTGGGAACGATCCGGGGGCGCTGGTGTCGTATGCCTTCGTTGGCAGCTTTTTTGAATTTGGCGCGGCCCTGTCCATGTGCACGAGTTCTGGCGCGATCGCAAGCACAAGCGACGTTTCTACTTCGCCGGCATGGTCAAACTCACCCTTCATCATGTGCCAGTAGTGCATGGTATGCGCCCGGACACCCATCGGCATCTTGCGGCGCAGCTTTTTCGCGACTTGCTGCAGAGCCCGCATGTTGCCGTGGTGGCCGTTTAGAATGATTATTTCCTTTACTTTGTTTTCTGCGAGCGAAATGCACGCGTCGCAGATCATGGTCGAAAGCGTCGAGTTGGGAGCGACACGTTGAACATCGGCTTGTGCTCAAATGAGATGCCGTATGAAATCACCGGCAGCACGAACGCGCCGACCCGCTCTGCGGCAGACCTTGCGACGTACTCGGCGATGAGCGAGTCTGTAGATACGGGCAGGTGGCTGCCGTGCTGCTCGAGCGAGCCGACAGGGATTATCGCCAGCCGGGTTTTCTTGAGCGCGTCTCTAAAGTCGTGCTCGCTCATGCCAAATACCGGCACCGACATGTGTACAAGCACGGCCTGGCCGCATTAACTACTTTTTGGTTTTCTGATCTTCCTTGGCGTAGACCTTGCCCCAGTAAACTTCGAGCCTGTTTTCGAGGTAAAGCCTCACCGCCTCAAGCAGGGTCGCCGCCTCCATCTCCTGGCCCTTCTTCTTTATGGTGTCAAGCGTGTCGCTCTTGGACACCTTGAACGACTCTTGGCTGATGATAGGCCCCTGGTCGAGGTCTTCCGTGACAAAGTGGGCGGTGCACCCGACGATTTTTGCGCCCCGCTCGTACGCCTGCACGTACGCGTACGCGCCGGGGAACGCAGGCAATAGCGACGGGTGGATGTTGATTATCCTGTTCGGGTAGCGCCAGACAAAGTTCGGGGTAAGTATGCGCATGTACCTTGCAAGGACTATCAGGTCGGCGTTGTACTGGTCGATCAGCTGCAGGATCTTGTTTTCCGCCTCGGCCTGGTCGGCGTGGACCACGGCGTGGAACGGTATGCCGGCAGCGTCCGCCATCGGCTTGAGCGTGGTGTCGCTTCCGATGATGACCGGGATGTTGGCCTTTATCTCGCCATTCTTTTTGGCGTCCAATATCCTTGCAAGGCAGTGCGGCTCCTTGCTCGCAAATATCGCGACGTTCTGCAGCCTGTTTGGCTCCTGGTAGTGGACCTTGATCTCCATCGACAGTTTCTTTGCCAGCTGCTTCAGGCCTTCGTCAAGCTGCTTCCTGCCGATTTCCGCAAACGACGCTTCAAGCTGCATGCCAAAGAGGCCGCGGACGACGTTCTGATTAATCTTTTCAATGTTGCCGCTGTTGCTGAATATAAAGTTGGTAATGTCTGCAACTACGCCCTTCCGGTCTGGCCCGACTACCGTGACTTCTATTATGGTCTTGCCCCTGGCTGCAGACATGCGGATTGATAGCTCTGTTGAAAGATAAATAAACTTATTCTAGCGTGGAATGACAGAAAAAAGGGGCTAGAAATGTCGCTATTTTCGCGTCTTTATGCTAGCTGATGTTCAAGCGGTTGCACGACTAAATCGGTACTGCAGCCTAGCAGGGATTTCCGAATCGCCAACTCGGAATAACGTTAGCTTGATTATTTCAGCGCGCTTTGCCGGGCTCTGTGCGCTGATCTGTTTCGCTGACGAATGCTTAAATAATAGAGTTGTTAACTGAGAGCGTTGGACGTTACCGCTTCAACGTCATCTGTAATTTTTGAGG
>DASTTF010000036.1:0-8416 GCA_035760305.1 Nitrososphaera sp.
AGGACGGCGTGGTTCCGCGAGCCGGCATATTGAAAGGTCTTCGATACCTCCTTGACCTGCAGCAGAGTCGCGTTGCTTTGCCTGTATTCAGACGTTATCAAGGTTGATTGCCTCCGATAATGGTGCACAGCATATAATCCACTCCAAAGGCGCAATCGTCGCAAGGTAGGTGCACTTTTTGCATCATTGTATCTCAGGCAGCCCCTTTTCGCCAAGAACTTCATTTAAGAGCGTCAGGTCGTAGATCTCTGAAAGGTCCGGCCTCTCGTCTCCCAAGAACCCGATGTCAAATGCATCGTTGGCTGACTCGAACAACGACTCCTTTACCGGATCCCAGGTCAGCGCCATTCTCGACATTCCTGCTTCAAATTCGTCTTCCGGTATTATTTTGCCCGTGAGGTCTTCCAGCTCTGCGTTGAACGCCTCCATCGCTTCATCGGGATTTTCGTTTATCCAATTGGTTTCGTCGACGTGCGCCTCCAGAAGCTTCCTGATCGTCTCGGGATTGTCCTCCAGATATTCAGTTCTGACTATAATGTGCGCAGTCACAAATTCCCCGTCGGGCCACAGGTCGCGCTCGTCTAGGAATATTCTTGCATTGGCTTCGTTGACCAGCTTGGCTCCCCAAGGTTCCGTCACCCACGCGCCATGAATCTCTTTCTTTATCATTAACGTAAGAATGTCAGTGTTCTTTGCCGGCAGCACTTCTACGTTGCCTCCTTTTTCCTTTACTTCATAGCCGTTTTCAAGAAGGTACTTGCGCAGCGCGACATCCTGCGTGTTTCCAAGCTGCGGCGATGCAAATTTCTTGTTGGCAAAATCATCTACCGAATCTATGCCGGCATCGTTTCTCACTGCAAATACCGCTCCGCCACTTGCTGCTCCTGAAATTATTCGCAGCCCTTCGCCGTTTGTCACTACGTAGCCGTTGATCGCAGGGTTGGGACCGATGTATGACACGTCTATTGCGTTCGCACGCAGCGCCTCAATAGCCGAAGGGCCGGCATTGAATTGCTGTGATATTACCTCAATGTCTTCTCCCAGAGCCTCCTGAAAGTCTCCCTGGCCAAGCCCAATGACGGCTTGCGCGTGGTTGATGTTTGGGAAATAGCCTATCCTCAATACATTGGATTCGGCGGAACCGCCGTTGGTCCCGGCAAGCGAGAACCCGACTGGCAGAGAGGTGGCAACTACCGCGGCAACTATTGCTGCTGCGATTCCAAACTTTACTTTATTATCCATCGCAGTATCAGGCACTGCGACCATTTAATATTGCTTTTAATTGCGCAAAAAACGAACATTATGCGCAAACTAGTCCACGTTGTCGTTAGCGGCTTCATTTTGCCCGGCGGCGCTCTTTGCCGCGTCGATTATCAGCTTGGCGACATAGAGCTCGATTCCGAGTATCGCGGCGACTTCTGCAGGGCTTGACCGGAGCAGAGAATCTAGCGACGTAAAGCCTGCGGCAATGAGCGAGTCCTTGATCCCTACAGCTACCTCTAACATCTGTATGCCAGGGGTCATCATCGCAACTTGCGCGCCTTTAGAACTTATAATGATTTCAACAGATTGCTCTAGTTCACAGTTCGGTCACGCCGCTTCCGGATCGTGCGAGTGAATCTTTCTCAGTGCTTCGTGCACCTGGTTGCGGAAGAGCGTGAGCCCGATCCTGCCGGCGTACGGCTGGCCCCTTGCAAACGACTCTGCGAGGTTGCCCACAAACTCCATGTCCACCTTGGGCGGCATCGGGGGCTCAAATGGGTCAACGTACGCCTCGATTATCGTGGGCCTTCTTTCTGCCATCGCCTGGCTCATGACCGGCCTGACCTCCGCCGGCTCAGTTATCGAGTATCCCCTGCCCCCGCAGCTCTCTGCAAATTTTGAAAAGTCTATAGGCGTAAATTCGACTCCGTACTCGGGGTTGCCGAGAAACGCCATCTGCTCCCACCTTATCATGCCAAGCGTGTTGTTCTTTATTATCACGACCTTGATCGGCAGGTTGTACTGCACGGCAGTCGCAAACTCGGCCATCAGCATCGAAAAGCCTCCGTCGCCGACGAACGCGACGCACTGCCTCTTTGGGTACGCGACCTGCGCCGCTATGGCGTAGGGGAGGGCGCACGCCATGCTTGCAAGCGTGCCGGAAAGCGAGAACTTCATGCCCCGACGCAGCTGCAGGTATCGCGCGGCCCACACCGTGTTGGTGCCGCTGTCGACAGAGATTATCGCGTCGTCCTTCAGCTCTTCCGACACCGCAGCCGCGATTACCTGCGGCTTGACCGGCCTGTCCGTCCGGGTGCTCCGTTCTCTTAGCAGATCCATCCAGCCCTTCATCGCCTGCTGCCTAGACTGGAGGAACTGCCGGCCCTCCTTTTTCTTCAGCATAGGCAAGAGCGCGGCGAGGGTCGCCCGGGCGTCGCCCACCAGCCCGGCTTCCACCGGGTAGCGCAGGCCTATCCTCTCTGGCAGCAAGTCGATCTGGATTCCCCTTGCGCGATCCGGCTTTGGCAGATAGTCGATGTAGGGAAACGACGTGCCAACCATGAGCAGCGTGTCGGCCTGCTCCATCGCGTCCGACGCAGGTTCCGTGCCGAGCATGCCGAGGCCGCCCAGGCTGTTTGGGTGGTCGTCAGGCACCACCGCCTTTCCGAGCAGCGCCTTGACTATCGGCGCGCCCAGCCTTTCTGAAATCGCCTCCACTTCCGCGCCGGCGCCCAGCGCGCCCTGCCCCACCAGGAGCACCACCCTTTCGCCGGAATTGAGAATGCCTGCAGCCTTGGCAAGGACGGCAGGGTCGGGCATCACGCAGGAAACAAAAGCGTCGGAGGTGTGGCCGGCGACCTTGTGGTGCGAGTACCTGCCGGTGAGCTGCTTCTCCTGCACGTCTATGGGTATCGTCAGGTGGCTGACGCCCCTCTTTGCAATCGCGCTCCGGCACGCAATGTCGACTGCCATCTCGGCGTGTTCGGGGCTGTTTATCATGTTGTTGTAAACGGCGACATCGGAAAACAGCTGCAGCAAATCGACGTCTTGCTGGTAGCTTGACCCCATCATGTCAGAGTACGTGCTGCCGGTAATCGCGACTACGGGCGTGCTGTCGGCCTTTGCGTCATACAGGCCGGTCAGCAGGTGTATCGCGCCCGGCCCCGACGTCGCCACGCACGCGCCCAGCCTGCCGGTGTATTTCGCGTAGGCGCACGCCATGAACGCCGCGGACTCTTCGTGGCGGACCAGCACGAACTTGATCCTGTCCTTGCGGCGCCTCAATGCTTCGATAAAGCCATTGATGCCATCGCCGGGCAGGCCGAATATCACGTCCACGCCCCAGTCAAGCAGCGATTCGGCTATTATGTCCGCGGTCCTTGCGCCCTGTTCTGCCATGCGGTATTATGTGCCCGATGAAATAAGTAAGTTAAGGCGTGGAACAATGTTAGCTAAGACGCCACCAGTTTATTTTAATATCGACATACTGCAAGCTCGGCTCCCCATGACGGTTGAGCAAAAGGTCGTGCACAGGGACTTTCTCCTCTGCGAGTCGTGCTTTTGGTGCGCGTCCTACATCGACCACGCCGGCGCCTCAAGGTGCCCGGTATGCAAGAGCAGCAGGCTGGCCAGGCTGCCCGTAAAGTGATCAGCCCTTTGCAACCTTGTCGATTGTCTTTGCCAGCTTGATGTCGTAGTTGCTGATGCCGCCCACGTCGTGCGTCACAAGGTCGATCCTGACGCGGTTGTAGACGTTGAACCATTCCGGGTGGTGGTTCATCTTCTCGGCCTCCATCGCGACCCTCGTCATAAAGCCAAACGCCTGCACGAAATCGTCAAACTCGAAAGTCTTGTTTATTTTTCCGTTGACGACCTTCCAGCCGCCGAGCTCGGCTACTTGCTGCTGTATCTCTTTCTCCGACAGCTTGCTATAGTCCTCTTCAGACATGGAAATATGTGGCGCGGCGTCTCTAATACGTCTTGTCTGCTTTGTCGCGCATTTCCCAATACTATTAATACGCGCAGCTGGGTTGCAGTTTTATCGGATGGGTTGTCTAGCCTGGTTAGGATACCTGTCTTACACACAGGTGGTCGAGAGTTCGAATCTCTCCCCATCCACTTCATTTGTTACTGGTAGGCGTCTTTACTTGCCCAGGAAAAACTCGTCAGGGCTGTAGCTCGCGGCAAAGTGGCACCGGGGGCATTTTATTTCCTGGCTGCGCGTCAGCTTGTCCAGGTCCCTGTTGGTGCTGGTCTGGTGTATGCCGGTCTCAAGTACGGTGCCGCATCGCTTGCATTTTACAGAGAAATAGCGGGACAATGCCCTGTGATGGATATGCGTTGCCTATAATTTAACAATTGCAATGCCGCCAAAAAAAGCAGAGCCTGAAAATACGAGCGGATTCCTTATGTATGAGTACGCCTTATGGCTTTGTAGGAATTGCAGCCAAAGACGGAAGACGGCTCTTGCATTGAAGTTACCGCCGCTGCGAATTCCTTGTTTCTGAACAGCTTTGAGCGATGGGTGGCCGCAAGTGTCACGTGCAGCCAGAAGGGCGACAGCATTGAAGAACGCGCAAGCAGCATCAGGAAGAGCTACGAAGAGGCGATCAAGGCCAACATCGAATACCACACTGAAATGTCCCGGTTGAGCGGCGACGACAAGGACTCTGGCGCCATGCACCTGGCAATGGCGCAGGCATACAGGGCGCTCATTTCCACCTAGTCGTTCACATTAACGAGCATCCGGCCTCGGCCCTAAAACGGTTTTTTGCACGCGCTAAAAGTGCCTTCTCCTGTCAATCACGATGATAATCACGCCGGCTATCATGACGATAACGCCGGCGATTATCACGCCCACTCCAGCAAACACGCCGCCAAACGTTTCAAGGGCCACCTGGTTGTTTTCCTCCACCCCGGGTAGCCGGCCAAACACTACGTCCACGTTCGTCTCCGACTGGCCGGTGTTTGTGACGGTCAGCAGGTAGGCTCCTGCAATAGTGGGATCCGCGCTCAGGACCGTGTTTTCTGCAAAGGTGGAATTGATCGCAGGCTGGCCGTCTGGCGCTTCAAGGATCACCTGAAGCTGCACGGCGGGGTTCGACGAAGCCACGATCACCGACAGCGGCCTTGAGGTGTCTGCGACTTCTAGCGACAGGGATTCCGACTGCCCTGCGCCAATCTCATTGCCCTGCAGCAGCACAGTCTCTTTCCGGATCTGCTCGGCTATTGGCAGCGCCCACGCCACCGTGACTGCGATGCCGATTACAAACAGCGCAGCCCCGGCGATGACAACATAGTGCCCGCGCTTCAATGTATGTATAATTGCCCGGCGGATTATTAATTCAGCGGCAGATTCCTCTAGCCTGCGAACCTTTCCATTATCCTGCCGATGCACTTTGTCGCCTTGTTCAAAAGGTCGATCCTTGCAAACTCGTTTGGCGAGTGGATGCGTGCAAACATGAAGGTGCTGCCGACCGATATGCAGGGCGCCTTGAGGACCTTGACAAACGAGTACATCGGGCCGGTGCCGGCGGAAGACACGCTGGTTACCGCGGAGCCGAACGTTTCTCTTGCGGCCTGCTGCACCCGCCTGACAAACGGGTCGCGGATCGGGGTTCGGGCGGCGGCCTCTCCGTGGATGAACTTTACCTCGATGTCGCCAAAGCCGTGCAGCTTCAGGTGCTTCTTCAGGCGCTCCAGCTGCTTTTCCGGCACCATGTCCGGCACGAGCCTAAAGTCGATCTTTACCATCGCCTGCGCCGGCAGCACCGTCTTGGCGCCCTCGCCGATGTAACCGGAGTTGAAACCGGCGATGTTGCAGGTCGGCATTCCGACAAGGGCCTTCTTTACGTCCCTGCCCTTTGCGTTCTTTACAAACCTGCCGATCCCGTATTCCTGCTTGAACTCTTTGTCGTCAAACGGCTCCTTTGATATCACGCTGAGCTCTTCCTTTGTAAACGGCCTGACCTCCTTGTACCAGTCCTTTATCAGCACCTTGCCGTTAGAGTCGCGCATGGTTGCAAGCGCCGACACTAGGCGCCATGCCGGGTTTTCGATGAGCACCGCGAGGCTAGAGTGCGCGTCCCTCACCGGCCCCTTTGCGATCAACTCCACGTACAATAACCCCTTCATGCCGAGGCTGATTATCGGCCTGTCTTTTGCGTCGACGTAGCCAAACTCCCATATCACGCCGTCGCATGCGAGCCTGTCGCGGTACTTTGTCAGGTATTCCTCCACGTGCACGCTCCCCACCTCTTCTTCCCCTTCCACCATGAACTTTACGTTGCACGGCACGTCGCCCATTTTCTTTATAAAGTATTCCACCGCCTTTATGCGCGTGATCAGCTCACCCTTGTCGTCTGCCGATCCCCGCCCAAAGATATAGTTGCCCTCGACCTTGCCGCTGAAAGGCTCGTCCTTCCACAGCTCGATCGGCTCTTCGGGCTGCACGTCGTAGTGGTTGTAAAACAGTATCGTCTTGTCGGGGTTTGACCTAGACGTCACTTCGCCGTACACTATGGGCGCGATCCTCTTGTCGTCGAGATACAATACTTCAGAGCTGATGCCGGCCTTGTGCATCGTCTCGGCGACCAGGTTTGCGCACTCTACCAGCCCCTGCTTTTTTGCGGAAACGCTCGGCTGCCTTATCAGCGTCTGGAGGTCTGAAATCAACCCGGGCATTTCGGCGTCCACGACTGCATCTATCGCGCTCAACGCATTGCAGAGTTTTGAAAGTGAAAATAAAGGTTGCTAGCCGCCCGGCTCTATGTTGATCCTTACCCTGTCCGGCCCTACCACAGTAAAGGGCGAAATCTCCCTTTCTGACACGTCTACCATCACGCTGTAAAGGACCCACGCGCCAAACACGAACGCAATGATTGCTGGGATTACCAGCACGACCCACATGCCGCTTGCCATGCAAGTATTATGTCGCTGCAAGTAAAAAAGCAATTCCGGATGGAGCATTTATAACCATCTTTTCATGCTTTCACCTCATGTCCAACTCGATCTTCTTCTCTCCCAAGTCGATCGCCGTAATCGGGGCCTCGGAAAAGCCCGGCGTAGGCAAGACGATCTTTAACAATATCGCAAAGCACTTCAAGGGCAAGATCTATCCTGTTACCCCGTCAAACCCGACCGTGGGCGGCCTGACGGCGTACAAGAGCGTGGCCGACATCCCTGAAAGCGTCGACCTTGCAGTAGTTGCCGCTCCTAGCAGGTTTACGCCAGCAGTCATGGAAGAAGTGGGCAAAAAGCGGATCAAGGGCGCGATAATCGTTTCCGCGGGTTTCAAGGAGGTGGACGAAGCAGGAGCAAAGCTGGAAAAAGAGGTCGGCGAAATCGCGAAAAAGTACGGCATCAGGGTCATCGGCCCGAACTGCCTCGGCATCATGAGCCTGTCGCAGGACAACATGATGAATTCCACGTTCTTAAAGATCACGCCAAAGTACGGCGGCATCGCGCTCGTGTCACAGAGCGGCGCCATCTGCGCGGCAACAGTCGAGGACGCGGAGGCGCAGAACATCGGCTTTTCAAAAGTCATCAGCATGGGCAACAAGGTTGACATGGACGAAAGCGACATTCTCGAGCTCCTGGCGGAAGACTCGGACACCCGTGTCATCGTGATGTACCTCGAGGACATACGCAGCGCAAGGCGCTTCATGGACATTGCAAGGCGGATAACGACTGAAAAGAAAAAACCGATCATTGTGCTAAAATCGGGCAGGACGGCCGAGGGCGCCAAGGCGGCAGCATCTCATACGGGCGCGCTGGGCGGCTCTGACGCAAACTATGAAGCGGCGTTTGCCCAGTGCGGCGTGATCCGCGTCGACACGATGGGCGAACTGTTCGATCTCGCCACCGCGTTTTCAAAGCAGCCGCTGCCGGACGGCGGAGTGGTCATTGTTTCCAATGCGGGCGGCCCCGCGATAATTTCGACAGACTCGTGCTCTCGGTACGGGCTAGGGATGGCCGACATCTCTTCCATCCGCGACGAAATATCAAAGGTCATACCCGCGTACGGATCGCCGAGGAACCCGGTAGACATTGTGGGCGACGCAGATTTCACGAGGTTTGAAAACGTGCTGAACCTGGTCCTTTCGCACCAGAACGTTGGCTCGGTCGTGACCATGTGCACGCCTTCTGCCACCCTGAACTACGACGACCTTGCGAGGGTGCTGGTCAGAATGTCGAAAAAGTTCCCGGACAAGACGATGCTTGCGTCGCTGATGGGCCTTGCGGAAGGGATTGAAAACAGGGTGATAATGTCCGAAGGCGACGTGCCGTACTACCTCTATTCAGAGCCGGCGATAAGGACGCTCAAGGCAATGTACGATTTCAAAAAGTGGGTCGACACTTCTGCCGCCAAGGCGTCAACCCTGCAGTTTGCCAAGGACAAGGACAGGATAAAGTCGATATTTGAGCAGGTCCG
>DASTTF010000037.1:0-7617 GCA_035760305.1 Nitrososphaera sp.
ATTATTTGCAAGGAACGGTGGGCGATAATGGTAGATGTCGGCACCATTATTGCAATTGCTATTTCGGTAATCGTCATCGGGATCATCGGCTATATAATATACGACCGCAGGTTCAGGGGCCGGGGCACTCCTTTCAGGGGCATGAGGCCCTACAAGACGACTCCCGAAGGAGAGCCGCTGGAAGGGTACGAAGGGTCAAGCATGTCCCGCAAGTTTGCGAAGACGGCCATACTCGCCGTGATAGGGATTATCGTGGTAGTCATCGTCCTGGCCGCCAGCGTAAAGATAGTGGAAGCGGGCAACAGGGGAGTTCTTCTGCAGTTTGGCGCCGTCGATACGGCGCATTCGTTGCCGGAAGGCATCCACTTTGTCACGCCATTCAGGGACAATGTAATTCAGATGGAGGTAAGGACGCAAAAGACCGTGGAGAGCGCGGCGTCCGCATCCAAGGACCTGCAGGAGGTCAGCACAGAAGTCGCGCTGAACTACCATGTAAGCCCGGAGAACGCCCAGATACTCTTCCAGCAGCTGGGGCCTGAATATTCGGTCAGGGTGATCAGCCCCGCCATCCAGGAATCCGTAAAGCAGGTGACGGCCAGGTTCAACGCGGAGGAGCTCATCACAAAGAGGGAGACCGTAAAAACGGAAATTGAGCAGCAGATAAAGCAGAGGCTGGCGGCATACAACGTCATAGTAGAGGCGATTTCCATCACGGAATTCCAGTTCTCCGAGCAATTTGTCCGCGCTGTGGAGGCCAAGGTCGAGGCGCAGCAGAGGGCGCTCCAGGCGCAGAACGACCTTGTGAGGATCGAGATAGAGGCTCAGCAGGCGGAGGCAACTGCCGTCGGCCGGCAGCAGGCAAACATCGCTAACGCAGAAGGCCTGAGGCAGGCAAACGTCCTCGAGGCGCAGGGGGAGGCCGAGGCAATCCGGATCATCGACGAGCAGCTGAGGAACAACCCGAACTACCTGGAATGGCTCAAGACGCAGCAGTGGGACGGGGTCCTGCCGCTGGTGACCGGAGGCGACGGGGCGACGCCGTTCATAGAGATCCCGTCGGGAGAAACCCAGGCGGCAAGCGCGCCCGGAAATTCGACAAACACTGGAAACACAACCCAGGGCCCGCAGTAAACCCCGGCAGTTACTGCAATGAGCTGCTAGAGTGCCCTACCACCTTTTCTTCCCTTGTTATCAGGCAGCACGCGCACCTGTCCTGCAGACACATCCTTGCATACTCGTGCTTGCATATGGGGCACGCGCAGGGCTGCGTCGCCTGAATGTTCTTTCTCGGCGCAGAGAAGTACCTGGCGTCTATGATCATCCACAGGGTTACCACGGAGAGCCCGATTACGTAAAAGACAAGGACGGTCCTGACGTTGATGCGCAGGACGAGCAGCGCGACGGCAAGGATGATGGTCGCAATCGCAACCATCAGCAGCCAGCGCTGCGTAAAGCTCAGCTGGCCGCGGCGGCGTGCGCCGTCAGCCCGACCCATGAGGGTCAGCCCCTGCTGCAATCCTGTTGCTCATCTCAGGTCCTCCACATCGGTCTTGTCCCTGAAATGCTCGGGGTTTAGCCTGAAACCCTTGACCTTCTCCTGCGGGACGTCCTTGAGCTTCAGGTGAAAGTCCATCTTCATCTTTTTGAGCTGCTTGTTCATCCAGAGCGCAAGCCTCTCCTCCGTGGTGCCGGCCTCCTGCTTGTCAATGTCCGGATACACGTCGCGCAGCTTTTCCACGAACTGCTGGTCCATTTCGAGCATAAAGAAATCCCACCCGAGCGTCTTTTTGCCGTCAGCGAAGCACCTGTACCTGCTCTTGCCGTGCGCGGCGGATTCAAGCGTCGCCATAAAGTCCACAAGCTTTGGTCTCTCCTTTTCAAAGTCCATGCACGAGCCGGAGAGGGTAAACACCGGAGCCGTCCCCGGTTCAATACTTTCAGATGCCCCGCCGCCCTCTGGCTGCGCTTCGGCCGGCTTTTCGGCAAAGTTCTCGGCCGGGACGGAAGCAATGTTTCTAATCGTGACAGTGTCCTCAAGATTGGAGCCTATGATTTTCCTGATGGCCGGGTCGATCCTCGTGATGCCCTGGCCCTCGTCTGAAGGCAGGAGCGGGAAGCATTTCGCGTCGGCGCCGTCCCTGCCGCCAATGACTTCGACGGTGTCTCCCGCCGTGACGCCCAGCGAGTCCATGGACCGGTGGTCTAGCCGCACTACTCCGCGGCCCACGTCCCGGGCGTAGGCGGCAAGAACCCTGAGCGACAGCGGCTGGGGGACCATTTCCAGTAAGTACGCGCCGATCTCTAATAAGATTTGCCGGATCACTGCTTTCGTTTAAAAGCCCCCGGTGCATCGTCGGCAACAATATGAAATTGGGGTCTGCCATTCTTAATTTGAATATATCTTTATATTGTAAACACGTCGTAGAACAATCAGGAAGATATCATGCTAAACGTCAGGCAGTTTACCGTGAGATACTGGGAAGAGCCAGAAGGCGGCTATGGCGGCCAGTGCATTGAATTGCCCGGGGCGGTAAGCCAAGGCGAAACGCTTGAAGAGCTAAGAGCCAACATGGAAGACGCGATCCGGCTCAGCCTGGAATACGTAGAATCAAAGGCAAAGACAGACAAGCACATGATAATCGAGCTTAAACAGTAGTTGAGTCTCAGAAATCAGAAACCACAGCTGGCGGCAAGTCCTCAAGGTTTTGACCCGCCATGGCTTTTATGTCAACAGGCAAAGTTCCAGTCACATTCAGCTGGCACATCCAGATGGAAGACATGCAACCGTGCCAAGGCACGACCCGATAAAAGAAGGCGTCATGAAGTCAATTCTAGATCAGGCTGGAATCCCGAAAGAAGAATTCCTGAAAGAAATATGAGGGCGCCGTCAGCCCTTGCCGTTTAACAGCTCCAGCGCGTCGTCCGCGACGTCCATCGCGGTGTGCGAGTCGACGTTTGGCTCGAGCGTGACTAGCAGTATCTTGTCCTCCATGTAGAAGGTCAGGATCGATATCTTTTCCCGCTCGACGTAGGCGAACCTCGCCCTGCCCATCGCGCCGTCAAAGCGCTCCCTCATCGACTTGCGGAGAGCAGTCTGGGTGAGGAAGAGCTCCTCGTCCGTTTCAGTGACTATCGAGTCGGTGCCCTTGCGCATGCCGCCGGCGACCTGCCCGCCCGCGTCGTCTATCACGCCGGCGTACCTGACGCCGTCGCTGAGCGCAAACACCTGTCCACAAAGCTTGTCAAAATCCATGCATCATGTTTGTGGGCGGTGACTATTGAATATTTAGCGCGTTCCAGCGTGGCAGGCAGGATGCAAGGAAACCGGCCGTGCGGGCAGTGGGTGCGCGCGTTTCCGGTGTTCCGGACACGCTCATGCTGCTCTTCTGAGCGTGAAATTCTGCTGCATTGTGCATCATTTCACGAAGGAAAAATGCGACAATTCAAAACTAGGGGCCGGACAGGCAGGCACGACGCCGCCAAGCGAACCGACGATAAGTTACCAGAACCCACCATATTGTAATGGCAGGTTGGCACTCGGCCCGGTTGAACGCGACATATTGCGCAAGCTCTATCTCGCCAAGTACATAGGCGGCAAGCATACGGCAATTGAAAGCCTGAGCAATGAGTGCCGTCCCACTCTAAAGGCGATTACGAAAAGGCGGCCAAGGGCCTGATAAAGGCGCGCTACCTGCTTCCAAAAATCACCGGGTACGGCCTGCACGTTTCCATCGACCCGCGGGCGATACCTGCAATACTGCAGGAGCTCGGCATGAGCTAGTTCATCGCCGGATCTCTGTCGAATAGAGATTTAGCCCCGGAGATGTATCGATGCACATTTCAGGAAAAGTCAACCCGACTTAGCTTTAGGTTTTTGCGCAGTTCCCTGCTTGCCTCTTCCACGGCGTCTGCTAGTTCAGGGTTTGGTTCTCTTTCTTTGAAATACGCCAGAATGGCGGCAGGGTTGCCCTTTCCTAATCTGCGCAAGATCACGTCAGAGAACGATTCGCCCTCCTTTTTCATGGCCTTTAGCACTTTGTACGCCTCGTCAGATAGCATTACCCGCTTGGCCATGCCGATATTACATATGCTATATCTATAATATTTTCTGCATGAAAGCCGTATTAGCATTGAATGCCAATCATCATCATGAGCACGGAGAGGAGGAACCCGAGAAAGCGCGACCAGGCGCTCAACGACGCTACCGGCGGGCGGCTGGGAGAGGAGCCGCGTCCTGATCCGTACCCAGAGAAGGACCCGAGAAGGGGAATGGCGAAAAGAAGGTCGAAGCAGGTCTAGGAATATCATATTCCGACTGCCACACTCCGCCTAGAAGCCCTTCTCTTCTTTTTTGCATTTAACAGCATATTTGATAAAGGCTCTGGTCATTTTCATAGCGCGCGGCGCGGCCGCTGTCGGTGCACCGGAGCGTCTAATCGGCGAGCATCCGATGATTTAACAATACCGGTTTCCGAAAAATGTCTAGACAAGCGGACACCCTCGATTAAATATCCGTACTGCGAATAATACGCGTGTCAGACAACGACCAGCAGCAGATGTTTCCAACCTTTACAATAGTATCCAATGATTTCGACAAGGATCTTGCAATCGTAAAGCGCATATTTTCCGGACTTCAGGAAATGACTCACACCGAGAACGGGTTCAAGCTGAGCGACAGGGCCGAAATGGCCGCCGGGTGGTGGTTCTACGACGTCTTTTTCACCCAAGAATTCGCAAAAAAGATGTTTGAAACCGTCCTGCCGCCGGAAACGCGCAACATGAAAGGCGCCAAGATCAGGATAATAGACGCTTTGCAGGGCCAGCTCAAAAAGTACGGATCAGAAGCCAAGATAAAGATGCACGGCGACATTCCGTTTGCGGCCCCCTGGTGGGCATGGCTGATGAAATAACCGGCCGCTTTTGAAACTTACGGACCGGTCCAGTCAAACGGGATGTGCTTGCTTGACCTGCCCTTCCAGTCCCATTTAAAGCCCATCGCGCCCACCTCGTTGTCAACAGCCCTGCCCCACGTCGCGGCGGCCCCCGGCCCCACCTCGCTCCCAGGCGCGTTAAGCAACTGCACCCTCTTGCCCGGCGGGGTCATGGGGCCTGTCAGCGCCTCGGCCTTTGCAGCCACCCTTCCCGGTATCGCCGCGCTCCAATGGGCGAGGTCGTCCGCCATCTCGAACTCTATCGGCACAAACTCTGTCCCCCGGTCCTCGCCGACCAGCTTTGCAAACTGCGCCATAAAGCCGCCGGCCCTGCCGGAAAAGATCATCTGCAATGCTTCGCGCTGCCGCCCGTCGGCGCGCTCGTCGAAAAAGAACCCGATGGCAGCTTTTGTTTCGCCGGCCCATATGTTCCCCTTGAAATACGACAGGAACAGCGCATTCATGCCGTCAAGCGGCGTGCCGCCGTAGCTCCCCTTCCTGATGTGGTAGGCCAGCACGCCTTCGCATTCCCCGTTGGTCGGCGCCTGCGCGAATATGCAGGGGCATGGGACGTCGCAGCTGCAGACGTCGAACCAGTCGCCGGCAACGTTCCAGCTAGGAATATCCACCATGCGATATAATGCAAGGAGTATTATTTTAGCCTTGTCTCATGTTAAACAGATGACTTCTTTTATACTTCAATTGCGTTTCATCTTGCGATATTGAGCGACAGTAGTAATCCTGACATACAAAAAATCAAGGTACAACAGCGTCAAGGCTGGGACAGCGTCGCAGAAGGCTGGAAAAAATGGTGGAAGCCCATAGAACAGAGTGCGCAGGGGGTATCAGACAAATTGATTGATCTGGCACAAATTCGGCAAGGCCAAAAAGTGTTAGATGTTGGCACGGGAATTGGAGAGCCTGCCGTTACTGCAGCTAGGCAAGTGGGTCCAACTGGTAAGGTAGTTGCGATTGATATTTCGCCCCAGATGCTTGCCATTGCAAGAGAAAGAGCAAAAGATAATGGTTTGGAAAAGATAATAGAGTTCAGAGAAGCTGACGCCGAGTCATTCGCCTTGCCTTCTTCGAACTTTGATGCCATAATATCTAGATGGGGACTGATGTTCCTTCCAGATTTATCCAGTGCGCTTACATTAATGCGTCAGGCACTCGTTCCAGATGGCAGAATTGCCGCAGCAGTTTGGTCCACTCCTCAGAAGGTTCCTTTCCTTGGTCTGGCTATAGCCACAGCTATGAAGGAAGTTGCGGCATCTCCGCCACCACCCGGAACACCAACTCCATTTAGCCTTGCTGATACTGATATGCTACGGGAGAAATTCAAGCAGGCAGGACTTCACGATGTGACTGTGCATATCGGAAGCATGAACTTCAAAGCTGATTCAGCTGAAGAATTTACAAGCTTCCATCAGTCAATCAATGCCCCGATCAAGCTTATGATATCCAAACAATCAACGCAGCGACAGACCGAAATTTGGAATGCTATAACAGAGGCGGCAAGTAGGCATAGGGATGCGAACGCGGAATCTATTACTCTTCAAAATGAGGTAATTTACATAGCCGCGAAACGCTAATTGCGCTGTTCAATCTTCGGGTGATGGCACCAAAAGCCGTGCTCTATATCGCCAGCGAGCACCCGATGATTTACATGCCGGTATCTGCAAAAGGTACTGTTAACTGTCGTCGGCTCGTACAATATTGAGACTATTTGCGGGTCCAAGAATAGTTGACAGTAGGTGCTCGCACGGTCGCGCATAGCTATTATACCAGATGCACAAACCTTATGCGACCTTAAAGTGTCAGCGGCGCATGAATTAGCAGGTAACAAGGTCACAATAAGAAACGTTACCATGGATGACATACCCAAAATCATCGAACTGCAAAAAGAATCATTTCCTTACATGGCTATTGATGGCGCAATCTGGCAGGCGCACCATCTCGAAAGTCACGTCAAGATATTTCCAGAGGGGCAGATTTGTGCGGAGTTGGATGGTAAGATAATAGCATCTGCAAGTAGCCTTGTAATTTCATTGCCATCCGATTATGAGGATCACACTTGGAAGCAGGCAACTGCTAACGGCATGTTTACAAACCATACTCTTAATGGAGATAGCCTTTATGGTGCAGACGTCTCTACCCACCCTGACTCGAGAGGGCTTGGTATCGCGTCCATGCTGTATGACGCTAGAAGAGAGTTGGCTATCAAATTAAATCTGCGAAGAATAATCGCAGGTGGAAGGTTATTCAATTACTGTGAATATGCCGACAAAATGTCTGCTCAAGAATATGCAGAAAGGGTCGTGAAAGAGGAGATAAGAGACCTTGTGCTCTCATTTCAACTAAAAAATGACTTCAAGTTTATCAAGATTCTGCCAAACTACATAAGGGATAGTCGTTCCATGAACTACGCTACTTTCATAGAGTGGATAAATTCCGAGTACGCCCCTGCAAAAGTGATCTGAATCGATGATAATAGACTGCCACGTGCATCTCAACCACTACGAAGGAACGAAATATCTTCCGCTGGAGGAAAGGCTAGAGATGCTGCTTCGCACCATGCAAGCGAGCAACGTCGATTATTCAGTCATTCTTTCATCTTATACAGTAAGCCCAAACAGGCCGTCTACCGAGCAACTCATAGAGGTTACAAGGAATCATGACAACCTCG
>DASTTF010000038.1:0-3658 GCA_035760305.1 Nitrososphaera sp.
CACGCAGACAAAGTCAAGCTGCTTTTCGGCGTTTTTGTACGTCTTGATAGGCCTGATGTTTGCGTACAGCTCGAATTTCTGCCGGATGCTTACAGCGACGCTGCGCGGCGCGTTTGGCACCGGCACGGTGGTAGTCGGCCCCTTGAAGCAGGCGTCAGATTCTTCGAGCAGCTTCCACACCTCTGGCGAGATGTAGGAATTGCCGCCGTTCTTTTCCCACCACTCTGATCCTGCGTCGCATGGAACTAGTTCAACCTTGGAATTGCAAGCTTTCAAAACCTTTGTCATTGCGCTGACGAGCTCGGGCCCGGTGCCGTCGCCCCTGATTACCGCCGCAGTCTTGCTGGCCAAATCAGAGAGGCGGCGCTTTTTTCGCTATTTATTCTATTGCTTCGACACGAGCTCAATGCGAGCTACCATCTGGTTGTTGGCAGGAAACGGCGGCGTGTCAAAGGCGCTGGCCACCTTGGTGAACTCGCCTACCTCTGAAAAGTACGAGTATTCGATGTTGTAGCCGGTAAGGTTCAGCATTTGTTCAACGCTGGTGCCGGTGGAGTTGTCGACGACGCTTATCATGTTGGTGTTGTTGTAGATCCGCATAAAGTCGCCCAGCGTGAACCTGATCGGCCTGATGTATTCGATGTGGACGACGTTGCCTTCTTCGTCGGTGTGAATAGGTCGCAGGCACTCATCCACTTGGCCCTCCTTGGGCTCCTTGCCGACGTCGGCTGGCAGCAGCATCTGCCTGCCGTCAACTACTACCTGGATTCTGGGATGAAGCTGGAAACTTTCAATGTTGTGCGCCTTGAGGCATACCCCAGTAGGATCGGGCGGCGGCGCAAAGAGCGGGATGATGACCAGCGCGACAAGGGTGGCGCCGCCCATGGCGACCGGGACTATCAGCATTTCCTTCTTGCCCAGCTTCCTTTTCGGCTTCTCCTCCTTTATCTTGCGCTTTGGCAAACCGGTTGCTCTAAGGGCGGGTCAGGGCGTTAATATTGCTTTGCGCGCACATTGTTAAATAATGCCACGTGCGGATGTACCTCGGCTTGCAAATAGTCCAGCTATCAGACATCCACATCGGCAGCCTTTTTGTCCAGAGCGTTTTTGACGCCGTCGTCGATGAAGTCAACAGGCTAAAGCCTGATGCCATAATAGTCACGGGCGACCTGACGGACGACGGCCTGCTCTTCCAGTTTGAAAAGGCAAGGAACGAGCTCAAGCGCTTTGCCTGCCCAAACATCATCGTCGTCGCCGGCAACCACGACTACCGGCACACCGGCTACCTGCTGTTCAAAAAGTTCTTCCCGTCAAAGCAGATCTACGAGTTTGACGAAGCCTTTGTCGTCACGCTCGGCACGGCACGGCCGGACAGGGACGAGGGCGAGGTGGGCTACCGGCAGAACCAGTGGATGGAAAAGACGTTGAGCAAATTCCCGGAGACAAAGCCCAAAATAATCGCGATGCACCACCACCTGATAGGCATACCGGACACCGGCACCGACAAGATAATCATCCTCGACGCGGGCGACACGCTGCGCACGTGCCTGCATTCTGGCGTGGACCTCGTATTGTGCGGCCACAAGCACCGGCCGTGGGTATGGAACCTTGGCCGACTTGAAATCGCGTACGCCGGCACGGCATCGACGACAAGGTTCCGCGGGTTCTTTGAAAACTGCTACAACATCATCCAGATTGAAAAAGGGAAAAAGCCACGCGTCGACATCAAGATAGTCGGCAAGAAGCGCTTCCCGCTCGCAGAGCTTGTCGAGCGCTACAAGCCTTTCCTTGAGCAGGGATAGGCGCGCGCGTTTCTAGTGTAGCATGTCGAGACAAGTGCAAAAGAACTGGCCGCGCGCCTTGCAGGTAGGGGGGTCGCGTTGCCAGTGCTGCCAGTCCAGAAGCAGTTAGTTCTTTTATACCTGTGAAATCTTGCACCTGAACGACAGTGATCATGATCCAGTTTTGCCCGCCATTTAGCTGCATAAAAGAAAAGAACGCTAGGCAGATTTTGCCGCATGCCGGGGTTGCTGGACTGCGACAATAGATCAGGGATTTTCAAAACCATGACAATCACTTGCACCATTTTCCAAATCAGCATCATGTTCAAGAGAGTATAGAAATTCACTTCAGCTAGCTCTACCGTGACTCTTAAATCAAATATTCTAGCCGAGCTCTGCGAACCAAAAATGAAACAGAACAGCACCAAAACAACAAAGGCGACAACGTCGTTACCGTGGATATCTAGGCGAAGTTTTGCGCCTCTCCTTTTGGCGCCGCTATTACTCGCTGCGGCCACAGCAGGAGGCATTCAGAACGTTTCGGCCGAAACAACAGAGCACGAGCTGTTGAACGACGATTCTGAAACGTGGAAGGGCACGAGCAGCGGATACGAATCTCCTGATGGAACGTGGCTCCTTGTACACCCCGGACACGGATATGCAAAGGTGGTAGAAGATGACGGCGACAAAATCATGATACTGGAGCCAGAGCTGGATGACGATGACAGGCATTCAACGCTTGTCCTGGCTAACGAGGCGCACGGCGAGGAGATACACGGAAAGATGAAGGTCAGGCTCGACGAGCAGGGAGAAACAGACAAATCCTGGGATTCGTTCTGGGCGATGCTTGCCTACGTAGACAAAACGACGCACATTTCGTTCCTGATAAAATCGGATGACGGCGGCTGGATGGTAAGCAAGCGGGATCACGACCACGAAGGCCAGGACCTGCACGAAGTGATAGCAAAGGGAGACGAGATACCGGAGGCTGACAAAGGCCACTGGTACGACGTAGAGTGGTGGATAACGCAGAACGAAGAGACAGACAATCTGCACGTCAGGCTCGTAGTTGACGGAGAAGAGCTGGTCGACAAAGACGACGACGCGGGATATGACAGGGACGGCGATGGAGGCGGGACAAGCTCGTTCTTCTACAACAGCGACGAAAAGACATTCGGCGCCTACTCTGAAAAATCGCGTACGTCCTGGAAGGACATAACCGTCTTGAGTACGCAATAGATCTCAAAAGAAAAGCCCAGCAACGCCGCTACAGCCAGGCAGTGCTGCCGCATATGGTATATATTGTCACATGCCACATGAAATGAGCGGGCGGGGGTCGCCTAGCCTGGCAGGGCGTGGGATTGCTAATCCCATGTCCGAAAGGACACGTGGGTTCGAATCCCACTCCCCGCGCTTTACTCAAGTACAGGTCTGGATTAGCCTAGAGCCTGCAACCAGATAATAGATCCACGAACCTTTTAACATTGAATCCCTTCATCAGGATCGAGTCGAAGACCAGACCGACTTTTCGTATCCCTAATACGAACATACAATCGCTCCTGCTAATCGTGCAAGAGTCACGCCCTGGCAGGGCGATTTCTTTTACAGCACCCGATTCTTCCAGAGCCTTCCTACAAAAACGATTAATGTCATGTTGTGGTATTGTTGCCATGTCGGTTTCCGCCTGGTCGCGCAATTCTGCCAAATGCGAAGTCTGTGGCCGGTCGTTTCATTCAGACCATGAACTTGACGATCACAAGGAAAAAGATCACAACGACACTACCTAGTCTTGCAATCAGGACCGCAATGCCAACAGAATATAATTGAAAAAGTAGCAGTTGCTAACTGCTACTGCTCGTCTTATGCTGGGGCGTTCA
>DASTTF010000039.1:0-5268 GCA_035760305.1 Nitrososphaera sp.
CTAGACTTGTTTGACGACCCAAATATCAAGAAAAAAGAAGCCAAGAAGGTAATTGCTCGAATTATGACCTTGATAAAATCGTATTCGAATCGCTTGCTAGTTGTTGCATCGCTTCAAGAAACCAAGTATGCCGATTTGGTCATGCCAAGTTTTGACAAAAGAATCGTATTAAGTGATTTGAAACATGGCAAATTGAACGCAGAACTTTACGACGCAGGTAAAACAGCTGCCGTTTCGCTAACAAATAAAGACTTGAAAATTGCCCGGCGTAGATAACGTAGCAACCACTGTCAATATTAAATAACATTGAGAGCGTTTTTGTTCATGGCAGCAAGCCATATCAAGACTCAAGAAGAAATCATAAAGACACTAAATGCAATTCTAGCTGAAGCAAAAGCGTACAATCTGCGAATGAAACAGCACGATAAGGCAGTCGATACCATAAACGAGCAAGTTCGCAGAATTGGCATTAATCTAAACGACCTAAAATAATATCAGGACGTATCCCTAAACATTGCAAGCATACAAAAAGAAATAAAGATAGTAAATCGGCACTAGCCGCGATAACTATTATTTATTCAAGTTTTTCTTTGGTTTTGTCGTAGCCCTTTTCTGTGGCCTCTTTTGTCGCGTCATAGCCACGTTCGCCTGCTTCTTTGCTCTTGTCATAGCCGGCTTTGCCCATCTCTGCACCCTTATCAAGACCTTCTTCGGTTTTTTCTTTTACTTTCTTGAAGAAACCCATGTTTTACTATGCACAATAGAGTATTTGAAAATTGACAATCTAAAATACGGCTTGCTAATATAGTAAGCTAATGAGGCTCTATGTCGGTTGTTCGGGCTGGTCTTATAGCGCTTGGCTAGATCACTTTTACCCTAAAGGTCTTGAAGGTGCAAAGTATCTCGAATACTATAGCAAAGTCTTTGACTATGTCGAGATCGATTCTTCGTTTTATCGCATACCTAACAAATTAACCGTAAGCCGGTGGTCCAAAATTACGCCGCCTGAATTTCGCTTTACGGCAAAAATGCCGCAAGAAGTAACGCATGCAAAGCGGCTGGGCGCAGGCATTGACAAAAGTTTGAATTACCTTTACGAGGCAATGACGCCGATAAAAGACAAGACTTTGGCGATCTTGGTGCAGTTTGCCTAAGCGCGCCATGAAATTGGGCAGGGGCTATGTAGCCGCCCCGATGGCTTACTGCCTTGGTTTCTGCTTCCTCTCACGGTCTTGACACCCTTGGGCCCGCCTATGTGTTAGATGACGACGGAGCCAGATTTGTACCGGGCCGCAATCGACCCCATTGTATGTCAAACTTATTTTACTAACCTTAGGGTCCTCCGCAATACGCCCTTGTTACAGTATATCCGGTAGTACATCAGCATCGCCAACCACCGACCCATCCAGCGTCGCGACTATACACTTGTCCACACCTGCCTCCATCACCCTTGTAACAATGGGCGATATCGACCTGTGGTAGTACCTCCCTGTCGCGTTCAGGTGCGGGTTAAAGCTGGGCACAACCACGACCTCGATCACCCCCTCCTCGGAAAAGAGCGCTTCCTTCCGGGCCTGCATGTATATCCAGACCCGTTGGCCGTGCACCACGCTCCCCTTCTTCAGAAAGACCGGGTGGACGTGCCCCATCACTATCCTGCCCACATTCGAGCGCACGTCCGAAGGCATCGAGTGGCCGTGCACCAGGAGCGTGTCGTCAAGCGCCATCCCCTTTGCGCTCACCGCGTTCACGCTCGCCGGCAGCAGGTGCCGGATGTTGGAGTCGTGGTTGCCCGGCACAAGGTACACTTCTGCCTTTGCAGCCAGCTGCTTCAGGAATGCCGGGATGTCGTCCCACTCTTGCTTGCTTATCGACCCCACCGTGTGCTTTATGTCGCCTAGCAGGATAACGCCGTCCGCGCGCTCTGACTCTACCAAGCCCAAGAGCTCGCCGAGCATGCCTGCCACTAGGCTTGGCATCGTCACCCCCTTTGACGCCAGCTCGGCTTCAAGGCCGATGTGCAGGTCCGACACCGCGACGTACTTCTTGTCGTCTTCCAGCAAGAGCGCGGCGTGCGGGTGTAGCGGCCGTACCTTCACGCTTTTTATAGTCCGGATCAGGCAAATAAACCAATGTCGCGCGTCGACGACGCGGTCACGTCCGGCAGCGTCAAGCAGATGCTGTTCCTGCCGAGCGGGAAAAAGCTGTGGATAGTGGTGGGCAGGGACAACGAGTACTGGGCAGACCCGGAACTCGGGTTCTGCTCCTGCAAGGACTTTTACTTCACCACTCTGTCAGGCGGTGACGAATGCTATCATTTGAAAAGCGTGAGAAAAGCGGCAGAGGAAAACAGGTTCGCGAGCATGGAATTCGCGGACAGCGAATACGTAGAGTTCCTCCAGGCAATCGCTGAAGACAGCGTTAATTTGCTAGGCCGCGGTTGACACGTCAGTCGGCTTGTCGGCAGGCTTTACTTGTGGCTTTTCGGCCATCGTGCGCGCTTCGCCTCCCTTCCTGCCGATGGTGGAATAGTACTCTGCGCCGCGCTCCTGCTTCACCGTCTCGCCGCCGCGCCTGCCGATCTCGCTGTAAAACTCGGAGCCGTAGCGCTCCTTCACTGCGCCTCCGCCCTTCTCGCCGATTTCCCGGTAAAACTCGGAGCCGTAGCGCTCCTTGACGACTTCGCCCCCGCGCCTTCCGGCCTCAGAGAGCCCTTCCCTGTCAAGAGCCCGGGCTTCGCCGCCGGCCTTGGCCACCCTCAGCCTCGTCTCCGGGTTTGCCGCCGCAAGCCCCCTTTTCTGGTGCGGCGCGATGCCGCCCTTCCTCGCGACCCGTTGCCTCGTCTCCTCGCTGGCAGACGCCAGGCCCCTCCGGGCGCGTCCGTTCTCGGCTTCTGAGCTCATGCAAGGTAGACACGCATATCGCTTAAAAGGGGACGCGAATAAAGTAGGAGAAGCTTGATCAAACGTTTTATTATCCGACTGATTTTACAGCCGCTGTGGACGTCCTCATCATCGGCTCGGGCGGGAGGGAGCACGCGCTCGGCTGGAAGATCTCGCAGAGCAGACACAAGATCTATTTCGCGCCCGGCAACGGCGGCACGTCTGAAAACGTCGACATCAGGCAGAACGACATCGCCAAGTTAGCGTCGTTCGCAAAGGGCAAGGGCCTGCTCACAATAGTCGGGCCGGAGGAGCCGCTTTCGCTCGGCATAGTCGACGCGTTTGAAAAGTATGGGCTGCGCATATTCGGCCCATCAAAGAGCGCTGCGATGCTCGAAGCCAGCAAGGCGTTTGCCAAAGAATTCATGCGCGACGCGGGAATACCCACCGCAGAGTTTGCGATATTCACCGACGCGCAAGAGGCCAAGGATTATGTTAAAAAACAGAAAAAGCCGCTGGTGGTAAAGGCCGACGGGCTTGCCGCCGGCAAGGGCGTGGTCGTGTGCGACACCGCGGATCAGGCCGTTGCGGCCATCGACAGCATGATGACGAAAAAGGAATTCGGAGCTGCAGGCGACAGAATAGTCGTCGAAGAGCGGCTCACGGGCGAAGAGGCGTCGTTCATTGCGCTCTGCGACGGCGAGACGATGATGCCGCTCGCCTCAAGCCAGGACCACAAGAGGATATCTGACGGCGACAGGGGCCCCAACACCGGCGGCATGGGCGCCTATTCACCCGCGCCGGTGGTCAATAGCGATCTCCACGAAAAGATAGTGAAGCAGGTGATGGAGCCGGTGATAAAGATGATGAAAAGGCGCGGCACGCCGTTCAAGGGCTTCCTCTACGCCGGCATAATGGTCGGCGAAGGCGGCGACCCCCGAGTGCTCGAGTTCAACGCGAGGATGGGCGACCCCGAGTGCCAGCCCATAATGATGAGGATGGAGTCCGACCTCTACGAGTACGTCGACGCGGCGGTGGACGGCAGGCTGGACTCTATGCCCCCGATCAAGTGGAAGGACCAGACAGCAGTCTGCGTCGTGATGGCCGCTCGCGGCTACCCCGGCAGCTATGAAAAGGGCAGGGTGATCGAAGGCCTCGACTCGGACTTTGGCCGGGACGTCACGGTCTTCCACGCTGGCACTGCGCGCGATCCGCAGAACAGGATAGTGACGAACGGCGGCCGCGTCCTTGGTGTGACTGCGCTTGGCAGGGATGCAAGGCAGGCGATTGACAACGCGTATTCGGCAGTCAGGAAGATACGATGGGGAGAAAACGGCCACCATTACAGGACAGACATTGCAAGAAGGGCCATTGCCCGCTAGGCGTAGTGGACGCCGTCTTCGGTGGCTATGGCGTCAAGCTTCTTGTCGTATTCGCCCTTGGGCAGGATCTCCAGCAGCTGGAACGAGTAGCCGAGGCCGACGGAAGACACATTTTTCCTGGCCAGAAACTTGTCGTAGTATCCCTTGCCGTACCCGAGCCTGTAGCCTTTTTTGTCAAACGCAACGCCCGGGACGACCAGCAGGTCCATCCTGTCCACAGGTCTGTAGGGCAGCGGCTCCATTATGCCGAACCTGCCCTTGACCAGGTACTTGCCCGACGACAGCTCGTAGAACGCCAGGCTTTCGCCTTCGACGCTTGGCAGCGCGATTGTTTTGCCGAGCGCCTGCGCCCGCTCGATTATCAGGTCTGTCCTTACTTCAGAGCCAAACGCATGGTACGCGCCAATGACTTTGGCGGATTTGAACTCCTTGCTGTTTAGCAAGAGCTCTTGGACGCGCTTGCTGCGCCTCGCGACTTCGTTTGCGTCGAGCGCGTTGCGCTTTTCAAGCATCCGCTGCCGTACGTCCTGCTTGCCGGCCAGCTACCTGCTCATCTCTTTTGCGATTGAAGCGGCGGTCACGGTGTTCTTCAGGAGCATCGCCCGGGTCATAAGGCCGACCCCGCCGGGCACGGGCGTCACCCACGACGCCTTTTGCTTCACCGACCCAAAGTCGGCGTCGCCGACGACCTTGTTGTCGAGCCTTGCGGTGCCCACGTCGATCACCACCGCGCCTTCCTTTATCATGTCGGCGGTGAGCGTAAAGCGCTGGCGGTTGCCGACCGCGGTCACCACAAGGTCGGCGCTGCGCAGCTTTTCGTCCAGGTTCTTGGTCTTTGAATGGCACACGGTCACGGTCGCGTCCTGCTCCAGCAGCAGCAGCGCCAGCGGCTTGCCGACCAGGTTGCTGCGGTTCACGACGACCGCGTCCATGCCGGCGACGTCTATCTTGTAATAGTCCAAAAGCTCCATGATGCCGGACGGCGTGCAAGGCTTGAGGAGCCC
>DASTTF010000040.1:0-8700 GCA_035760305.1 Nitrososphaera sp.
ATTACAGTCAATGACACTTCAATAATAGCCCCTGCTGCTCCGCTTGGAGAGATGAATTGTGACCCTTCGTATCCAGATGTGTGCATACCGGCTAGTCCACCGGATTTGGATTGTGGTGAAATTTCTTACAGGAACTTTAGAGTCTTACAACCTGACCCTCATGAATTTGATGGCGATAGTGATGGAATAGGTTGCGAACCGTAGACATCATGACGTAAGCTGCACAGACAATGTGAGGTTGACCTTGACCGTAAACTTGTATTGGTTCTAAATCTTGCAGCATTCGTGTTTGTTTTCACACTTGCAGTAATCAGGTTCTTTCAGACAAGACGGGCATATTCGAACACCGCAACCCACACAGGTATTGTCTGATACATTGCAAGCCCAGTGTCTGCATTCCGACAATAGAATACATAGAGCAGTGGCACGATTAGAACTTTTAGTAGATATCGATACTTTGAAGTAGGTGTCAACTTGCAATGAAATTTGGCTTCATGTCAAGCAAACAAGTATGGAAGAAATGCACGTTCTGCAACAACGGCAGGAGGACGTGCTTCAAGTGCGGGGGCTCGGGCAAGGTTTCGCCGGGCTGGCAGACGTGCTATGACTGCAAGGGGATGGGGACGGGATTATGCACGGAATGCGGTGGAAACGGCGGCCGGCGCGAAACGATCTGGTCGCCCGAATAGTTTTATGTCCACGATTTCAATGGCAGAGTAAATGAGCATGGAAATAACGCCGCCTCTCAAGGTCGCGCTGAGTGAATTATACTACAAGGAAGGCTGTGACCAGAAGGGCTGGGCGTACATTTCGCTTGAAAACATCCACAGTTGTCAAGACAACGTCCTAGCTTTCAGCAAGGGGGATCGCAAGATCAAAATCAGATTGATGGACGGGATCATGGCCGAAGTAAAGGAGACATCCAGGCCTGCCGATGGCGGCTTTGTATTTGAGTATCTGGCGTGCAAGGTGGGCCAGCGGGGCAAGTACGACGGCACAATGCTTGCCAACCCGACTGCGCTTTGCTGGGTAAAGATCGGAAAAGGCGCGTTTTCCGACGGCCAGATAGATGCCATGAGCAGGATAAAAATCCCCCTGGCCGTCTTTCGCATAAGGGACGTGCTCGCGCCGCCGGCAAAAATAGAGATGAAATGGGAGATCAAGTCCGGCAAAGAGTGGCTAGACGAGCTCGACGACCTCAGAGACCAGGCAGAGTCTGACGACGACTATTTCTGAACACGGGGCGGGTCACGTCTACCGCAAGCAAACTTCTTTTTTTATCTATATTCATCGCCGCAGTCGCCGATCGTCTCAAACAGATTGTTTGATTTTTTACAGACCTCTTCAATGCTGTTGTTGTCGTCCTTGTCCAGCCTAAAATCAAATACGCGCGCATTATCATCTCTGTGGTTTGCGATCCCAAGGCGCGCGCCAATGATCACCCCGGCAACCGCCGGCTTGTCGAGGATATAGCGCGCCGCGACGTTTGCAATGCTAACGCGGTGCTCTTTCGCTATTGCGTCCAGAGTCGACAGCAACTCCTGGAACAATTCCCAGCCGCTCCATGTGTCGATCATGCGCTTGTATTTCTTCAGGCTCGCCGTGTCGAGCTCTGAATAAGGCTCTTGCCTGCCGAGGTAGCGCTCTGACATCAGGCCGCCGCAGATGGTGCCGTACGCAAGCAGGCTTGATTGGTTGCCGCGGCAAAAATGCGCCATCTTTACCTCCGGCCTGCGGTCGACTATGGAATACTGCACTTGGTTTGACACTATCTGCAGGCTGGCGTCTTTCATCACCTGCATCCGCTCGGTATCAAAGTTGGTGAGGCCGACGTTCTTTATCTTGCCCTCGTCGCGCAGATCCGACAGATATTTGAGAGCATCGATGTAGTATGGGTTGTTGTAGTCCCACCAATGAAACTGCACCAGATCGAGCGAGCCGGCGCCCATCCGCTTGAGCGACCTATCGATGCTCGCCTGCGCCATCTGCCTTGTGATCCTCTGGGGCTCTGGCACCCACTTTGTGAGCGCCTGTACCTTATGCCGCTCCTGCTCTGGCAGCCTGCGCCTAAAGTCCCCGATGAAATCCTCCGCCGGCCCGTAAATGTCCGCGAGGTCCCATGCGGTAAAGCCGGCATCATGGTATTTGACCATCTCCTCCACCGCCGCCTGCGGGTCAATGCGCCCGTGCGCCCCTGCGACCTGCCACATGCCGTTAAGAACCCGGCAGATTTTCAGGTTCGGCGCAAGATCATAGTGCTCCATGCCAGCTATCTCCGCTTGATTACGTCATAAATCTTACCAATTTCATTGTAAGCTGACACCGGGCGCCAAAAATGTTGACCCGCCCGTTTTTCAAACTTTCATTCCAGTTGATGATGCGCAAAACGAAGGCGGTGCGCAACAGGCACCTACAGGCAGTAATGAAAGACAGACTAGCAAAACAAGTGCGGAGCTGACGTACGTATGCAGGAATAGCCGTGAAAAGCAGAGGTCAAACTAAAGCCGGATAACAGAGAAAACGCGAGTCGGGAGCCGCCGTCATGGGATGGCAGCGCTCGCCGGTTAGTTGCAACCGCGCAATCTCGAAAAAGCTGTGGTGATGCGTGCGCAGGCCTAGTCGTGCTAAAAAGTACGTGATGCAAGCAAGCGAGAAAACAAAATACAAGAAAAGAGAGATGCGCTGGTCCGCAATGACGTGCATTGGGCGGGCCAGTAATGCATCCTCAATAATTTTTTTAGTGGCTATGACCGCAGCCGCATCCGCCCATGCCGTGGTGATCGTCGCTGCCGTGCGATGACGCGCATGATGGGCATTTTGTCGAGCCGCTGTCGGACATGAACATGACGCCGCATGAGGCGCACTTTGTCTTTTGGATTCCTTGCATGATTGCAGGCAGCAATCGTAGATATATTAAGGCAGTGCCGTCCACTTTTTCCGCTCTATCGCCAGCAGGCTGCGCCTCAACAGCGAGACTAGCAGCATGACGTCCTTGGCAGTTGGCGCGCCCTTTGCCAGCAGCTTTTTGAGGGCCGCTTCGAGCAACGGCTTTTTGTGCAGGTCATAGTTGCCGGCGTCAGCCACCCTGGCTACATACTGCATCAGGAGGCCGATATCCTGTTGCGACGCAGGGCCGACGCTTTTTTTGCTCTTTTTCGCAGGCAGTTCCGGCTTGTTTTTTGAAATCTCGTAGAGCAGCACCGCGAGCGCGTGGGCGATGTTCATCGTCCTGTACCTTGTCTTTGTGTCAACGACGGCCACTAGATCGCACAGGGCAAGCTCGCTGTTGCTGAGCCCGGACGACTCCCTGCCGAGCACGATGCAGAAATCCTTGTCGGCGGCGCAGATTATGCCGGCCATCTGTTCCGCGTTGATCGACTCGCGCACGACGTTCAGCCTGCTCGTCGCCGGGATTGCAGTGGTGCCGATCAGGACGTCGAACCTTTTTCTCAGCTGCGCCAGAGTCGCGGGCCTGGCGGCCGCAAGCACGTCCTTGCCGTGGGTGGAGTATTTCACTGCCTCCGCCCTGTCAAAGCGCGGCTTTAAAAGATACAGCTTTTTGAGGCCGAAATTCTTCATCAGCCTTGCGACGTGGCCCACGTTGACTGGGTACTGCGGCTCTACCAGCGCGACTGCAATTACCACTGCTATTACGCAAAAACTTGCCCATTTATGCCTTGGCTACCGGCCGTAAAAAGCCGCGAGCGCCGCGTCTACCTTTTCCGCCGGCACTCCAAAAAACTCGAACGCTTCTTCGTGGCCTGTGACCTGCAGCTTGGCGTTTGATTTCGCCTTCACGTACGCCTCGGACGTTTCCTCCAGGAGCGATCTGGCGTGCCGGTTCCACTGCGCAAGGTCTTCCGGACTGATCTCTTTCAGCAGAGATGCCAGCATCGCAAACGCCGCGACGATGCCTACCCGGTATTTTTGCAGCTGGAGCTTTGACGGGTCAGAGTCTGGAAGCGAAGGCACCAGCGAGCATATGAGGAACTGGTATTCGTCCAGGTTCTTGGCGACGCTTGCGGCCTGCCCAACTTCAGGCACGCTCTTTTTGGCCGACTGAGCGTCCACAGATATTGCCTCAAATATCCCCTGCATCCCCTTTATGCTCAGCTCGGCGGTTGTTATCCCGTCGCCGGCAAGCAGCTTGCTGCAGCCCCGGCCGGCGAGCAGCCGGGATATTATCGCGTTTAGCTGCACTATTCTGCAAAGAATGGCCGGCGTTAAAAGTGTAAGTTGGAAAAAAACAGAAATAGATCTGTATCTACTAAAGTGCAGTGAAGCCAAAGACGAAATGGCAGATGCGCGTCTACTACCTCGACGCCTGCAACTGCGACTGGGGCTGCCCGTGCCAGTTCAACGCAAAGCCCACGTATGGTAACTGCGAAGGGGTCAGCGGCATCCATGTCATAAAGGGCAAGTACGGTAGCGTCAGGTTCGAGAAACTGAACATGGCGTTTATCGGTTCGTGGCCGGGCGCCATACACGAAGGCCGCGGCAGGGCTTCACTCTACATCGACGACCGCACAGACGACGAGCAGTTTGGCGCGCTGTCAAAAATAATCACCGGAGAGGCCGGCGGCGGGCCGTTTGAAGTTTACAAAAGCACGATTGACAACATGCAGGAGCCGCGCCGGGCGCGGATAACTTTTCAGGCAAAGGGGCTCAACAGCCGCGTCAAGGTCGGCGACGTCGCAGAAGCGTGGTTAGAGCCGATCAGGAACCCCGTCACCGGCAAGATCCACCGCGCGATAATCGAGCTGCCGGAGGGCTTTGAAGCCACAAGGATGGAAATGTCGTCCACTAAAACGGTCGTCGCAAGCGACGGCTTCCTTGACTTCAAGTATTCAGGCACTTACGGCAGCTTCCAGAAAGTGGACTGGAAAGGGCCGTAAAAATCCGGTGGGGCTCGCGCAGATAAAAATCATGCATATGGATTGTAAAAAACTTGTGAAATCATGCTATACTACCATTAAAATAGTGTTTGGTAGATGTTTTATCGAAAATGCCTGCAAATCAAAATGTTTTTATGTAATTAATGTCAATATATATCGATGATAGCGCCGATACTCATGGCTTGACTTTGGCGCTTGGCGGGACAACACTGCATCAGACAAAAAAACGCGACTTTAACGGCAAAGGCTGTAACTAGGTCGTTGATGCAGGATCGCCAGGCGCCTTTTACCTTTCTTTTACGGAACTTTTTCCCGTAGATGCCATCGAACCAATTAAGAGGAAAGCGCGCAACTCTCTGCCAATGTATGACAAATTTTTCATTGCAACGGTAATCGCTATTGCCGCAACAATCGCAGTCTCCGGAGCAGCGGCGGCGCAGAACCAGACGTCAACCATGCCTGCGAGCACCGCGGCGTCGAACATGACGCTGGACTCTATAAAGGACCTGTACCTGTCGGTGTGGAACCAGACCGAGTTCAACTCTACGTTCAGCACCTTTGTCGAGCCGTACTCTGCCTCCGGCTATGGCGTGTACGAGGAGCACGGGGACATCTTTACGCCCGGCGAAGCAATAGTGCTTTACGTCGAGCCTGTCGGCTTTAACCACATGTCTGTGCTCGACGACCGGGGCAAAACGCTGTACCTGATGAACATGACTGCCGACTATACTATAGCAGGCGCAAACGGCACCGAGCTCCAGTCGATAGAGGACGTGCCGGTCGGAAGCATAATCTCCCACAGGCCCAACACCGAGCTGTTCTTTGAGCTGACGCTGACGCAGGAAAGCCCGTTCCCGGCAGGCGGCTATCTGCTCACCTACGCCGTGACTGACGAGGTGTCAGGCGAGAGCTTTACGCTGGAAAAAGAGATAACGGTCGCCAGAACGGTGTCGTCCAGCGTCGCGTGATCACGGGGCATAGTCCATAAGGTAGTCGGGCTCGCCCAGCGTGGCGTTGAGCCTCACCGACACATCCACCCAGTAAACGAACCTGTCGTAGTCCCCGATGTTTGAGGCCTCGACAGAGAACTCGATCCTGTCATCAGGCATGTCTGCAATCTGGATCGGCCGGACAACGTACGTGTTGGCAGTGTTGTCAAAGACGGCAAAGTACCAGCCTTCGATCGTGGAATTGGCGCTGCCCGGGGAAAAGTTCGGGAACATGATCGTGTACCGCTGGTCGCTGTTTGTTGCCGGGTTGGCGGTGACGACGTGCCAGCGGTAGATCGTCTCGTATTCCTGGTTGCTGTTCGGGTCGCCGGCAAGGTCGATCGTGAGAAAGAAAGCCTCGCCGCGCTTGCTCACGCTGGCGCCCAGGATGTCGTGGTAGTCCCTGACCTGCGGGATCTCGCCCGTCCCGCTCTGCTGGTAGACGGCCACGGCGTCGCCCCGCGCGTCAACGATCCTGCTCTCGGTGTTGTCGTAAACCCCGTACTCCGGACTGCCGCCTATCTGGCCTAGGGGAGTGAACGCGAGGGAAACCGGCACGATCGTCGCGACCGCGACTGCAATCGCAAGGACGTACGACGCCTTTAGCACCCGTGAAATCAGGAAGAGGTAGTATTTTCACATTGTGCCAGATGGGAGCAGGCAGAGCTAGCCGGCTATTCTGCCGGCCTTGTCGAGATAGTTGCAGCAGCGTATGCAAAAGTACGGACCCCTGTACGCGTGCACCGAAGGGGCAACGCTTTCAGAGCTTCCGCAGCCGCTGCACGCCGGCGCGCCTATCCGATCGATTGCTACTTGCATGTGTGCTAGTCCATTGCCAAGAAATAAAAGGTCAGAGATGTAATCATACAATACATTGTTAAGGGCGATGATTCTGTTCGGCGCGGTTGCCGCTGCGCTCGTGCTCTATCTTTCACTCACGCTCTACGTTTTTCCCCAGTCGTACCAGTCCATAGAGCCGAGGAGGTCAGAGGCCGCCGTTACCGCTGTCAGCCTGTCTGTGTCTCAAGTCGAGTTGGGGCAGGCGTTTGCCGTTTCCGTGACTGGGATTAACAGGGGCGAAGAGGCCGACATGCAGATCGTGTCCGTCGGCTTTCCAAACTTTACCTCCACCAGCAACATAGAGGTGCTTGATCACAACTTTGCGCAGACGCCAATCCTGATCAGCCCCGGAGATGTGGTGAGCTCTGAATACGGTGAGAGGCAGGTGGACGCGCAGTATTCTTCGATAGAGGCTTTCAGCCGGCCTTGGCCGGGCGGCAGGGCCTACAGCATCGACCTTCAGGTCGCGCCAGAGGCAGAAGGCAGGTTTGCAATATTTGTAAAGTCTGTCGCGTTCCCGCACAGCTGGGACAGCGCGCACTGGCCGCAGCAGGGCACAGTAGATTATCAAAAAGAGTTTGTGGAAGTCCACTACGTGCAGGTAACAAAGCCTTAATTATCGAAACGTGCGAAAAATACCAGATGAATTATTCCAGGCAGAGCCCCGCCCGGAGCGTCATCGGCTCCAGCTCGAGGTTCCTCTTGGGCTATGTTCTCGCGAGCCTCGGGGTCCTGCTGTCGGCGGGCGGCGGAAGCTGGGACATCAACAACCACCTGTTGAACAAGCCCGAAACTTTCTTTGCGCCTCCCCACATGCTACTCTACTCAGGGGTCGGCGCCACGGTTGCCGGCGCTGCCATATTGTTCCTGACCTCCAGGCGCGCCGGCATTACCATCCTGCCGGTCAAGCTTGTGGTGGCCGGCGTCGTGATGCTGGTGGCCGCCGGGCCGATCGACTTTGCCTGGCACTCTGCTTTTGGGCTTGACGGCCTGCTCAGCCCGCCCCACCTTGTGCTCGTGAGCGGCATGGTGGCGAGCAGCGCCGGCGCCCTTGCCGGCATGGTCCACCACGGCAGCATGGCATCTCGCGAGCTCCGCCTGTCCACACCCCTTATCATAATCGGCGTGCTGCCGGTGTGGCTTGCGGCCTCGGGAGTGGTGGACATGTTTTCCCTTCCGTTCTCGGAGACAGGGTACTTTGACTTTAACCCGCACCCGGTGCTCGGGGTGGCGGTCGCGACGCTCGCGTTCCCGGTCCTGATGTCGGCGCTGGCGTGCGTCTCGTCCGCTCTTTCCGGCAGGCGCTTTGGCGTGGTGACTGCCGCCGGCGCGGCTTTTATCGCGATTAGCGTTTTGACTTCCATAGTCCCGAACGACGCGCTGATCCCGACAATCCCGTTCTACCTGGCCAACATCATACCGTTCTTAGCTGCAGACGCGCTGCTGTCGTTTTCCAGATCAAGAATATCTGCGTATGCCGCCGGTGCGCTAGTCGGCATCGCGTTCTTTACGCTGTACTACCCTTTGATAACATACGCGTACAACGAAGTTCTGGACCAGAAGACGGTCTGGCCGAGCCTGATCGCGCCCACGTATTTTGAAATGCTTGGCACCGCGTTCCCGCTCGTCGCGGCCCCGGCAGCAGCGATGGGTGTGATCGGAGCGGTTGCGGGCGAGAAGCTGGCAATTAAGAACAAAGCTCTATAATATTATCACTAGCTATAGAATTAGTAAAACACTCCATGCTCTTTTAATATTCAAAGCTACGCTCGATATGCCAATGGCGTCTGTACTGGAAATTCGCAACATCGATTCTTCCTTAAAACTGCCACGCCAGTTTCTTATATGCGACTTTTGTTTCTGGGCCGCCTCGGCCATCAGCACGAGGAGGCACGACGTCTTGGCGTGCCCGCAGTGCGAAGCGGTGGTCTCCCGCATACCGCTGGCGGACAACGAGAGCTTTACCTTCAGCTACG
>DASTTF010000041.1:0-6830 GCA_035760305.1 Nitrososphaera sp.
AACGAAACAGACTCGGATCAGGCAGTTCCCTGCTACGAAAAGGCGATCAAGCTGAACCCGAAATACTACCTTGCGTACCGCGGGCTTGGCAACTATTACCTGAAAAAGAAGGACTATTCGCTTGCGGAAGCCTACTACAGCAAGGCGGTAGGCGTCAACCCTTCAAGGTTCGGGCCGATCTACAAGAACCGCGCGATAGCGAAGATGCAGCTTGCAAACAACCAGGGCGCAAAGGAAGACCTTGCAAGATACTTGGAGCAGACGCCGGCGGCAGAAGACAGGAAGAGCATTGAAGAAGCCATCGCCCAGCTTTGATCAGATTTCAGAATAGGTCTTTACTTCGAGCGGGGCGGCCAGCAGGTGCTTTATTTTCGGCGCCAGACCCTTGATGTAAGGCTTTTGCGCGTGCTCTTTAAACGCCCCCATTGATGAAAACATCTCGTCAAACACAAGCTCGTCAGGATCTTCAGCAGACCTGTGCAGGACGTAGGCGATGTTGCCCGGCTCGCCCCTTGTAGGCGCCACAAGGGTTTTCAGGATTTGTTCGAGCTCTTTTCCCTTGCCCGGCTTTGCCCTGAAAAATGCAAGCACCCTTACTGCTTCAGAGGTCCTGCCCCGGAATTTCTGAATGTCTGTAGTCTCCATCTGGCAATGGATTGCAGCTGGATTTTTTATAGTTGCTGGCTTGTCAGCGCTCTGACTGCCTGCTTGAATTCTTCGGCTGAAAGCGGTGGCACATTTGCGACCTGAAGATTTTGCTCGACATGCTCGGCCTTTTTCTGCCCGATGAGGGGCGCAATCACCGACGGGCTTGAGCGGACGATCTGGATGAGTTTTGCCACGGGGTCGCTCATGCCGCCATAGTCAGGGATCGGGGCTTCCAAGAGCTTTCCCTGAAATAGTGGTATGCTAGTGAACACGCCCACGTTCAGCTTGGCGGCCGCTTCCAGAATCGTCAGGTTCTTTTCAGAGCCTGCCGACTGGTTTCTTAGTAGAAGTGCCTCGCTGTATGCGAGGTTGTACGGCAGCTGGATGAACCTAAAGCCGTGATCCTTTCCCCCGACGCTTTCGGCGGCCTTGACCGCCTGCTCCAATGAAAGATGTTCGTGGCTGTCAGGAGGCACCCGGAAGCATGTCCATGTAGCCATACCATAGTAGCGGATCTTGTTCTGCGCCCTGTACTTTTCATAGACTTTAAACGCCTTTGCGAGCATCTCCATGAACTGCTGCCTGCTCACGTCCTGGTTCCAGCTTTCAAACGCGTTGTGGATGTAGACAAGGTCTATGGTGGAAAGGTGCATGTTCATGAGCGACTTGTCGATGCACTTTGCAAGGTAATTCGGGTTCATGACGTTGTAGCCGGAGCTGATGTCGTCGGCAGTCATCACGTCGGTCTGGATGAACATCTTGTGCATGTATTCCATCACGTCAACGTTTGGATAGTCGCCGTCGTTTGTGACGTAGCCGTTCTTTGTCGACACGAACACCTGGTCGCGTGAAATCACGCCGTCACTAACAAGCCGCAAAAGAGCCTTTCCTATGCTCTTTTCTGATTTCATTGCGCGGTAGTTGATGGCGGTATCTATGACGTTGATGGCGCCTGACTTGATCGACTGGTACACTGCGTTTTCAACCGCCAGGTCGTCTTCCTTTGTTGGCTGGCCCAGGTACGTCCCCATCCCGATGCTTGAAAGATGCAGGCCATCAAACGCCCGAAAATGAGCCGCGGGCCTGCCCTGCGAGGCGGCATTCTGGGCGTATTTCTTTGTGCCTTCTGGCGTGGCGTGGCCCGGTAGCGTCTCGTATGATGACAATGCCCCGTGTAGGAACGGTCGAAAATAATAACGAATCGAATCTTGCCACTCCCTTCAGGGGAGCAAGCCTTAATTTGCGCGGACACGAAATAACGGCATGGCACTGCTGGACCCGAACGTGCTCAACCCGTTCGTGCTGGTGAGCCCAGCCGTGGCTCCGGCTCTTGCAATCGCGATCACCGCGGTTTCAGTGTCGATGTCGCTGATGATTTCGCGCTACTTTTTCAAGTCGTACAGGTTTTCCGGCTTTGGCTACTTGCTGGGCCTGCCGGTCGGCTTTGCGTTCCTCGGCGCATCGTTCATGTTCGAAGCAGCCAGCCTGATGTTCAGGGCAGACCCGCTGCTGTACCCTGCGTTCTTTTGGATCCAGATGTCGCTCCAGTCGGAAGCGTTCGCGCTCATCGCGCTGTCGTACTACTACAAGAATTCGGACGGCGGCCAGTCGGGCAGGAGCGTGCGCCCAAGGGACGCGCTCGTCATCATGCTCCCTCTGGCAATGGTCGCGATCCCGTTCCTGGTGCCAACCTTTACGCTGGCCGCAGAGCCATACTTTAACTACTCCGGCCTGGCGGACCTCAGCTTTTACATGAGGCTGTTCAACATGGTTGTGATAGGCTACATATTCAAGAGCACGATCGCGTCGCTGGTAAAGGCGACAAACATCAAGCTGCTGTACGTGCCGGCGGCGTTTGCGCTGCTGGGGCTTGAGCAGTATTCGCTCGTGCTCGCCTACTTTGACAACAGCGTCGGCGCATTCATCGGATCAGCAGCTGCGAGGATGGCGGGCCTTGCGCTCTTTGCGTACATCATGCACAGCGTGACTTCGAAGAGGAGAATGGAGATTGAGGCAAGAAAAGCGGCATAAACTGCAGCTGTTCTACGAGATCCTCTGCGCGATAGAAGAGGACGCCATGCACAACGAAGTCGCCAAGCCGACCCACGTCCAGCACTTTACCCGTCTGTCGTACGACAAGATGATGAACCACTTTGACGAGTTGGAGGAAAAGGGCATGATCCACCGCGTGAGCGGGCTCATCGCCATAACCGCCAAGGGCAGGATGTTCATCGAGCAGTACGACCAGCTGATCAGCCTGATAGAAAGCGCGGGCCTCTAGCCTGCCAGCGGCAGCATGAAGGCAAAGGTCACGCCTTTGCCGTCTGTATTGTTTTCGCCCCATATCCTGCCGCCGTGCGCTTCAATTATGCTCTTTGCGATGAAGAGCCCGAGGCCTGTCCCGCGCTCTGACTTGCTGGCAAACTTCGTGAACATCCGGGGCATTATTTCCAGATCTATCCCCGCGCCCGGGTCCCTGACGGTCACGAGTGCGTACTGCTTGCCGTCCTGCTCTTTCTTTTCGACCCTGACGACGATGCTGCCTTGTTCTGTAAACTTGATGGAGTTGCTGAGCAGGTTGGAGACGACTTCATACAGCCTCGACTTGTCGGCGTTGACCATCAGCGGATAGGGAGCTGTTTCCACGACCAGCTGCACTGCGCTTTTCTTGTCCGCCGGGATCGTGTCTTTTGCGCCCTTGGCGACGTTCTGCGCCTCCTCGTTCAGGTCAACCTGCACTCTGTTCAGCTTGACCGAGCCGCTCTCTATCCTCGTGACCTCCAGGATGTCCGACGTGAGGCGCTCAAGCCGCCTTGCGTTGCGGACAATGAGCGCCATGTCGTCTCGTGTTATCTGTACCTTGTCGCTCCCGTCAAACTGCGCTTCGATAATGTCGGCCATGCCAAGTATCGGCTGCACCGGCGTGCGGATTTCATGGGCCGCGATGTTGACAAACTCGCTCTGCATCCGATTGTGCATCTTGATGTTTTCGTAAAGCTCTGCCTGCTTCCACATGATGCCGTAAATCTGGTAAAGCGAAAGCACGAGCGACGTGCTGTTAGAGTACGTGGCCCTGCCCATGGCTTCGTACGGGTTGTCCTTTGTGTCGTCCTTCATTTCCCACACCATCAGATCCGTCTTGTCCACCAAGAGGAGCGACATGCCCGTCTGGAGACCCTTGTCGAGGTAGCTGAATTCTATCTGCGGCACATCCATCCGAATCTTGCCTATCGTCTGCTGGACGCGCTCGTCGGCCGGCACGAGCATCCGGAGCCTTGCGCCGCTTGCAATGATCTTCCGATAAGTGTCAACCCCTTCCACGGCAACGGCGCGCCGGAAGGCGTTCGGGGTGGAGAGGACTACCAGCACTTCTTCTTTCGCGTTTTGCATCAGCTGCGCCGCCATGGCAAGCGACCTTTCGGGGCTTTCAATCACCTCGGTGGTCTGGCTACCCCTGCCCTCCTCTATCTCTGCGATCTTGGTTCTGGCGGGCACCGCCCTGTTCCAGAACGACTCGAACACATATTCCTGCTGCTCCACGATTTCCTTTGTGTTGCTGTGGATGACCTGGAAGATCGGCTGCGATACGTCCAAGGTGCCGGTCGACAGGTACTCAAATTCGCTGACGCCAAAGTTGGCCTTGATCCCTTCGATGTGGCAGAGATCGCACAATTCTGCGAGTCCCTTGCAGTAAGAGAGGTTTTCTTTCGTCACTTCCGTGACGATCCTTATCGCGACGCCCCTTTCCCTTGCGTCAACCAGCTCGCTGCGGTAGACCCTGTCCCTCATGAACACAGGCGGCAGGTTAGAGTCGACCACCATGTCCAGCCGGGTCCTTGCAGTGTAGAGAAAGTCCACCATGAGGTGAGCGGACTTTTTGACGCCCCTGACAACCTCTGTGTCCTTGCCTATCGCCGGCGTATTGTACAATACCTGCACGTGAACCGTTCAGCGTATTAAAGCAGGTAGTAAAACGATACTAGAACATTGTATTATCACAGGACGAGGCTCAGCGCGAGCATAAAGCCCGTGATCCTGGAATACGTCACCGCCGACGCCATCGCCGGCACCAGCTTTTCCACGCTTTCATGATCCTTTCTCAGCAGCATTATCGACCTGGCGGCAAACGGTGCCGACGCAAGGCTGATGAGCGAATAGGCCTTTGTAAAGCCGAAAAAGATTCCCGCGACTATCATGGCATAGGCCGCGATTATGAATAAGGGGAAAACAGCCGCGGACGACTTTTTGCCGAGCAGTATGACAAGCGTGCGCCGCCCCTTCGACCTGTCTGCCTGAAAGTCGGGGAACGAATTGACAAAGAGCACCGTTGCCGACAGGATGCCGACTTCCGCGCCGACAAATATCGCCGCAGGCTCTATCGTTGCGTGCTGGACGTAGAAAGTGCCGAGCACGATCATGGCGCCCTTTATGGCGACAAAGAGCTCGCCAAGCCCGGCGTTCACAATGCTGGTAGAATAGAAATAGATCGCGACGACCGCAAAGCCAAGTATCACTGCTATCGTTACGCCGCGCACCGCGACAAAGTAGACACCTACCGACGCGCCGAGGACAAGAAAGATCAAGCCGGCGGCGTACACTGCCTTTGGCGTGAGCAGGTTTTCAGGGAGCACCCCAGTCCCGCCGCTGAACTTTGTCCTAGTAGTCGCGCTGTCGATGCCCCGCTTGTGGTCCCAGTAGTCGTTGAGGAGGTCTACGCTTGCGTGCAAAAAGACCACTCCGACGTAGGTCAGGGCGGCGTGCAGCGGGTCGATAGTCCCGGTTTTCCAGTAGGCGATCGCAAGGCCGTTGCTCACCGCTATCACCGACGCAAGGAGGAACCGGACCCTGATTGCCCGCAGCCAGCTCGACAGCAACATTTTATGCTACATTGCAGGCATTATTTGAATCAGCCTGAAACGCAGCGGTAGTAGGTCGTCCCGGCTATCGTGACGTCCTCTATCCGCGAGTTTTTCTTCCTGCCCGAAATCATGTTCGCAATGTCTGAAAAGCCCAGCTTGAGCATGGCGCCGTTCACGTCGGCCTCTGAAATGGCCGTGGCCTGCGCAATCTCCCTCGCAGAAAAGCCCTTGTCGCGGTTCCTGCACAGGAACTGGGTGATTATCGTGGCAAGGTCCTTGTGGGCGTCAAACTCGGCTGCGTCTATTGGCATGCAGGCTAGTAGGCGTCAAATTAAATAATCTTGTCGCTGTATCTAGTGTGTGACAGGACAGAATCAGGCGCTCAGCCGGTGGGAGGCGCGCATTTTAGAGTTGCTCAGAAGCCGCAGCCTGCAGGAAAAGTCGATTGCAAGGCGCGTCGGTCTGGACAAGACGATCGTTGCAGAGCTCATAACGGAGCTGATGTTCAAGAGTCACGTCGAAAGGCGCAGGCGGCGCTGGATGCTCTTTTTCTCCCGCGAATACTTTATGATAACCGCCGAAGGGCTTGCCGCGCTTGAAGCGGCTAGGGGCGACCTTGAAAGGATCATAGAGATCATAAAGGCAAGGGGACAGGCGATGGCAAACGAAATCCTAGCGGGCCTTCCCCCGCTTGCGGCAGGCGCGATAAAGGCGACGTACAGGGCGACAAGATTCATCCTGAAATAGTTAATTCTTTTAAGCTGGAAACGCGCGCACGTCGCCTAGGGCTCTATGACGCCGGTGCTTTCAAGAGGCTTTCTGCCCATAAAGCCCTCGTCCTTTGCGTGCCAGAACTTTATCTCGCCTTCCCCGACCTTCCAGCAGAGCCACACTTCTTCGTCGAACCTCTTTGACGGAAAGTCGAGCAGGCCCTGCTCCACGTCCTTTATCACTACCCCGGTGGCCTCCAGCTGCTCTATCGCCTTGTAGTAGCTTGAAACGGCGGCGTTGAGCTCCTGCTTTTTCTTGACAAACTGGTCGAACTTGCTGCCAGACTGGATCACCATTTCGACCTGCTCCTGCAGCGCCACTGCCTGCTTTTTGTGAGTCAGGATGTTTGAAAACAGGCGCATGACTTCGGGCAGCGCCTTGTTTGCAGTCTGTGGCGTGTAGAGAGTAAACATCTGACATTGTTCGATTTTGAGATAATTTATGCCTTTAGCACGGGCAGGCGCATTATGCCTGCACAGGGCACCTACAGCGAGCCAACAGGATAGGAGTTGCTGAATATCTCTGGCTTTTTGCCGCCCGAGTTCTTGAACT
>DASTTF010000042.1:0-11367 GCA_035760305.1 Nitrososphaera sp.
ACTTAAGCTGCAGTATCATATCGTTTAACGCCTGCCCTTTTCGCTTCTACCACATCCCGCGAGGATGTCACCATCCTGGCAAGAAAGCCGAGAATGCTTCCAAAAATGAAATGTATGGCAAGTGCTCCATATAGGATAGAGTCGGACATCTGGTTTAGCCTCTCAGCCCTAACTTGCATGGCCGAACCTTCTGGAGATGTCAAAAGCATATTTTGCAGCGCTGGCTGTACCAGGAAAAAGTGCAGCGGAACAAATAGAACCGCCCAAACCACTATGCCGGTGGAAAGCCCTGTACCGAACCACCTGACGGTGGAAAAGGATCTAAGGAGTCTCACCCTGTCAGAAATGATCATGTAAACAATGCCAATTATCGCCCCGGTTATCATGTGCAGTGCAAAACCCAGGTAAATGGCCGGCCATTCTGAGCTTTGTCCCAGCGACACGCCAACCATCTCGTAGAACGTTCCGGGCGGCAGACCGAGTTGGCCGCCGGCCGCCAATACCAGTCCAAAAATCGCCCACGCTGCACCTACACCTAGACCGGCGCCTAATTTCACGGAATCCCGAAGAGCGGGCTTGACATAAGTTTGTGAAGGCCGCATAATTTAATATCGTCATTCGAATATTTACGCTTTCCGAGTCGTAATCCTCTAAAAGATTGCGATAACTATGTGAGTGGCATCGATATTACAAAAATATATCACTTGTGATGGAAATATTAGATTTTGTTCGATCTTGGTTATTTTCTCTGGCTGTTCGGCGGCGGTTTGTAGATAGGATTAGGGAGCGGCGAATTACGCCTATCATCCTAATTTAACAGCCAGTGGAAATGCCCCAAGATTGAACAGTGACTAGGATAGAGCTGCTTAAATGAATGCCGCCCTAACATCCCATGGATGATTGGAAAGCACGATGGCGCCATAAGGGTCAGGCGCATCATGGTCGCTGTCGACGGCTCGCAGCATTCAGAGAGGGCGCTGGACTATGGCATCTACATGGCAAAGGGCCTCGGGGCGGAGCTACTGATAATCAACGCGGTGGACTGGGAAAAATTATCCATGGAGATACGCGCGTCGAGCCTCTCCGATGCCGAAAGGCAGACTGAGGAGCTGGCCGCGAAAAGCAGGAAAGAAGCGTCGGCCTGGCTCGGAGGGTTTGTAGAGAGGGCCAAGGCGGCAGGAGTCGCAGGCGTCTCGTCAAAGGTGCTGGTGGAACCGGGCAAGTCGCATGTGAGGGCGGTGGTGGAAAACGCGGCCGCTGCGGCCGACCTGATCGTTGTCGGCACGCGCGGGCACGGCAAGCTGAAGCGTCTGCTTGTCGGGAGCTTTGCAAACGGATTGATAAGCGAAGCGTCCAGCCCCGTGCTGGTAGTAAAATGAGCGGCCCTGACTTGCTCCCGGAGCGAGGCGACTTGCTGGTGAACTTTGTAAACAACCTTGTGATTATTTCGCCGTCAATCCCCGTCCCCGAATCCCTGACGGACACCACTGCGGACTCTATTCCTTGCATGTCCTGCAGCAGGCGCAAGCTCGACAATAAGCCCTTCATCCCATCCGTACTTGCCCTTCATCAGCTTTTTGACCTCCGCGGCTGCAGGGTCCTTGATCTCAACCACCCTTCCGGTGCCTGCAAAAGCCTCGCCGCCAACATTGAATGAAATTTTTGAATCGTGCATGATGTTCCGGACCCAGTGGGCGCGCTCCCTGCCTTCCGACATTATGTAGTATTTTCCTTCGCGTTCCACGAACCAGATCTCTATCCTGTGCCGCATGCGCGTCTTCCACCCGGTGGTTTCAAGGTAGAGGAACTGATCTTCCGACAACACCATAGCAACGCGCTGATTGCTATTAAGCTAAAGCCATTTAGACCGGCCAGATCCAGTACTGCAATAATGATACTGATCCGCTGCTACACGTGCAGGATGGTTTTTGATATTGAAAAGCCGGAGCAGCGCAAGGAGGCCATAAGGCACAGCCAGGAATGCCACGAAATGACCCAGGGGTTCAGGGCATAGTCGCTCTTTAGCTCAACCTGGCCTGCTATTATTCCCGATTTTAGTCTTTGAGGGAGGGCGAGAGCCGCATTTTTAGCCTCACGCTATGCCGGGTTTCTGCTCATGCTGTTTGCTCGCCAGGTACCTCGCATGGAAGGACTGGATCATGATGGCGCTCAGGGCGCCGAAGAACATGTTGAATGCGATTGCGCCATAGATTACCCTGTCCATCATTGACAGCAGTCCAAAGAACGTGGTCGACGTGAACTCCCCGGTGGGCACGCGCTGCCCCAGCAGAACGTCCTGGCTTTCAAATGAATTCAGAAAAGGGATCACCAGCATGTAGCTGACCGGCATGAACAGCGCCAGCCACAGCCCAAACCCGAATGCAAGCCCGTAAGGCAGGCTGTACTTTTGCACAAATGCGCGCCGGTCGCGTACCAGCATGAAAGGCACTGACATCATCAGCCCCATGAAACTGCCTGCCAGGAGGTGCAATGCGAGGCCCAGCGCGACGCCGGCCGGGCCGCCGCCGTAGGAGCCGGTCAGCGCGGACGCCAGCACGTGATAAAATGTCCCGACAGGAAGCGAGCTGATCCTCTCTGCCAGCAGTATCAGGCCGGATATGGCAAGCGAAGAGATCAGGCCGGCTGCCAGGCCAAACGACGCGATCCTTGTGAATTGCGTCCGCCCGCCCTGCAGCGATGCAAGCGGCGACGCCCTTATCCGGGCAAGCGAGCTGACGATGAAACCGAATATGGCGCCCCAGACTATGTGGAAGGCTATTGCGCTGAAGGCGATTCCTGAGAATGAATTGCTGATGAGCGCCGGTAGGCCGCTGTCCGCCCGCTGCAGGATTTCGCCGATCCTGCCTGCTGAAGGCTGGACAAACAGTACAGTTACCGGCAAAAACAGGACGAGCCATACAAGAAGCCCGGTCATGATCCCCATCACGACTGACCGGTACGGATCAAGAATGTCCGTCATCCTGTTCCGTTTCCCCACTGTCATGGCTATTGCCCCAAAGGCAGCCCCGAGCAGGGTTCCGGTGACGATGTGCAGCGCAAAGCCGGCGTACGCGCCGGATACAAAGTCGCCCGAGCCCAGGCTGATTCCCATGATGGAATAAAACGTGCTTACCGGCAGGCCCAGCTCCAGTTCGGACGCTGCAATTGCGGTGGAGATGGACCAGGTGGCAATAAGGCCGGCAATCGCGCCGTATTTTGCCCCCCGGGCGGCAGGCCCCTTGAAGGCGCTCCGGTGCTGTCTCTCCATACGTAGTTATGGCGTATGCAATATTTTTACTTGTCTCTTATTTTGGGGATGGATATTATGGTAGATGTTAAAGATAGTACATGTTTTTTAATATTATCAACAATCGGACTGAATTTCTATCATCTGGCAGTTCCTTAGGGCGGGGCGCAGTTAAACGTTCGTGCAGTCTTGTGTCTGCGCAAGAAACGTTTAAAATAGCTGCGCGGGGCAGAGAGATCGAACGAACGTCTCGACTCTTCACTAACTGAAAATTGTGACGATTTGGACGAACGGAGCGAAATCAAAAAAATGGAAACAACTACTGTAATAGAGAAAGGAAATGCCGGAAGGATATCAAAGAGCGTCCTCTTTGCGCTGTGCGGCTCGTGCTACTGGTGCGCGTCGTGCTTGGACGGGCGGGGCGTTGAACAATGCCCTGCGTGCGGGAGCGAAGGGATCGAGTCGATCCCGGTGGCGGGAAACGAAATGTACGTGTTTGACTGCGACGCAAGGCGCGGAGTCACCGTCGACTTTCTGCCGGCAAAGCCTGCCTGACCTACTTGCGCAGCGCGCTGAAGAATATGTACAGCACGGCTATTATCTCGAACCTGCCGAGTATCATGTTCGCAGTCAGCATCAGCTTTGAAACCGGGTCGAGCGAAAGCGAGGTTATCCCGGTGCTCAGGCCGGTGGTAGAGATCGCCGAGACCGACTCGAACATGCTGTCTTCAAAGCTCCTGCCGGTGTTGTAGCTCAGGACCCACCCGGTGAGGAGCGAGACGGAGATAAAGAGTGCTATGACTATCATGATCTCCCGCACCAGTCGGGTCCCCATCACCTCCCGGATCACCTGCAGGAGCTCGCCCTGCTTCTCCGCTATCTCCTTAAAGTCTCGCGTGCGGTACTCTTCGCTGATCATGTCCGGTACGCTGCTTTCCTCGCTCCTGCGCGGGTTGGCAGTAGACGAGATTGAAGAGTAGGCTTCGTGGGCCGGCCTGAAGGACTGCTGCATCTCTCTTTTTTTTGTCCCTATCCTCTTTGCAAACTCCTGGTACAGTATGACGAACCGGCCGATCTTGATGCCGCCTGCGGTAGAAAACGCGGTGCCGCCCACCATCATGATGACTATCATGAATACCTTGGCGGCCAGAGGAAGCGACGGGAGGTCCAGGTACTGGAAGCCCGAGTTGGTCGACGCGCTTATGGTGTGGAACGCGGCGGATCCCGGGTCGAGGCCCGCGGAGCCCAGCGCCAGCAGGTAGAACACCGGCACTGCTGCCGCCATCATGATAAGGTAGACGGTCACTTCGGGCCCAAGCGTCTTTTTGCTGAGCAGCCCCTTTTTACTAAAGATGTAGTAGTGGAAGGCGAACGGCAGCGCCGAGAGTATCATGCCCGCGCTGGTTATGATCAGGAATTCGATGTTGGCGGGGGAGACAAGGGTTGATGTCGGCGCAAAGCCGCCGCCCGTAATTGTAGCGAGCACGGCAGAGACCGCGTAAATGTCCTCCGTCTGGCCGGTGGACAGGAGCAGGAGCACCAGCACGACTGTGTATACAGAGAATATGCCCACCAGCGTCACGATGAACTCTTTGAAGCGGAGCATGCCGCCGCCAAGCACGCTCTTCCATGTGCTCAGCTTTTCCTCCGGGAAGAAGAGCATCATCACGAGATAGACGAAGGAGAGCCCGCCGACCCACTGCGTGTACGACCGGTAAAAGTTAAAGCTCTGGGGCAGGTCCTCCGGCTGCGTTATCATCGAAAGCCCGGTGGTGGTAAAGCCGGACGCGCTTTCAAACAGGCTGTTGACAAAGAGCGAATTGGCGTCGATGCCCGGCATGAACGGGTTGAGGTAGACGTACGGCAGGGCCCCAAAGAGCGACATCACGACAAAGCTGGCGACGATGAAAATGGCGGCCTGCTTCAGGTTCATCTGGCCCTTTTCGCCGTAGGCCATCAGGAAAAAGCCGGCGAACGACAGCCCCACCACTTCGAGGTAGACGCCAGTTATGTCGGCGGCCTCGCCGAGCGCCGTGCCCACCAGTGCCGGCACCACGAGCAGCACGGCCGAGAACTGCAGCAGCACCCCAAGGTTGCCGAGGACCGGCTTGTACCGCATCCGGAACGTGCTCTTGGCGCGCTCCAGCGTCCTCTCGAGCAGCGACTTGCTGACCGCGTCCGCCAGCGAGCGCTGCGTGACTATTCCTATAATGCCGGCAGCGTCAGTCAGGGCGACCCTCTTTATCCTGTTGACCCGCATCAGCTGGAGCACCTGCTTTACCGTCCCGGCGGAAGACATTGTAATCAGGGGGAACGACATGATCGACTTTAACGAGACCAGATGCGAATCGTCGCCCTTGAGCACCACCTTTTCGACGACGTCGTTGTTGGTCAGCATGCCTACTGGCAGCCCGTACCTTGACACGATGACAGACTCTGCGTGTTCCGACTGCATCTGCTCCACCGCCGTGGCGACGGTCGCGCTCTCCTCTAGGGCGACGAACTGCCTCTGCATGTACGACGCGGCCGGCCTTTCCAAAACGTCCTGGTTCTGCATGAATAATCGTTGCTGACTAGCAGCCTATGCTTTTTCCTAATAACCTTTCTGCTAGTAATGCCGCGGCGCCGGCGGCCGGAGCCTCTTTCAATAGGTTCATATCCGCTATTTCATACGCTGTACAAGCCCACATGGCGATATACAGGTACACTTTCTACAAGAGCCCCAACATCGGCATATTTGTCAAGGTCAACGACAGCCTCGTCCTCATCCCCCACGGGTTTGCCGAGACAAAGTCGGACAAGCTCGCCGAGTATCTCCAGGTGAAGGAGGCGCGCTCTTCGGTCGCGGGCACCCGGCTCCTCGGCCCCATGTCGGTCATGAACAATAACGGCATCCTGCTCCCTTCGATAGCGTCCGACGATGAGCTGGAGGCGATCAGGGAGGCCAGCAGGCTCAAAGTCGAGCGCGTGGACAGCAGGTTTACAGCGATCGGCAACCTCATCGCGACAAACGACAACGGCGCGATCGTGTCGCCTTTGTTCAGGGGCGAGATCGACCGGCAGGTTCAGGACGTGCTGGGGGTGCCGGCGCACACCATGGGCATAGGCGGCTTTGTGCAGACGGGCTCGATGATCGTCGCGACAAACGCGGGGGCCGCCGTGACCCCGAGGGCGTCTGAAGAGGAAGTCAAAATAGTGTCGGAGATACTGCAGGTGCCGGCAGAGCCGGTGACCGTGAACGGCGGCATGCCGTTCCTGTCGTCGGGCATAGTCGCAAACAGCAAGTCGGTGGTGGTCGGCACGCTTACAAGCGGCCCGGAGCTCATCATGATGACCAGGGCTTTCAATGCATGATCTCTTATGATTATTGAAATCCTCTGCATCGGCAACGAGCTCCTCTCCGGCATCACGCTCAACTCTAACGCGCACTGGCTTGCCGGCGAGATCGCCGGTGTGGGCGGCACGGTAAAGAGGATCACGGTGGTCAGCGACGATCTCGCTGAAATATCTACTGCGGTGAAAGAGTCGCTTGCAAGAAGGCCTGTCATTTTGATAACTACCGGCGGCCTTGGCGCCACCTACGACGACCTGACGCTTGAAGGCGTCGCAATCGTGCTCGGCAAAAAGACAATGCTTGATGAGCGCGCAGTGGAGATGCTGAAAAAAAGCTATGCGGCGCGCAAGCTGGACTACGAGCTGACGGAGGCGCGGCTAAAGATGGCGAAGATCCCGGAGGGCTCGACTCCCATGCAGAACCTGCTTGGCAGCGCGCCCGGGGTGTTTGTGCAGGCCGGCGGCACCAGGATTTTCTGCCTGCAGGGCGTACCGCCGGAAATGAAGGCGATTTTTGAAAAGCACATCATGCCAATGATAAAGGAAGGCGTAGGAAGATTTGTCGCGCAGGAAATCAACTACAGCGTGAAAGGCGTGACTGAGGCCATGATAGCTCCGGCGCTGGCAAGAATAGTTGGCTCGCATCCCCATGACGCGATCTACCTCAAGACGCACCCCCGTGGCTATTACAGGAAAAAGACTCCGCAGATAAGGATCCAGCTGATATCGCGCGGGAGCGACAGAAAGGAGGTAAAGAAGAGGCTGGGCGCGATAGCAAAGGTAATCGAAAAGGAAGTGGCGGCGCTGGGCGGCAGGATATGCTGATCTACCTGCTGATTGGAATCGCAGCGGGGGTTGCAAGCGCGCTCTACCTTGCCTACAACTACCACCCGTTGTTGCTCAACGGCGCGATCCATGCCGCAATCTTTGCTTCGGGGCTGGTCGCGATGTATTTTACAAAGAAATTGACTGCAAAAAGTGCCGGCTGGTATCTGGCTGGCGCGCTGCCCGTGCACTTGGCAATACATTTTTTGATAATCGGTGACTTGTTACCCTCACAAACTCATTGAGCAGAAATCGTTCGGGTCTGCTAAAGAACATATGGGATGCCGAGGGCAATGAACATCAAAACGCCGATGCCAATGGCAAGAATTTTACTAACTTTGTGCTTTTCCCTTCTAATTGAGAATGCCAGCAGTACGGCAGCCGCTGCATTTGCAATCAGGCCGACCAGTAGCGCCATGCCATTGATATAGAATTGCCCGGTAGTATAGCCGACGTCACTGGTCGGCAACAGGCTGTAGTAGTAAGGTGTATTGTATATGAAGGAGTAGAATGATGCTATGCTTCCGTCCGCCAAAATAAAGTAGAATACGATGCTTGCAATTGCCGTGCCGGCAGCGAAGATGCCGCGGAGTTTCCTTGATTTCGCGAGCGCTGCGACATATCCACTTATAGCAATTGCAGATATCAGGGCGATCATGCCGATCATGGACAAAACCCTTGATTCAAGCGGATAAAACGCGGGGTAGGCAGCTGAGATGAACCACGACAAGATACCCGCTAGCCAGACAGTTTCAAGCGACGCTTTAACAGCAAAATAAAGCCTGATCCCTTCTCTTATTCTATTATAACTTGGCGGGCTGGGTTCATTCTTTGCCGCCTTCCTCGTCTGTAGAACTACAATAGGAATTGCAGTTGCACCAATCGCAAAGGGCAAAATTAGCTGAGTAACCTCGCCCGCTGTCGGCGTATTGAAGCCGGTAACTGTAACAGTTGATCCCCTGCTGACGGACTGATAATAGCGATACTTGCCGTCGTTTACGTAGTCAAAGACGAAGGTTGAGTGAACGTGATACACTCCGCCTTTAAGCGGATATGCCTTTATTTCATAAGCAATTTCATCGTAGGGTTTTAAAACAAACGAGTCTGGCAAGCTGGATTCAATTCTGAAATACCAGCTGGCAGGATCGTTGTAAAGAGGATAGTACATGCGCAAGAGATTGTTAATCTCGGTAGAGCCAAACGGATTTGACGGGTCTACTGACAGGTAAGGTGCCAATCTCAACTCGTAAGGTCCCCGATTTCTGAGTGTGCCTGATATCGTCAAAACGCCGTCATCGTTGATCTCGAGGGTATTGTCAGAGTATTGTTCACTATCCGCGCTCAGTACGCAGCCGCCTGCGCGAGCCATGCACGAAGCAACGCCATGAGCATGTGCTTCCGCAAGTTTGTTAACCATGGCAAGCGTCATAATGACTATTCCTATCAATAGAACACGAGCTATAGTATGTCCTGTTTTACGCGCAAGTGGCAAGGAAGTTTAACCCCTGATAACGATCAGGCATTTGACCTAATAATTCTAATATTAGAACGCTGTTTCAAATTTGTCCAAGCTAACACCTTTTAGTTTTGAGCCTTTGGCTATCTAGCAATCAGTTGATCGGCGTGAGCCACGCCTTGCTGAATTTCTTGTCCTTGCCATGAGCCGCGGCCTCGAACAGTTCCTTCAGCTGCTTTGTGACCTTGCCCTCCCTGCCGTCGCCTATCGTGCGGTTGTCTATTTCGCCTACCGGCTTTATCTCCGCCGCGGTGCCGGTAAGGAACACTTCGTCGGCAAGGTAAAGCTCGTCGCGGGAAATGTCGCGCACTTTGCAGTCGATGCCGTTTTCTTTTGCGATCGCCATTACGCTATCCCTTGTGACGCCGGCTAGTGCGCCCGAGGTTGTTGGCGGAGTCGCAAGTGAGCCATTCTTTACTATGAAAATGTTTTCGGCGCTTGCCTCGACCACCATGCCGGCAGAGTTTAACATGATTGCCTCGTCAAAGCCGGCCTTGATCGCCTCCACCCTTGCAAGCGCAGAGTTGGCATAGTTGGCGGTGGCCTTTGCGCGCATCGGCAGCGACTTGGGGTCGATCCTGGTCCACGAAGACACCATAAGGCGCGCGCCCTTGTCGGCCCCGCCTTTCAGGTACTCGTCCCACTTCCAGACCGCGATCGCCACCGATACTTTATTGGGCATCGGGTTGACGCCCATCTTGCCGTAGCCATAGTAGGCTATCGGCCGGATGTAGCACTCCTCCATCCCGTTCGCCTTTACAGTGTCGATGGCGGCCTTTTCCAGCTGCTGCTTTGAATAGCCGAGATCCATAAAGTAGCACTTGCCGCTGTCGATCAGCCGCTGCATGTGGTCGCCCAGCCGGAATATTGCGCTGCCGTTCACAGTCTTGTAGCAGCGGATGCCTTCAAAGACTCCGGTCGCGTAGTGAAGCCCGTGCGTCAGCACGTGGATTTTCGCGTTGTCAAAGTCGACAAGCGAGCCGTTGAGCCAGATCCTGCCTTCAGTCATGCCCCGCGGATCTTTTTCCTTGTAGAGTGTATCGCCTTCACAGCGTCGGCCACGCTGGAGCCCTTGTCCTCAACCACTATCAGTATCCTTGACGTCTCTTCCTGCGCGTCAAGGTTCAGGATGTTGATGTCGTGCTCGCTCACCGTGCTGCTGGCAGTCGACGCTATCTTGGGCACCCTCCACATTTCGTCGCCGATGAGCGTGACCACGCCTCTGCCGTAGACGATGTCTGCCTTTGGGTAGTAGGCGCGGATGTGCCTCTCGTGGCGCCTGACATAGTCGGCGTCGAGGAACAGGAGGCGCGTCATCTCGGTGTCGTCCACCCTGTAGGGCGACAGCTTTATGAAATCGTGGTACTGCCGGTCGAACTCGAGCGACGCCACCAGGTGAGACGCCGCGGCGCTCTCCATCCTCACCATTGAGCAGTTCTTTTTGCCGGTGACTATTTTTATCGGGTTGCCGCCGTCCGGCGGCTTTCTCTGGATCATCGTGACTGCGCCCGGCCTGGCCATGTCCGTGATTACGATGGGGATGTCGAGGTCGTTGTCGTCGATCTCTTTGATCGCTATCGGGTCGAGGATCTTCATGCCAAACATGCCGGCCAGCTTTGCCTCGTTGTACGACAGATACTGTATGAACTCCAGGTCGTCCTTTACTATCCTCGGGTCCGCGCTCAAGACAGCGCTGTCCTTTTCAAGGTCGATCTTGACGTCATAGCCGTCGTTTAGTAATATTGCTACATCGGCGGCCGTCCTGTCGGAGCCGCCGCGCTCGTACGTCGTTTCAAGGCCGTCGACAGTCCTGCCGATAAAGCCCCCCATCGACACCACATCGCTGTGCTCCGCCAGCTCTATCAGGTGGTCGGAGTGCTGCCTTGACTCCTGCACCATAAAGTTGGCCGCTTCAAAGTTGTCGTCGGTTATTATCGGCCACTTTTCGATCAACACGTGCGACGACTTTATGCCCGCGCCCTGCATCACATAGTCCATCAGGTACGACATCGTGACTTCGCCGCTGTACGCGAGCGTCCTTGACCGTATCACGTCGACAAAGCGCCGGTTCTCCGCGGCCTGCTTTAGCGATATTATCACCTGCCGGTAGAACTTGTCAAGGCTGTCGAGGAACTCCTGCCGCCTGCGGCTGTCGGCCACGTACTTGCTGGCTATTCTCTCGTAGATCTCCCTCAGCACTTCTATCTCTACCGGGGTCGAGGCGGCATAGCTTCTGCCCACGTGTATCGCGACGTCGGTCATGGAGCTCGCCTTGTTGTTGTATTCGATGAGCGGCGCAGAAAAGACCGCGATTACCTTTGACTCCTGCTGCAGCTGCCTTATCCGGTCGATGATCTTTGGGATCATGGCCCCCTCTACCCCGAGGGCGCTGCCGCCAAACTTGGCAACCGTGATGGAAGTCATGAGTATCTGAAAGTTGCAGGCT
>DASTTF010000043.1:0-5920 GCA_035760305.1 Nitrososphaera sp.
CAAAATGATAATGTGGTGCTATTCAAAGCCTGTTGGATATTACGAGAAGCTGAAGGAAACACTAGGTGAATTCGACCTTTCAAGCTACTGGGGGCCTCTTGCATCTCGCAAGTCAAGTGATTGGATCGCAAGTGCCGCGGAATACACGCTTGAACACGAGCGACCAAACACGATGTTTGTTTACATACCTCATGTGGACTATTCTGCACAGCGGTTCGGAAAAGGCGCGCCGCAGGTGAGAGACGACATTAAAAAAGCAGACGAGATAGTCGGCCGGCTGGTGGACAGGGCTTTCAAGATGGGGATTAGGGACCAGACCGAGTTCACGATAGTGTCAGAGTACTGCTTTAACGACGTCAAAGGCGCCGTCCCGCTCAACCTTGCGCTGCGGAACGCCGGCCTCGTTTCGGTCCGAGCCATACAGGGCAAAGAATACCTCGATTTTGAATACAGCAAGGCATTTGCGATGGTCGATCACCAGGTGGCGCACGTGTTTGTCAAGGACGGCTTTGAGCAGCAGGCGAGAAAGGCGCTGGAGGCGGCCGCCGGCGTGGACAGGGTGCTCGATGGCGAAGGCAAGAAAAAGCTCGGGATCGATCACGTCAGGAGCGGCGAGCTCATAGCCATCGCCGAGAGGGACAGGTGGTTCAGCTACTACTGGTGGCACGACGAAAACATGGCGCCTGATTTTGCCCGCAGGGTGGACATCCACAGAAAGCCCGGATACGATCCTGCCGAGCTCTTCTTTGACCTGAAAACAAAGTCGATACCGCTCGACCCGGGCATGATAAAGGGCTCGCATGGAAGGCCGCCGGACCTATCCACGGGCGAAGGGCTCGCGCTCTATGTTTCGAGCAGAAGGCACGGCATTGCAAAATCCGGCGTCGTGAAATGCACGGACATTATGCAGAGCCTGGTGGGCAGCGCATGAAGTATTCAATAACGCTCGCCTCCTTCCGAAAAATAGAGCAGATCGAAGAGACGCTCTCAAAGCTGGACGGTCAGGGGTACGACGCCGTAGAGATGTTTGGCGAGCCGCAGGACGTGGACGTTGCAAAATTAAAGGATGTCTTTAGTGCGTACCGCATCCCCGTCTGCGGGATAACCGGCATGTGGGGCCAGGCCGGCAAGGACGGCTGGAAGCGCAAGCTCCTGAGCTCCGACCAAAGCCTTGTCCAGGCTTCGAAAAAATATGTGCAGGACTGCATAAAGATGTGCAACTCGCTGTGCGGGGAAGAGATGAACGTCTGCCTCTTTGCCGACGAGCTGCCGGGGTTTGACAGGACGCACAGCGTACTCGCCCAGAATGAAAAAGACCAGCTCGCCGGAAAAGCGGTGCCGATACTGGCAGAGCTCTGCAGGTTCGCGGCCGACTATGGGGTGAAGCTTGTGCTCGAGCCGCTCAACCGCTACAGCACGCCGTACTGCTCGACGGCAAAGGACGCGGCTGCCATAGTCAGGCAGGTGAACAGCGATTCGCTTGGAATGCTGCTTGATACCTTCCACATGAACATAGAAGAGGACTCGTTTGAAGACGCCATACGTACTGCCGGCCAGCTATTGGAGCACACGCATTTTGCCGACAACAACAGAAAGATGCCGGGGTCTGCCCACATCGACTTTGCCGCGATCATGAGGTGCCTGCAGGAAATCGGCTACAATGGCTATGTCAGCTTTGAGCCCAACATTGCAGACAGGAATTACAAGCGTGCTACAAAGGTTGGCCTTGACTTTGTAAAAAGTAAGGTAACTTTGTCACACTAGTACAGGCAGCATCCAAACCTACATAGGCATATAACACATGCAGCGCCTCATGGCGCGTGAGCGCGGTAGTCAAGCAGAACAACGACTATTTGAAATGCGGGTGCGCCAAGTGCACCCACAAATCAAGAAAAGAATGCATAGCAGGCAACTGCCAGTGCTGCAACCTGGAAGATGCCTACTCGCTTGCCACCCGCGTGGACTTTGAATGGTAATGTTCTATTCGTTTTTTCAGCACTGCGTAAATAAAAAACGGCGTCATTTGCTGCATGTCATCGGTCGCAAAAATCATAGAGGTCATCGGCATCTCTGGAAAAGGGTGGGAGGACGCCGCCCAGATAGCCGTCACCGAAGCCAAAAAGAGCGTGCATGGGATACACGGGATAAAGGTCCAGGACATGACGGCAGAAGTGGACGGTTCGGGCAAGATTGTCAAGTACAAAACCACGGTAAAGATGTCGTTTGGAGTGGAGCGCTAGGATCCGGCATCGGCAGCGCTTAAATCCTGATGCATATTAGGAATGCTGTTGCTTCAGGGGCTCCTGCTTCAGGCGACTGAAATCGCGGCGATCGCAGCCGCGGTGATAATCGGCCTGATCGCGCTGTGGATAATCGTCACGGTCCCGGTGTGGATAGCGGCCAAGATCCTCACCCTGGGCAAGGCAAAGTTCACCCGCGCAATGCTGGTGACCGCGGCCGGCCCAATAGTCTACGCCATAGTATTTTTCATCTCTGCCGCGGCGCTGACCCTCGCTCTAGGCGACCCGGCGATACCTGCCGTAATAGCATTCATCATTGCGTTCATTGCCTGGATCGGCGTGTTCAAGAAGGGCTTTGACACGGGATGGATCCGCGCCCTTGCAATAGCCATACTTGCGATCGTAGTGTTTGCAGTCATTGGGGTGGTAATCACGCTGATAATGCAGGCTGTGGTGCCCGGCGCCCCGCCGATAACCCCGATCCCGCTCCAGCAGGCCTGACTACCTTGCAATGCTGTACTGACGCTCGGCCCACTCTACCAGCGAGGGCAGATCCTTTGCCACATGGTCCGAGTTCTCCTCTGCAGCCGCCTGCAGCTCCGGCGTGGCAAGGACTGCGATCCGAAGCTCGCCCTTGAGCCTTCCCTTCATCGCCTTGGCAGTCGACGAGAGGAACCTGAGCGAGCCTTCGCCGGACGAAAATATGCAAACCAGCATCAGGCCGCGCCTGTTGCCCCACACGCGGGAAATGTAGCGCTGAAAGTCAATGTCGAAAAAGGGGTCGATCTGCTCCTCCACGTCGCCGATGTAGACAGAGTCCCACCCGAGCGCCGAAAAAGCCACGGCCGCGCTCTTTGCAACGTGGACCCTGTCGCCAGAGCCGGCCACTACAAGCACGCCGGCGTTTGCCTTTTGCCCTGCCGGCCTGACGTTGAACTTTACCAGATCTATCAGCTCCATGATCAGGCCGAGCAGGAACGCCCTGTCGGTCTTGCCGAGCCTGCCCCTGCTGTACAGCTCGCCTACCGTGTTGGCGGCCGGCATGATTACGTCCGTCAGCACCCTTACCTGGTCTATGTCGGAGTTGAGCACGCTCAGCAGGATCCTGCGAGCCTGCTCCTCTTCCCCGGTTAGGATCGCGTTTATCATCTTTTGCTGCACTTGGATATAGTTGACCGGGAACTCGATGTCGGCGACCCCGGCTTCAAGGAACCACACATTCACGTTGCCCGTCTTTTTCTTTTTCACGAGGCCCACCGCATGCATCACGTCGAGGTATTTCGTTATAGTCATCCTGTTGATGCCGGTCCTGTCCGCAAGCTCGATGCCTGAGAGGCCGGTGCCGGCGCCCTGCAAAGCGTCGACTATTTTCCGCTTTACCTCGTCGAGCGTGTAGCGCCGGAACATGCCAGCTTTCTCGCCTGCTGGAAATAAAACCTTTTTACCGGTGCTTTTTCTTTGGCATCTTTCTCGAGCCGGATATGAGATCCGTCAGCGCGTTGAACGCCTTGCCCACCTGGTCCATCCTGACGAGCACTATCGTATCAGTGTAGCAGCTGACGGTGTCTTCGATATTGATATGGCGCCTTGCAAGCTGGTTGTAGAACGCGATTGCGCACCCCGGCGTCTTGATTATCTCTTCGGGGCTATGCACGATTATCGCCGCCAAGTCGTCTTCGATCTCCAGTATGTCGTCGTGGGCAAACATCGCCTTGACCTCGTCGAGCAGCGCGTCGTCAAACACGAGGGTGAGCGACATGATGCTCTCTGCCACGCTGATAAAGTTGCCCACGTTCTGCGTCATGGCTTTCGCGACTTTTTCAATCGTCTTTTTGCTCTTTTCGGCAGAGACCTTTGCCACGTCGGTCTTGACGCTTATCGTGCTGCCGGCCAGTATCGACGCTATCGGCTTTTCCGGCACGTTGTAGTCGCGCCTCGACCTCTTTAGCGCGGTGATGATGCTTTCGATGCTCGTGTTCCTGCCGCCAAGCAGCTGGTCCACTTGCGGCTTGATTATGCGTGCGAGCGCGCTGATGTTGCAGTAATCGCGCTGGAGCGAGTCCTGGAACGACAGGTCGTTGTTGACCACTTCCTTTACCGCGTTTGTTATCGACTTCTCGTTATTGACCAGCATTGGCCACTATCACCCTTATTTAGGTCATTCCTGACCAAAAAATATAAATGTAGTGTTTGGACCGCACCGGTGTATTCATGAGTAACGGCAAAGTTGTCCTGGCCTACTCGGGGGGTCTTGACACTTCTGTATGCGTAAGGTATCTCCAGACGCTGCACAAGCTCGACGTGATAACGGTCACAGTCGACTGCGGCCAGGAAGACGACTTTAAGGAAATTGAAAAGAAAGCGAAAGCCATAGGCGCTATAAAGCACGTCTACATCGACGCCCGCGAAGAATTCGCCCGCGACTATGTTGCCCCGAGCATCAGGGCCAACGGCCTGTACCAGGGCAAGTACCCGCTTGCGACAGCGCTTGCGCGCCCATTGATCGCCGCAAAGGCAGTGCAAGTCGCAAACAGCGAAGGCGCTACTTCAATAGCGCACGGCTGCACAGGCAAGGGCAACGACCAGATAAGGTTCGACGTGACGATGCGCGCGCTCAACCCAAAGCTAAAGATAATCGCCCCGATCCGTGACATGAACCTGACCCGCGACGTAGAGATGAAATTTGCAAAAGAGCAGAACATCCCGGTGAGCGCGGAGGCCAGGAAATACAGCATCGACCTCAACCTCTGGGGCAGGGCCATCGAGGGCGGCAACATCGAGGACGCAGACTTTGAGCCGCCGGAAGATGCTTTCCAGTACATCAACTTCCGGAACGACAGGGCCGGCTACGTCGAGATTGAATTCGAGCGTGGCGTCCCGATAGCGGCGGACGGCAAGCGCATGCCCCTCATCGACCTCATCCGGTACGTCAACGACAAGGCCGGGGCGCACGGTGTCGGAATCGTCGACCACATCGAAGATCGCGTGGTTGGCATAAAGTCGAGGGAGGTGTACGAAGCGCCGGCGGCAGTCACGATAATCGAAGCCCACAAGGACTTGGAAAAGATGGTGCTGACAAAGCACGAGCTCGCATTCAAGCGGATGGTCGACGAGCAGTGGAGCTGGCTCGCCTACTCTGGACTGTGGCAGGACCCGCTGCGCAACGACTTGGATAAGTTTATAGATGCGACTCAGGTCCGAGTTTCCGGAAAAGTAAAACTGAAGATGCAAAAAGGATCTCTCCGGGTGGTTGGAAGGGAATCGAAATATTCCCTGTACAAGAACGATCTGGCGACTTATGCCGCCGGGTCGACCTTTGACCAGAGCCTGGCGAAGGGGTTCGTCGAGCTATGGGGACTGCAGTCCATCATCGCAAACTCGGTGGCTGCAGACGCGACTTCAGAGAAAAAACAAAAAGGAGGAAAAAAATGAAATCAAAAGTTGAATGCCAAGAATGTGGAGCCGAAATCAGCGTTCCAGAAGACGCGGTGGCCGGGGAGATAGTCACGTGCCCCGACTGCGGCGGCGACTATGAGATCGCCTCAAAGACTGGCGACAAGGTGGAGCTGAAGAAGGCAGAAACAGTGGGCGAAGACTGGGGACAATAATGGTAGAGCTTTCTATCATTTACGACAAGGTGCGCTTTGAAGAGAAGGTCCTGTACGAAAAGGCGCAGAGCA
>DASTTF010000044.1:0-3621 GCA_035760305.1 Nitrososphaera sp.
CGATTTCCATGCAGGTGCCGGAGAAAAAGACAGAGGTCGCACGGAGTGTACTTCCAAAGGAAGTGCCGCTGAAAAGCGTGGTGCACAATGTTTCCGGCGCGTCCACCATCGTCGCGGGCTTTGCGCTAAATGACGTTGAAATGATAGCAAGGGGCATTGACGACGTCATAGTCGAGCCGGCAAGGAAGCACCTGATCCCCGGCTACGACGGCGTAAAGCAGAGCGCGCTGTCGGCGGGAGCGCTGGCAGTCACGATAAGCGGCGCGGGGCCTTCAATGATCGCCTTCCTGAAAGGCAACAAGAACGCAAAAAAAGTCGCCGGCGCGATGGCAAAAGGGTTTCTTGAGGCCGGCGTAAAGAGCAGGACGTTTGCCTGCCGGCCCAGCAGCGGCGCCCGGCTGGCCTAGCTACTTTTTGCTCTTGTTCAGGAAGGCAGACATCATTTTCTGCCGGTCTTCGTGCGCAAAGCAGAGCGCCCAGCCATAGATCTCGAGCCGGAGGCCGGTCTCGAGGTCCGAGTCCATGCCCCTGTTGACCAGCATCTTGCTCACCTTGACCGCGGTAAAGCTGTTCTTTGTTATCTCTCTTGCAAGCGCCATGCAGTCGTCCATCAGCTTTTTGTTCAGGATCTTGGCCACCTGCCCCGCTCTTTCTTTCTCCTTCGCCGGGTCGCCCTTGACTTCTGCCGGCAGGTTGTCATCAGCTCCGACGCTTACGACCTTGTTGACAAGGCCAATCTGGTGGGCCTCGTCCGCCGCTATCATTTTGCCAGTGAATATCATCTCCTTTGCCTTTGCAGGGCCCACCAGGCGCATCAGACGCTGGGTTCCGCCCCACCCCGGCGGGATGCCTATCGTGACTTCGGGCTGGCCGATCTTGGCGTTGCTCGAAGCGATGCGAATGTCGCACGCCATCGCCAGCTCGCAGCCGCCGCCAAGCGCAAAGCCGTTTACTGCGGCAATCACCGGCTTTTCGAGCCGCTCTATCTTGTTTATCACGCCCTGTGCAGAAGTCGCGTACCTTTCAGCCTGCATCGGCTCGATGTTGACCATGTATGAAATGTCGGCGCCCGCGCAGAAAGAACGCTCGCCGGCCCCGGTGATGATGACCACCTTGATGCTATCGTCGGCGCCGATGATGTCGATCGCCTTTGAAAGTTCTGAAATGACGTCCGTGTTCATGGCGTTTAGCGCCTCCGGCCTGTTTATCCTCACTATCGCAATGTCGCCCTGCGGTTCAAGCTGAATGTACTTCATGCTAGACATGTTGAGAGTAGGCAGGCGCCTTTTCCATAAAATCTTATTGGTTTTGGCCGGGCTAGGGTTAAAAGCAGGCTGTTGATGATCGCTATGCGTGATCAGGCTCCGCCGCTCTAACGTCGACAGGATGCAGGACGCGGACATTGTAGTCATTGGCGTACCTGACGAGTCAAGATCCCACGCCAAGCGCAAGGGGACCAGCAGGGCCCCCGACGTATTGAGGATAGCGTCGAACGAGTCAGAGTTCTTTGAGCGTGGCGGCATACTGATTCCGACCTGCCCGATGCGGGGCACGCTTGAAGGCAAGCGCGTATTTGACGCCGGCAACGTGGCAAGCAAGCAGGAGCTGCAAAAGATCGTGTCTGACGTCGTTTCTGCCGGCAAGCTTCCGATAATGATAGGGGGTGACCACTCGCTCACCACCGAGACGATAAAGGTGGCGTCGGCCGGCAAGAAATTGTCGCTTTTGTATTTTGACGCGCATCCCGACTTTGTGTCTTCCGTGAGGAACTATTACGGTTCAGTGCTGACTGATTCCGTGCAGTCGCTCAACCTGCGCAAAAGCATGCTGATAGGCACCAGGGCGGCAGAGCAGGAAGAGCTGGAAAACGCGAGGAAGGCGGGCTTGAAGATAGTAAACCCGCTTGACGTCGCCGAGCTTGGAGTGAAAAAGGTGGCGCAGATGATAAAGGCGCGAACGGCCGGATCAAGGACATACATTTCAATTGATCTAGACTGCGTGGACCCGGCGTCAGCCCCCGGCGTGTCCGTCCCGTCGCCGGGAGGGCTCTCTGCCGTCGACCTGATCTATCTGCTCAACAAGGCAATCAGCGGAGGGAACGTGGTCGGAATCGACATAGTAGAGCTTGTGCCCGACTATGACGTCAACGGCATGACTGCCACGCTTGCGGCAAGGATACTTTCAGAGTGCATCGCGTCAGTCTAGTGCCTGCTGCACCCTTTCAATCAGCGCCTTCATGCTCACCGGCTTTACCAGCATGCCGACGATGCAGTTGCTCGTCTTGAGCGCGTCCACCTTTTCCCTCTCAAGGTCGTAAGCGCTTATCATGATTACCTTTGTGCCGTCAAGGTCTCGTATCTTGCAGGCAATGTCGTCGCCCAGGCTGTCGCCCAGCCTGTAGTCGAGCAGCATGACGTCGATCTTTTTGCCGTGCAGCGTGTATTCCATGTATTTTTCCAGACAAGCCTTGCCAGAATTGACAGTCAGCACGTTGTACTGCTTTTTCAGCGCAGCCGCGTACATGGCCAGCAGGTCTGCTTCGTCGTCGCAGATCATGACCGTCGGCTTGCGCTCCATCCGATTCTTGCAGAAGAATCTTCTATATAAAATGAATTCTGTACAATGTTATAGAATATGGTATCCTGTTTAATTTATTTACGTCTTTGAGAGTATCTAGTTACTTACCTTGAGCAGCAAGACGAAGTTTTCCAAGAACAGCATCGCGCTGTTGGTTCTCACCGGCGCAATCGCCGTATCGTTGTCCTTAGTATCATTTCAGTATTCGATTTTCACTTCAGGCGAAATACTAAAGATCGCTGCCGAAGACATCAGGTTTAACGCCAAGATCCAGGCGCACGACCTTGAAAGCGTGCTGGAAAACAAGATAGAGACTGTTTCAACAAACCTTCAGGTAGTAGCCAACTCCCGCCCGGCGCAGACCAATGAATTTGAAAGAGGACAAACGCTGTTCAATGCGGCGCAGGATTCCACTGCCAACCTGACAAATTTTTACTTGTGGCTCGACAGCGAAGGCAAGCTTTTATGGTCTAGCAACATAAACCAGACAGCCTACGAGAGGTTCAAAGGAACCGACCTGAGCCATAGGCCGTACTTTATCGAAGCAAAGAACAGGCAGGACGTCTATTACAGCAGCGCGATAGATTCCAACGATAACATTACTAGGATATACATATCCTACCCAATAGTCAACCAGCAGACAGGAGAATTCGTAGGGGTAGCCGCTGCGGGGATCAGGCTTGACACACTTGGGGCTTTTCTGCAGGACCAGCTGTCGCCAGAGACTCAGAGCTCGGTCGGCATGGTAGACAGGGACGGCATAATACTTTACTCCCGGTCTGGAGAGCATACAGGCAAGAACGTCTTTGGCCCGGAATTTCAGTCTATTTTGCCGCCGGAATTAAAGGATTCTTTTAATGAATTCATGCGGCAGTCGCTTCAGGGCAATTCGGGCATTCAAGACTTTTCTACTGAAAACGCCACTTCCACTATCGCTTACGACCCGATATTTCTTGGAGAAGAGCAGTTTGGGACGCTTTACGTTGTAGCTCGCCATGAATTTACAGACAGCGTCGGCCTGCTGGTAGATCAGCAGAGGAACTT
>DASTTF010000045.1:0-19894 GCA_035760305.1 Nitrososphaera sp.
CCTGATCGACGACTTTAAGCAGACTGGCATGAGGGGCCTTGTCGCGCCATTGCTCTACCAGGACTTTTCGGAGAAGAACAGCATGCACTTTGGCAACCTCAACGAGGCGCAGTTCACATTGTTCTGGAGATGCTGGGAGCACAACCTGCGCGTGATCAACGACATCATCCCAATCATCATCAGGAACAAGAGCTACGGCCCGGCGATGAAGGTGTTCATGGCCGCGCTCATCAAGGCAGGAACTTGGGCAATCATGCGCTACCTCCGCGGGCTTTCAAAAGAGCTGTTCAACGGCCAGCTCCCGGAAGACATTGTGGAAAGGTACTCGCGCAAGAGATCAGTGACGGCCGCTGCGCCGCCGCGGCTCTAGTCGTTCAAAGCCTTGATCGCTTCGTCGGCCAGCGTCGCAAGTTTTGGCGCAAGGACGATAAAGTAGTTCTTGTCAGCGCGCTCGACTGCCGTCACCTGCTTGAACTTTTTTGTCGAAACGTCAAACTCTATCAGGCCCGTCTCGAGCTTGCCCTTTGTGTAGATCATCATCAGGATGTCGCCGGTAAGCGGCGTCAGCGGCACGATTGAAAAGATGTAGCCCTTGTACGAGCTTATCGGCATCACCTGTTTCATGTATGGCGCGACGGAGACAAGGTAGAGGAAAACGTCCTCGATGGTCGCAAACTCTTCAAATTCAAACTTCATCATCCTAACCTCATTTGACGAAAATATAAGGCTTTAAAAAAATCTAGCCGTACGACTCGAACTTTACGTCGTAGCTTCCGTCCTTGCGCTTGTTGCGCTCGGTGACAAAGCCCTTTGGTATCAAAAAGTCCAGCGCGCCGTCCACCGTTCCCTGCCAGCCGCAGATGTAGAACGACGTGTTCTCCGGCGTCACCTTTTCGCCCACCAGCTCTTCAAGCGGCGAGAGGTCCTTGCCCGCCTTTGGCCTGAGGAACGACTCGACCCTGCCCTTCTGTCCGCTCCACGTCCTGTTGAACCACTCCTGCGGCCTGCTGACGCTTGCGCGGTAGCGGAAGTTCCACTTGTCCTTACCCTTGTCGAGGCTCTCCTCCTCGAGCGAAGTCATGAGGTCCTTGTAGCTCAGCTCGTCTACATAGCTCGCGCCGTGCAGCACGACTATTTCGCGCGTGCTCCCCATCGCGTGCAGGTGCATAGAATACGATATGAAAGGCGCGAGGCCCGTCCCGCCGCCGATAAGAACCATCCTCCGATTGTCCGGGCTGCCGTCGTGCATCTTTTCGTTTATAGTGAAAATTCCTGTCGGCTTGACCCATAGGATTTCGTCGCCTTCCTTTTTGTTGAACAGCTCTGTAGTGAGCCTGCCGGGCACCGGCTTTCTTACCCAGCGAATAAGCAGCTCAAAGCGCTTCTTCTGCTCCGGGGCAGACGCGATGGAATAAGCCCTGCGGATTATCTTGCCCTCGCTTGGAACGTGGACGCCGAGGGTGACGAACTGACCCGCCTTAAAGTCAGGGATCGGGCCGCTGTCCGGTGTAATGTGGAAAATGCCGAGGTCTTCCTTGATTACCTGCACGTAGGTTACCTTGGCCTTGTTGTCAACTACCATATGCTTGAGAAGTTCGCAAAATGGTAAATAAATACATTGTTAATCCCTGTTGCATAGCAGTAATCGCCTAAATGGACAAGAATAGGCAGGTTTTAATGGGATTCTGGCCGCAATTCTGCACATGGTGGACTGGTTCAAGAACGCGGGTTCTGGCGACGACGAAATAGACCAGCTGACCAAGACGATAAACGAGCACAGCGACGAGCAGAGAAAGATCATGTCCCAGTTCAACAAGGCGATGAACAACTTTGCTGCAGAGAGATCGCTTGAAACCTGCCTTGACGCCCTTAACCTGTCGATGCAGCTGGCAAACGTCCGGGGCAAGCTGGCCGAGTCGTATGAATATTATGCGAGGATGCTCGAGCGCGAAATAACCCAGCTGCGCAGAAAGCCTAGTCAGGCACCTGGATAGGCGCCGCCAGCTTTTTGAATTCGTCAAATACCGCATAGCCCGACCTTTGGTTCAGAAAGAGCAGGAACATCCCCTCGTCCATCAGGTTCTCGAGTGCCACGCTCAGCTCCTCCACCTTTGTCATCGGGACGTAGCACAGCGAATCCGTGACGAGCATCAGGTTCGTGCTTTCATAGTTGTCCAGCACGTCGTAGAGCATCGATTCAAGCGAGCCAAACAGGCCGATGTCGTGCCGGTCTATTCTGGGCTTGAAGTACGTGGCAATTGATTCCCCGCCTTCCCCGGTTTTAGATCCGACCAGGAGCGAGTTAAAGATCCTTTCTCCCTGGTCAAAGATCTTGTTTTCTTCCAGCTGCCCGTAGCCGTTCGACGCAAAGAACTCTTTGCAGCCCTTTATCAGCTGCCCCTCTGTCATCCAGACGCTCCTGCCCTCATTCATGCGGGCAAAGAACGTCCTCGCCGCAACCATCCGCGTCAAGCCAGTCTTGTCATCATCTGACTTGTGTATAAAAGCTACTGGAACACTATGCGGTTCCTTATCGCGCCCAGCTTTTCTATCGTTATTTCCACCACGTCGCCGTCCTTGAGGTATTTCGGCTCCTTCATCGACATCGCCACTCCCGCCGGCGTGCCTGTCGATATGATGTCGCCCGGCTCGAGTGTCATCGTCTTGCTCAGCGCGGAAATTATCCTCCTGATCGGGATCACCATGTTGGAGCTGGATGAATTCTGCCGGACCTCGCTGTTCACCTTGGTCGTTATCTTGAGGTTCTGCGGGTCTCCCACTTCGTCCTTTGTGGTTATCCACGGGCCGCAGGGTGCGAACGTGTCGATTCCTTTGCCGCGCGTGAACTGCTTATCCTTGAACTGGATGTCGCGGGCCGAAACGTCGTGCAGGATCATGTAGCCAAACACAGAGTCGAGCGAGTTTTCCTCCGCCACCTTTTTCGTCTCCTTGCCGATCACGACTGCGAGCTCGGCTTCGTAGTCAAGACGCGTCACAAACGATGGGCAGATCACGTCCTTGAACGGATCGTTGAGCGCGGTCCGTGGCTTCATGAATATCACCGGCTCGTCAGACGGCGTAAGCCCTGCGTCGCGGGCGTGGTCGTAATAGTTGAATGCAAGGCAGATTATTTTCGGCGGGTTTGGTATCGGCGCCAAAAGCTCGAAGTCGGTCACCTTGTGGCCGTATTTCAGCTTGCCTTTGTGCTGCCGGACTTCGTCGAGCCAGCCCCTGAACATGAAATCCTTAATGTTCGGAGGGACAGGTATCCCTGCCTGCTGCTGTATTTCCGCCTTTGTGACAATGGACTTGCCGTCGTCGGAAATAATGCCATACGTTTCTTTTACCCTGCTGTCCTTTATTCTTGCTACCTTCATTGCCATTTACCTGTGAGTCATTATTGCGGTTTTGTCGTCGTCAATCCTGCAGAACCCAAATCTCACGAACTGGACCCGTGCATCCGGCTTGAGGCCGGACACGAAAGATTCTGCAAAACCCCGCGCAATTTCGAGGCTGTTCGTATTGTACTCTTCACCTACGTAGAGCGCCTTGGGAATCAATACCTTGTACTCAACTATATCATTCTTTGCAATCCACTGTATCTTCTGCATGGACTGCCTGATCTCGTCCCCCCCGACCTCGGCGGTTATCATGTGCGAGTCGACGCCGGTTATCCTGATGTTGGACAGCTCGATGAGTCGTATCTCGTCGCCTGCCTTGAGGCTGGCCGCGTCGTCGCCGGCGATGTAGAACCGATCCCCGGCCTTTACCCTCCTCGTCCCAAGGCTTACGTTCGTGGGGTGGTTCTTTAGCACCACCTCCGCTTCCCGGGCACCCTTGATATGGACTTCTACGGGGTTTTTCACAAAGAACAGCCTTGGCGACACTGGGTCGATTATCTTACGATTGAACGCTTCCAGGCTTTCAAAAGGCGGCTTTGTCTCTGCAAGCGTAAAGCCAAGCGACAGCACGAACTTGCGTATGGCCTCCGGAACAAAGCCCCGCCTCTTGAAGGCGGCGAGCGTCGGGAGCCGCGGGTCATCCCAGCTCTTTATCGTGCCGTTGTCTATCAGCGGCCTTATCTTCCTCTTTGAAACCGGGACGCCTTCAAACTCTAGCCGCGAAAACTCGATAAGATAGGGCTTCCTCAGCTGCAGCCTTTCAAGTATCGCAAAGTACAGCGCGTTGCGGAGCTCGTATTCTTTTGTCCGCATGGCGTGCGTCACGCCGTCGATGCTGTCCTCTATAGGCGCGGCAAAGTCGTACGTCGGCCAGACGCGAACCTTGGTGCCCAGCCTCGGGTGGTCGCCTTCCACTATCCTGAAAAGCGCCGGGTCGCGCATCGCGGTGTTCTGGTCGGCCATGTCGCCCTTGAAGCGCACGATGGCTTCGTTCAGGCCGTACGAGCCGCCAAACATTTTCCCGGCCCTCTCAAGCGCAGTAGAGTGATCCCGCCTGCACTCGCACGGCAGCCCCTTTGCCCGCAGGTCCCGTATCCTGTCCTGGCTGCAGGTGCACACGTACGCGCCGCCCAGCTCGATCAATTTCCTGCCGTAGCTTTGCAGAAGCTCGATGTCGTCTGAAGTGTTCTTTACAACGTCCGGCTTTACTCCAAGCCACTCCAGCCCCTTTGCGATGGCGTCATAGTATTCCAGCTTTTCCTTGAGCGGGTTGGTGTCGTCAAAGCGCAAAATCAACTTGCCGCCGTACATGCGGGCGTACTCTTCGTCAATTATCGCCGCCTTTGCGTGGCCGATGTGCGGGTAGCCGTTTGGCTCCGGTGGGAACCGGGTGACGACCTTGCCCTGCACGGCCCCTTCAAGCGGCGGCAATTTCAGCTGCTGCTCTGTGGCAGGTTTCTTGGCTGCCATTTCTCCCGGCGCGAGCTCTTCCAATAGCGACTTTTGCTCTGCCAGTGGCATCGCGTTTATTTTCTGCACTATTGCCTTGATCTCGGGCATCAGCGCCTTTATCTGGCCGCGGAGTTCCGGCCTCGAGCCGGCGACCTTGGCGACCACGGCGTCGGCCTGCGCCCGGCCGTCGTGCTCGACAGAGTTTTTGAGCGCGATTACCCTGACGATCTTCTCGGTGTCCGCGTCAACCGGCAAGTGTTACAGACTCCTGCCAACTACAAAATCTGCCGAAAACTGGAGCGATCTTCTGGCGTCAGAGTCGCCGTAGCCTCCTATCGACTTTAGCGCGTCGTTCATGTATTTTCTTGCCTCGTTTCTCACGTCCTGCTCTATCCCAATGTCAGAGATGACCCTTACCGCCTCCTTGATGTCCGCGCTCGAGGCGGCCTTTGAGCCAAACACTCTGAGGATCTTGTCCCGGTCCTTGTCCTTGGAATTGTTCAGTGCGAGAAGTATCGGGTACGTCTTTTTGCCTTCCCTGATGTCGTTGCCTGCTGCCTTGCCTGTCAGCTTGGGGTCGCCCACCACGCCTATGAGGTCGTCGACGAGCTGGAAGGCAATGCCAATGTTCCTGCCAAATGAAGAAAGGTTTTCGACGTCCCGGCTGGTGTGGTTTGGAGCGGAAAGCGCGCCCAGCGCGCACGAAACTTCAAAGAGCGCGGCGGTCTTTTTGCCAATCATCTTGACATAGTCTGGCTCCTTTGGGATCTTGCTGCCCGACGCAAACCCAATGTCCGTGGCCTGGCCTTCGCAGATCTCGGTGCACGCCCTTGAAAGCTGCGCCGCCATGTCGGCGATGTCGCTGTCGGGAATGCCGACCTTCCTGCCGTTGAACGTAAGGAGCTCGAACGACTTTGAAAACAGGATGTCGCCGGCAAGTATCGCAAGCGGCATGCCGTAATACCGGTGGACGGTTGCGGTGCCGTGCCGCATTTCGTCGTTGTCCATGATGTCGTCGTGCACGAGAGTAAAGTTGTGCACGAGCTCGACTGCGGCTGCCGCCGGCAGCGCCCTCTTTACGGTGCCGCCAAGCATTTCGCAGCTCTTGATCACCATGAACGGCCGCAGGCGCTTGCCTCCTGTACGTATCAGGTGCGAGGACGCCTGGTACAGCTCTTTTGGCTTGCCTTCAAGCGAACGGAGGATAAATTCATTCACGGTAGAAGCATAAGATTCCAGCTCGCTTTTGATGCTGCTTGCCTTCATGTACGGCTACTAACCTCCTGTGCTAGCGCTCCTGTCAATATATATCTTGAGCTGGCAAGCGCGCCGACGTTCCTGGCGCCGACCAGGAACATCGTGCTCTTTAGCTCCGCAAGGATTGTGTCGGCAAACGCGAACAGGTTTTCGCGCGACTGCGCGGCCGCGCGCAGGAACGGGTACGCCATCGCCGCCATGCTGGCACCAAGCGCGATGCACTTTGCGACTTCAAGGCCGTTCCGCAGGCCGCCTGACGCGACGAGCGGCAGCTTTACGGCTCTCCGCGCCTCTATCAGGCTGGCTGCCGTCGGGATGCCCCAGTCCCAGAACATCTCGCCGAGGTGGCGCTTCAGGCCGTCGTTCATTGCCTCCGCCCTCAGCTTTTCAACCCCGGCCCAGCTCGTCCCGCCGGCGCCGGCGACGTTGATTGCAGCTACCCCGGCGATCTCTAGCTTTATCGCGACTTCCTTTGAAATTCCCGCCCCGACTTCCTTGACGATCACCGGCACGTCTATCGTCTTTGCAAGATCGGAAATCTTGGCAAGCACCCCCTTGTAGCGCGGCTCGCCCTCTGGCTGCACTAGCTCTTGCAGCGGGTTCAGGTGCACCACCAGAGCGTTTGCCTTTATCATTTTCACTATCTTTCTTGCTTCGTCTATCGTCAGGCCTTTTGCGAGCTGCGCGCCGCCAATGTTTGCGATCAGGAACGCGTTTGGCGCGTTCTTTCTCGCTATTGAATATGTGGCGGCGAGCTCTTCGCTCTTCAGGCCGGCCCTCTGGCTTCCAAGGCCCATGCCAAAGCCGTACTTTTCTGCCAGCTCGCCCAGCCTGCCGTTGATGACTGTGGCTTCGTCGGTGCCGCCTGTCATCGAGTCGATTATTATCGGCGCAGAGAACTTTTTGCCAAGGAACTTGGTCGAAGTATCAATGTCGTCATAGTCGAGCTCGGGCAGCGCGTTGTGCACTAGCTTCACATATTCTAAATAGGTCGAAGTAGTCTTTGCCTGCACGTTTTTCTGGAGAGGTATGTCTATGCCGTCCCTTTTGCGCTGCTTTATCATCTCAATGTCAGAAGGCACGTCGGCGTCGGGCAAACTATTTCCTGCCTCCTTTTACGAGGGTGCCTGTTTTTAACCTGCCTTCTATGGCCTCTGCAATGCGCTCCGGCACGAGCCCGTTTACCATCAACACGTCCATTCCGCGGGATGCAATCTTAAATGCTTCTGTGACCTTTCTCTGCATCCCGCCAGTCACGTCGGCGCCCGGCCCTTTTGAAAAGGCAATCGATTTTTTGCCTGCCACCCGTATTTCTGGCAGCAGCTCTTTGCGTTCCATGTCGTTGTAGATCCCGTCGACGTTGGTCGCAAACACCACCCTTGACGGCCGCAGCACTTTTGCCAAGATTGTCATGAGCGCGTCGCCGGACAGGATGGAGTATTTCGCGCCTCCCATATGCACGACGTCGCCAAACGTCACCGGCAGCGCCTTTGACCGGGCCATCATGTAGACTTGCTTTATCTTTGCCGCGATCGGCCTGTGGCCCGCCGTGAACACGGACGGCGGCATGCCGTACGGGTTGAGCCCCGCCCTTATCATCGAGTTGACGATTGTCTGGTTGAGCGCGACCATCGATTCATGGACAACGGCAACCCCGTGGGCGTCATAGCTGGCCGGCTTTGTGTGCATGTCGTATTTTGTCGACCAGTAGTGGCCGAACGAGCCGCCGCCGTGCACGATTATTGTAGGCACGTCCACTTGCGTCAGGACGCGCGAAATGCCGTCTATGGCGGTGGCGTTGGCTGCAAGCGGCCTGTCTTTGAACGTGACAACCGAGCCGCCCAGCTTTATCAGGGCAAGTTTCTGCAATAGCAAGCGTACTTTTCGGAGCGGATTTAAAGTTTGATATGAAAAATGAGGGTGGGCACGCCCCGCGTGTTGCCCTACTGGAAGCCAGAGGTCACGGCGCCGTACAGCGTCTCAAGCCTGTTGGCGGCAGAGTAGCGGTGCTCCCCCTGGAACTCTATTTCGACGTTTGTGGGCGCCAGATCCTCTCCTCCCCTGACCATCACTTCGACCCTTTCGTCGTTGGAATACATGTCGCCGTTTAGCAGCAGGTCGGCAGTCCCAGACACGACATAGCTGTCAACCCCGGCCGGCCTTGCCACCTGCGGGTTCAGGTCCACTATCTGGAAGGTGTCGTGGTCCCTGCTCCTCTGCGAGTCAAGCTCTACGTTTTCGTTAGAGTCTTCCCTTGCGGAAACAAAGTATGCCGACAGGCTTGCGCGCACCGGGTCTTCGTCGTCGACCCTGAGCGCAAACGACCCTGACATCACAAACGGCCCCTCGGGGCGCGTCTCGTTCGAGGTTATTGTGAATATGTCTCCCCGGATGTTGAGCGGCGCCTGCACGTTGAACTGCTCCTGCGCCGTCTCCGTAACCCTGTCGTACACCGCTGTCACCACTATGTTCCGGTCTTCGCCGTCGTCAGGTATGCTCACGAGCCCTGCGCCGCCAAACGGGGTCTGGACCCAGCTGCCGGGCGACGCGCTCACAAACGCCAGCTCGCCAAAGTTTGCAAAGAATATTGGGTAGGTGCCGGGCGGAAGATCCTCAACTCTCAGCTCGGTGAACCCCTGCTCCACCTTGTCGCCGGTGCCGTCATAGACCGTGACGAACAGGCCCTGCACGGGGTTTCCGTCCGTGTCTTCGGCGCGGAGCGTGAGCGTGTTCTCTGACTCTGTCGGAGGCGCTGGGGGCGGCGGGCTCTCGCTGTACATGGCAGTGACGGTGGCGTTTCTGCCTTCCCTGACGGTTATGAGCCCCGAGCCGCCGTCAGGCGTGTCCATCCACCTTCCCGGCTCTGCCGACTCAAAGTCAAAGTCCCCAAAGTCAGAGTAGAACACGGAATAAGTCCCTTCTTCAAGCTCGACTTCCAACGGGGTCTCGCCGGACTCTGCCACCTGGCCGTTGCTTGCGTCGAATATGGCGACTGGCGCGTCACTGAGCGCCTGCGCGTTGTCCGTGGCCGAAACCGCGGTAAAGCGCAGGGTCGCCGGCCCCTCGCTCTGCCCGTCCGGTTCCACGATGTTGACGTTTTCGACGATGTTGGTCTGCTCGGTCCTGACCACCACTTCTGCGCTGCCCGCGTTTACCGTCGTCGGCACGATTATCACGGTGTTGAACGATCCTTCGATGTTTGTAATCACGTTTGTTATCTGGACGTTGTTGATGAATATCTGCACCGGCGTGTTTGGCTGGAAGCTGTCCCCGCTGATTGCAAGCGGAGAGCCCGGCTCAGCGTCTGATTCGTCAACCTGCACGCTTGCCTCTCCGCTCGTGGCAGTCTGGTTGCCCTCTGTCTGGTTCTGCGCAGTGGCATTGTCTTCAGGGGCCGGCATGATCAACGGCACGTCTGTTCCATCGACTGCACCATCTGTCATATTCTGCTCCCCCGTTGCATTGTCGGCAATAATCCCTTCGCCTGCAGCAGGCTGTGCGATCACGGACAGTTCTGACACGGCCGCCGCGCCGTCTTCTTCGACGGCAAGGACTGCATATTCGCCTTCGGCCTGCGGAGCCGCCACCGTTACTGCAAACGATCCCTGCCCGTCTGTGCTCGCAGAGCCTGCCAGGCTGCTTTCGTAGCCTTCGTCAGGATCTGAGGTGATCGTCAGGCTGCCAACCTCCCCAATGTCCGTAGTGTTGCCGTCTGAAATAGAGACCGCGCATTCGTCATATGAGCCAGATGGTGCTTCGAGGCTGACGAGCCCGTCGCTTACGTCGCCTTCCGCGAGTTCTTGATCGTCGCATTCAAGGCCGAGCGTGCCGTTCTCAGGCGCCTCTTCAAGCACTACGAGTATGTTGCCCTGCGCGGCGCTTGTGGTGGCGTCTTGATCGCCGCTCAGGCCGAGCAGATCTTCCAGCGCGTCCAGGGCGTCGTCAAGGAAATTGCCGCTCTCTGGCTCGGCGCTTGCTGCCGAACTCTGGTTTGCAGAGACCTCCTGCAGAATGAACGCGCTGCCGTTTGTCAGGTTGGCCTGCGCTGCGGACATGATGTAAATCGAGACTTCGGCATCTGAGCCAAAGCCGCTTCCGTCGACTTCTATTTCAGAGCCCGGGCGGGCTTGTGTGCTGCTGAGCGTAATTTCAGCCTGCCCCGCTGCTTGTTCCTGGGCGCCTGCAAGGTAAAAAGGGCCGGTACCGGAAGCAACGACGAGTGTGGCTACCAAAACGGCGATTAAAGATCGGGATATCATCTTTGCAGGCCGGCGCAATATCGAATAAAAACAGAGACCATTCCGCCTCTGTAATTAAGATATGTAACTACATTCAGGCGAAATGGCTCGGCGGCGAGCGCTTGCTGTTGTCGTCCTGCTGCGCCTGGCCCTTAACCTGGCTTTTAGACAGCGTGAACCTCTTGTCGTAAGGTATGACATAGAGCTTGACAGAGGTGTTTACGGCATAGTGCAGGGAGCCGTCCGGGTTCCTGTAGTTTGTGGCCACCCCGACTCTTTCAATGCCCACCTTTACCTTTACTATCGTGCCGTCTTCGAGCTTGAACGTCACGGTGTCGCCTTCGACAGTTGAGTAGTCCAGCATCTTGAATTCGATCTTGTCGGGCTTGTTCTCGCTCATATGCGGATCATGCGCGGGCAGGCTATAAAAGCCTCGTGACACATCATAATCTATTTATCTGCGGAACAGGACATGTATTTTTGATGGGCAGATTGTTTGGAAGGGACGGCAAGGATGCCCCTTCCGAAGACAGGAGGGAACCCGACTACAACGACAGCGATTTTCAAAAGCGGGACCTCTACAGAAAGGGACTCAACCACATGTCGAACGAAAAGTTCCTCGATGCGATAAGGAGCTTTGACCTTGCGCTCAGGCTGGACTCGCAGTACGTCGACGCGTGGATCAAGAGGGGGTACGCCCATTTCCATTTAGGAGAATACACGGTTTCTATCGGCTCTTACGACAGGGCGCTGCAGACCGACGTCAACAACGCCGAGGCGTGGAACCTCAAGGGCCTCGCCTACTACAAGATGAAGAATTACGAAAAGGCGATCGAATGCTGCGAAAAGGCGATCGACATAGACCCGAACGACGGCATGTCGTGGTACAACAAGGCGTGCTATCTCACGCTGAGCGGCAATGTCGACGAAGGACTCGACGCGCTCAAGAGATCCATAGAGATAGACATTCAGAATGCGAGGAAGGCTGTGCGCGACAGGGACTTTGAAAGCGCGCGCGCAGAGGAGGGCTTCCGCAGGATCGTCGAAGTGGTCGTGCTCGAGTCGATAAGGCAGGGCTACGACTATGTCGGGAAAATAGTGTGGGTCACCGGCATGGACAAGATAGAGATTGAGGACGCGCTCATGCGGCTTTCCATGAAGGGCCTCGTGATACCAAGGGACAGGAAGACTTTTACCGGCAAGGAGGAATACTACGAGCTCCCCAAAGAGATCGCCGACAAGGTCGGCGTGACAAAGCGCACCGGGCTTTTCAGCAGCAGGCAGGTTTCGGCCCCGATGCAGCAGCTAAAGGACATCAAGGAAGTCCTTGGCAGGGCGAGGGAGTCGATCGAAAAGGGCGACCTTGCGAGCACCCTGCAGTGCTTTGACGAGCTCGTTAGCCCCACAAAGCACGGGAGCGCCATGATGGAACAGTTCTTTGACGCGCACAGGGACCTCAGGCTCTACAAGATCAGGCTGCAGGACAAGGGCCAGGAGTACCTTAACGCGCACAAGTCGGATCTCGTCGACCTTGTGACAAAGATAGACCACGGCGTCGGAGCCGGAGTCGCCAGCAGGCCGCCGGCAAAAGATTAACTTTTCGGTGCATAATACACTGTAGATACTGAGGCTAGCCTTCTTCAATGACTACCTTTTTACCCTTGAAAGTCATTTCGGGGATTCCCTTTAAGATCTCTAGCATCGCGCCGTTGGAGTCATTGGCTTCCCGACTCTTCGACCATCCACATGAACATAGTCGCAATACCAAGATTAGCCGTTAGCTACTCGCAACTTATTTGGTTTGCTACTATATCTAGTGGGCAATCGCTGAAGGCGTTCTCTAAATCAAGTGGAATGTGGGGCAGGATTTGGATATTTGCAGGAGGAACAAGGTACCGTCCCCATACGCGTAATGTCGCGAGAACTTAGCACACTATTTGACTGTCCACAGTATCTGCAGTTAAAAACTAGAACCACTACTAGAATACCACAACACAACGGATAAAGTTTATGCAGTTCTTCAGCCAAATACTGGAAGCTATATAGGCAGTAACAGCATAGCCAGACAGTGATGAAACCATTCGAAACAAGATCTGCCTCATCCAGTACAAAGAAATCATCCGGTTTTTGTATAATATGTGGATCAATCGCGACAAAAGAGGCGTTATTTCAGCTAGAAGGTGCAGTCGTGCTCCAGAGATACTGTGACAAGTGTCTTACAAATGCCAGTTACGTGGAGAGATCTCATTAGAACGTGCTCCCTCTCCCCGCTGCACTTTCTTGAATCCTAGCCGCTTATTCTGAAAGTCTTTTCCAATATCCCCTTGTAAGTTTCTGCCAAGACTTTATGTCGATATGCGCCCTGTAAGTTGCCGGCTTTTTCTTCTAATTCCATTTGCGTCAATTCAATGACCAGCTTTTCAAGGTAATATCGATGATTTCCATCTTGTATCTTTTCCAAGACTTCATCTATGTATCTACGATTGGCGTCAACTTTCCCTTCTACAATCCTATTTAGCATGTCCCGTAAACTGCTGTTCGGCTTATCGGAAGTTGACATAATGCGACTGTTTGTATTAAGACGTTGCCCTAATTAAATCAAGTAGGGACCTTATGCTATAACATGGTTACATGTGTTCTCGCATTTTCATTAGTTCCTAATAACGCTCTTTACCTATGGAACATTGCGAGTAGGGCTTGCTATCCAATAAAGATCCAGTCAAAAAACCCCTGAAATCCCTAACTAGGACCGGGAAACTATGGAGTGGTCTTTGAATCTCTTACAATCACAGACGCCGAAAACACACCTGGATTTCCCGCTAATGTGATATTCCCTTTTATGCCCGCAGGAACAGAACGTCCTTGGATGCAATAGATAAAATAACTTCCCTTTCGTACTTTTTAAGGGCTTTCCCGCCGTCTGCATACTTTAAGAGATTGTTACCTGTCGTATATATCTCCGCGTGTAATAATTTATGAATACTGATTTTGAAAAAGGGTGAATCGCGGGCTTGCTATCAGCCGGCGGCGGTGATTGGGTGTGGGGGATAATTTATGCGCCTGCTAGTGTGATCAGGCTAGAGCCATGAGCTCCAACAGCGTCTTGTTCCGTTGTAGGTACTTTATTCCGTCAAGTGGGTGCTATAGGGCTTGGCGGAGCTCGGGCTTGCAGTCCCCTTCCTAACCAGAAACTTCTTCATGGCCTGGCTCCTTCGGTAGTGTTCGACGCCTTCTTCGGTATATCTCAGGGCTTCTTGGCCATAAGTTAATCTGGGACCTTTGCGATTATCAGTCACAGACACCGTTCTACGTTCAGCTTCATGGGAACTATTGGCAGGCATTAACAGTGTATCATGCGTTCAAAAAGATTAAATCTTTTTCACAAAGACAATAGCAGCGTTTTGCAGGCTGAGAGCTATATAAGATTCAGTCATTGGTCTATCCGAACCTACGATCTCTATTGGCTTCTTTCGTCAAAACCTTTGATGCCTAGATATTCTCCAAGAATTCCCAGAGCCATCAAAGCATGTCGATGATAGACGTCGGTATCGACCTTTTTCTCCCCACAATCTGTACGATCTCGCTCCATATGACATCTTTGACGCTACCCATGGCCTTCACTTCTTCAAGCAGGTCGAGCAATTGAGAGTTATCTTTGATAATTACCTCGGCCCTGAGGTCGATTGTGTGCTCTCCAATGCTTCTTCCTACATACACTACTTCATCACGATCCAGCAACTTTTCTGCTATCGCAGTGGTGCTACCGCCTCCTGTATAGATTAACAAGTCCACACGCCTGTATCCCAAATCTTTCAGCTTCAGGGAGTATGTAAATTCAAGAAAATGCTTTTCCAGGTAATTACGCCTTCGCTGCACAGTCGTCCTAGGAATCCCAAGTTTTGCTGCCAATTCATGGGATGAAACCCTACCGTTAGGGTTGAGGAGAACTTTCAGCATCTTCTTGTCAACATCTGACAAATTCCTAATTTGAGATGGGATCAACCGCTTTGAATCCCTCATATCCTTCCACTCTATAATATTATAAATAAATGCTCAGGGATTTAAACAATACGCTAGATAAGGGCTTAGTAAATTAAGTGCCGTTTGTTAACGACTTATTTAACAAAATGTTGACTTTTTTTTAACAAAACCTACTTTGTACACAAAGCCGATACGGGCCCACAATCATTATATATAATTGGCCATGAGAAAAACGGTGATGAGTCTCGATGGACTTGCACGAGGTGAGTTAGAAATCGCGATTGATAGAGCGATCAGGACAACTATTCCAGCATTTGTGGGGCACTTTAGAAGTAATGGCATTCAAAAAAAGGCTTTCCATTAAGAAGGAATCAGATTACTTAGTGGGGTTAGCGCATGGAGCACTGACAGCTTTATGCATGCCCGAATTTGCTAAGATTCGTCATAGAGAGATGAATTCGTCAGAGTTTAACGAAATGATGGAGATCATATACGCCCGTACTGACGAATTTAGAGATTCTATATTTCGAATGGCCTGATATCACTTGATTTTATCCGATGGCCATTCTTCCCGTTTGCTAGCGGGCTAAACCTCAAGGCTCTAAGGGGAGTAGTTGAGCAGTTTTTTGATTTTCATTCGAATGAGATCGACTGAAGCCGATGTAGACAAGATCAAGCGCCAGATTGTTATGCACTACCCCTTTACATTTTATGAAGAAATATCTAGGGCACTTATCATTTTCAAGAGTTTCAGGGGTAACAAGAAATACATGCGCGCTCTGCCTGTCATGTACGAGCTCCTGGATTATATCAATATCGACCCATTGTCCGGCAAGCATCTGTACCAACTGACAGGAGATCATGGGACATCTTTACCCTGAGCATATCGCATGGCCTGGAGATACTATCGCTTTCAGCAGTGCTATGCTCATCTTGGCATACGCAGGAAGATTGAATTAAGATATCTCAATACCGGCTCCGCGGTAAAGACTTACTTTCGGGGAAAAATCATGATAACCAATTCCTTGATTGCCGTCACATTTTGGTCCTTTAGACCGCTGCTTTGATCTTAGTAAGCATTTCTTTGTCCGGTCTAGTTGTTTTTGGGCGCATTACATTTGTAGAAAGATTACTTGAAGATCAATGTAATGACGGTCCTGTTAGTGGATACACCTGCAAGACGAGAAAGATGCAAATCTATGGCCTGAACGGTATAGGAACTGAACTTTCTTGTAAGAAAGCCTATAACACAGGCGCTCACTTTTTCATTAAATCTTTGTTCAAAGCCCCCATTCAAAACAATTCTATACTCCTATGGTAGCAACAAACTTGCATTTGAATATTACTCTATTTCTCTATCTGGTTGCCCAATAGAGCGGATGTGACTGCTCTTCGGGATCGTGTGCTTGCGGTGCAGCGTCAATCCGGTCCTTTAACCCTGCCTCTATGGTTTTGGTGAGCGTTTAGACCTGCCCCTTCAAATTGTGGATGAGCGTATGAGTTTTGTAGACCAGTTGCCCGTATTAGTATCACCAGATCGAGCTGCAGGCTGGTAAATAATATCGATACCCCGCGCCTAATCCCTGCGGATTTACCAGCCTGCAGTACAACTTAGAATATTCCACTACCAAGATACGAATTGAAGCGACTAGACCAGCAGTTAGTTGACAGCTTTTGGTCATTTAATTCGATTTCATATTCTGGTTGGCCTTCTAACCCCTCATAATGTTGTTTCTGGGCGCATTACATTTGTAGCATGATTGTGTATGTATAACTATGGGAGTACTCACATTGATTGTAATAGCCGTTGTCGTCCTAGCCGTAATAGGGCTCGGAATCGGAACATTCTATTCTGGAATCTTGAATGGAGCACAGAAGGTTGGAACTAACACCGTAGTAGCGAATGTAACTGAAGAAGCAAAAGAATTTGCAGACAGTGTCACGAAAAGTGCAACGAATAACTAATAGATGGATCTACAGATGATCCTCATCCAACGCGGTCAAATCCGATATCCTGTTGTTATACTGATTAAATGAATTTATCAAAATCAACGACAACAAACTCTATGCCCAGCTGTCTCCAGTTTTCAAACTATGACTTGTAAACAAAAACGTGTGGAATAATTACATTAGCGAATCTTTTCAACTGCTAAATGCTATTACTCCTTAATGTCTCAATATTTCTATCCATTTGCAGTAGGAGAACTTGATTTTGTTTTAATATGGTATTGATCTCACCCAGCAATTGATTATTTATTGCAAAGTGCTTTATCATTTCGCCCTGAAATAGCCGAGTTAGAGCAGGAGAAGATTCGTCTTGTGACATGCCTTACTATGGTATGTTCGCGCTCTTATCCTTTTAAATACAATACTCTTACAGCTGAAGTCCTGTCTTTCATTTGATTGCGACTAATTACTTAGATCTCTGCTTCAACTCGAAATCCACGCCCTTTCCACACCATGTCCTCCCCTTGGCTGTAATAGACCATCCATTCAAGCCTTCATCTATCCAGTGGTTATGCCTTAGAAAAGATATCCACATGTTGACTAGCTGCTCGTCATTACCCAATGCTACTGTTATGTCCTCCTTGCTCTGGCCTTTGATTAGGCACTGCATGACGTACGTAGCCTGCTTTAAACCTGCAAGCCTCATGGGATCTATTACAGTAGTCATAATACTCTCTATTACTACTAGACGATCCAACTACAAGTGTCATGCGGTCTAAAAGTGCTCGTCAGATGAAAGAAATGCTTACTGCGAATCAGAGTCTGGTCCGAAAGACCATTTTGAGAAGAAATACTGATTTGGCTGCTTATGACCCAGATGAAAGCAGCTTATGGACTAGTAAATCAAAGCCTACTAAAGTCATGAGGCTGATATTTGTCAAAGCAGCGACAGGATTTTTGAATTATGAAACTAAAAAAAGGCAGCCCAGCTCTTATGCCGAGGCGTTCAGCTTTTCTTGAACTGGCTGTGGCAGGTTCTCAAACTGTGTCCTTGACAGCTCTTGAATTTGTGATTCTTCTACCTTTGCTGTGCGCAACTGTTTTGCTCTTTCATCTGCGTTAGCGTTATTGTATGTTGTTTGTGTCATGCATGTCATACACACCCATCGCACTTAAGCTATTGGTGAACCACATTCCGATTACTGTTATGAATGAGTTGAGCTACTGGTTGTCCCAAAGAATCTGTCCACCTCATCTTATGCGCCTTGAAAATATAGAAGGCGAACGCTGCCAAATGAGTGCCATAGGTCTTGGCCAAGCTTGGGCCGGCAGTTGCCTTGCGAGACAGGTACTTGTGGATGTGCCGGCTTCTTTTGAAATGGGCTTTGCTCTCTTCTGTGTATTCCAGCAGCTTCTCTCCATAGGTCAGTGTCGGTGGTTCGGTGGCTAGCATGCGTCGTTCCTCCTTATTTTCTGCGTACTGGGTAGATATGGTAAGTATCCACACAGTCCTATACTTCCAAAAGATTAAATCTACACATTTTATTGCATAGCCTAGTATGACAGAGATCAGAGTCGCAGTCATTGGGGTCGGCAACGTTGGCTCCACTTTTGTGCAGGGCATCGACTACTACAGCGGCAAAAACACCGTCGGGCTCTGGCACCAGAAAATTGCGGGGCTAAAGCCGTCAAACGTCAAGGTGGTTGCCGCTTTTGACATTGATCCTGCCAAGGCAGGCAAGAACCTGTCCCAGGTCGCAACCGAAAGCACGAAACACCGTTCTTCAAAGGATTCCAAGGTTATTGTCAGCCCCGGCATTCTCGCAGACAGCAAAAGTAAGGTCGACAGGCCGGCCAGGGCTTCCCCAGCAGAGTTTGCAAAAGAGTTGAAGAAATCCGGCGCGCAGGTTGTCCTGAACCTCATCTCTTCAGGGACGGACAGGACATCGCTTGAATACGCAAAAGCCGCGCTTGCGGCGCGCGCTTCGTTTGTCAACGCTACGCCGGCAAAAATCGCAACCAATCCTGCACTGGCAAAGAAATTCGCAGCAGGCAGGCTGGTGCTCGCAGGCGACGACCTGCTGAGCCAGTTCGGCGGGACCGCGTTCCACAAGGGCATGATCGACTTTATGGTAGAGCGCGGCGTGCACGTCAACAAAAGTTACCAGCTGGACGTCGGCGGCAGCGCAGAGACAAAGAACACGATGGACGAGCGGATCAGAATGCTAAAGCGCGGCATGAAGACCGGCTCGATAGGCATGGAGGCACCATACAAGTTCGAGTCGGTCGCGGGCACGACGGAATACACCGACTTTCTCGGCGACTCGCGCAACAGCTACTACTGGATGTCAAGCAAAGGGTTCCTTGGCAGCAACATCGTGATGGACCTGACGCTCAGGACAAGCGACGGGGCGAACGCCGGCAACGTGCTCCTTGACGTCGTGAGGGCGACTGCCAAGAAAACCAAGCCGGCCAAGGCTTCAGAAGTTATCAGCGCGTACGGCTTCAAGAGCCCGCCAAAGCAGTTCAAGATCAGGGAAGCCTACGCCAATTTCACCGGCATGTTCGCCTAGCTGATAATCTATTAATACCCATCACAGTGGATACCTCACATGGCAAAGATATTCGCCGACGTGAGCGAAAAAGAGATCACAAGGACGATTGCAGACATGTTCCATGAAACAATGACAGAGTATGTTGATTCTGACGTCATTATCATCGGCGCCGGCCCGGCCGGCCTTACCGCAGGCAGGGACCTTGCAAGGGCGGGCGTCCGCACGCTCATCATCGAGCAGAACAACTATCTCGGCGGCGGCTACTGGGTCGGCGGCTACATGATGAACCCGGTGACCGTAAGGGCGCCGGCTCAAAAGGTATGGGACGAGCTGGGCGTCCAGTACAGAAAGATAAGCGACGGGCTCTATGCGACATGGGGTCCGAACGCGTGCAGCAAGTCGATCAGCGCGGCGTGCGACGCGGGCGTGCGCTTTTTGCAGCTGACAAAGTTTGACGACCTTGTGCTGAAGAACAAGCGCGTCGGCGGAGTGGTGGTCAACTGGATGCCGGTGTCGGCGCTGCCAAGGAACATCACCTGTGTGGATCCAGTCGCGCTGGAAAGCAAGATTGTGATCGACGCCTCCGGCCACGACTCTGTCGCTGTAAGGCGGTTGATGGACAGGGGCTATGTAAAGTGGAAGGGCATGGACCCGATGTGGGTCGAAGGAAGCGAGGACTCGGTCGTCAACTTTACCGGCGAGGTCTTCCCCGGCCTCATCGCGGCAGGCATGTCAGTCACCGAGACGCACGGCCTCCCGAGGATGGGCCCGACGTTTGGCGCCATGCTGCTGTCAGGCAAAAAGGCCGCCGAAGTGGCCCTTGGCAAGCTGAAGGAGATGCCAAACCCGCCAAAGATCAAGGCCAAGTAACCTTTTATTTTTACTCTTTTCCTTTTTCCTTGTTGGATTTCCGCTCTATCCACGTCTATTCAGACGCCTCGATAAACGCCAGGGCAGTAGCCAGAGAGATTGCCAAGGTCTTCCCAAATTGCAAGGTGGACGTCAGGCCTCCCTTTGAATACGACGGCGAGATCGAGCATGCAAGAATTTCAGACACCAGGCA
>DASTTF010000046.1:0-35511 GCA_035760305.1 Nitrososphaera sp.
GACAACCAGTGAAAAGAGCGGGCCCGTTGCCGTTTAACTGTTTTCCCTACATCCTGGCGCCGCACTGAGGGCAGGCCTTGCCTTCCTCGTTTGGCGCAAAATACGTTGAAGAGCCGCACGCCTTGCAAGTGGCCGGCGCAAGCGTGTTCCACAGCCGGTAGTAGCGCGTGTTAAAGTTCTGCGCTATTGGCCTGAGCATGCCAGACTTTTCCATGTCCAGCAGCACGTCCTCAAAGTCGAGCACGTCGTCCAGTGCCCTGTACTGGTCCACCTGGTTGAGATAGCCGAGCATCTCGTCGTTTGAGAACCGGGTATCGGTGTCGTTAAAATTGTCAAATATTATCTTGCGTATGGCGCTACTGTTGACCTTGGGCATTTACAGACCCTTCGAGTCTTCCTGGAGTTTTTTGGCAGAAGCAGGGTCCCTGTCTGCGTAGTACTTTACCATCCCCAGCTTTAGCACTTTGAGCGACAGGAGGGCGCACTTTATCCTCGCCGGGCCCAAGTTCAGGAGCCCGATGTTCTCCAGAATGTCATTCTTGTTCAGGTCCTTGACCGAAGTGAGCGGCTTGCCGGCCACCATTTCAGTGAGCATCGAGGCGCTAGCCTGGCTTATCGCGCAGCCCCTGCCCTCGAACCGGATGTCCTTTATCTTGTCGCCGTCCACCTTCAGGTGCATGTCGATCTCGTCGCCGCACAGTGGGTTGCTGTCGTGTATGCTCACGTCGGCATCCGGCAGCTTGCCCTTGTTCCTCGGGTTGCGGTAGTGGTCTAGGATTATTTCGCGGTAAATGTCGTCACTCAAATCTTGAACAGCCTCCTTGCTTCTTCAAGCGCTCCAATGAATGTGTCGATTTCTTCTTTCGTGTTGTAGATATAAAAACTTGCCCTGGACGTCGCCGCGACGTCGAGCCTCTCCATGAGCACCTGCGCGCAGTGGTGCCCCGATCTGATGGCGACTCCGTGGTCATTCATTATGGTCGCGAGGTCGTGGGGGTGTATGTCGCCGATGTTGAACGACATCACGCCGCCCCTGTCGTTCATGTTGCGCGGCCCGTAGAGCGTCACGCCCTTTACCCCGGAAACCCTGTCGATCGCGTATTTCGTCAGTTCCATCTCGTGCTCCCTGACCCTGTCCATGCCAAGGTCGTTCAGGTAGTCGATTGCGGCTCCAAAGCCAATGACGTCGGCGATGTTGGGCGTCCCGCCCTCGAACCTGTACGGCAGGTCGTTGTACCTTGTTTCGTACTTGTGGACCTCTTTTATCATGTCGCCCCCGCCCATGAACGGCGGCATCTTTTCGAGAATGTCCCTCTTTACGTAAAGTATGCCGACCCCCGTAGGGCCCAGCATCTTGTGAGCAGAAAACGCCATAAAGTCGCAGTCCATCTTTTGCACGTCGACTGCCATGTGCGGGACCGACTGCGCGCCGTCGATCAACACTGGGATTCCTTTTTCATGCGACATCTTTATGATCTCGTTGACGGGCACGATCGTGCCAAGGACGTTTGACATGTGCGTCACCGACACGAGTTTCACCTTGTTGCTGTCAAGGTGGCTCTTGTATTCGTGCATCTTCAGGTAGCCATTGTCGTCGACCCCGATGTACTCTAATTTAGCGCCTTTCTCGCTAGTCAGGATCTGCCACGGCACGATGTTGCTGTGGTGTTCTATTTCCGTGATCACGATCCTGTCGTCCTTTTTCACGTTTGCGCGGCCCCAAGAGTAGGCTACAAGGTTGAGCGCCTCTGTGGCGTTGCGCGTGAAAATGATCTCTTCTGTAGACTTTGCGTTGATGAATTTCGCCACCTTCTCCCTTGTCCTTTCAAATGCGATCGTGGCCTCTTCTGCAAGCTGGTGCACCGCGCGGTGGATGTTAGAGTTGTAGTTCATGTAATAGTCGTGGATGGCGTCAATGACTGCAAGGGGCTTTTGCGTTGTCGCAGCGTTGTCAAGGTAGACAAGTTGCTTGCCTCCGCTCACCTTGCGGTTGAGGATCGGGAAATCCGCCCTTATTTTTTCGACGTTGAGAGCGCCCTTTTGCATTATAGCTACCCTAACTGAATGTAAATTGCGTTGTCCTGTATTTTAACCTTGTAAATCTTGAGCGGCTCTTCCGCCGGCATGTTCTGCGGCGCGCCGCTGTCCAGCTTGAACGCCGACAAATGTAATGGGCACGTGACGGTTTTTTCTTCTTCGTTCATTATGCCCGTCGCGAGATCGGCGTAGGCGTGCGTGCAGATCCTGTCTGTCGCAAACACATTGCCGCCGGCCCGCGCTAGCAGTATTTTCTTGTCGCCGTGGTCAAAGTCGAGCAGGTCGCCGTTCTTGAGCGATTTTTCGTCGCACACCTTAATCCAATCTTCTGGCATGGCCGCCTACCTGTACTTGTAGTGCTTCTCGAAAATGTCCTGCGTTTCGCGGTAGCGCGACTTTTCCACTTCCAGGATCTGCTCCATCGCCTCATCCGTCCTGAGCATCAGCTGCCTGCCCTGCCACTTATTCTCTATCAGGTAGTTGACCCACGCTCTGATCGTCGGGCCCATCTTTCTCGACAGCGGCTCCAAGAAACCTGACACGATTTCGCGCTTTGCGCCTTCCCTGCTCAAGCCACGGGTGGAGAGGTAGTAGATCTGGTTCTCGTCGATCTGGGCGACGGACGCAGAGTGCGTTGCTTTCACTTCGTTGGTTTCAATTTCAAGCCCGGGTATAGAGTCCGACTTTGCCCCCCTGTCGAGCAGGATCGCGTGGCCTGCCAGGTATGATTCAGTTCCTTTGCCTTCCTTGCCTATCTTGATCATGCCCTTGAACAATGACTTTGAAGTGTCCTTCAGGACAGACTTTACCAGCACCCTGCCTCTCGAGTGCTGCCCGTTGTGTATCAGGTTTGACATCACGTCAAACGACTGGTTGCCGACTCCGAAAATGATCTCCACGTCTTCGGCCGACGCGCCGCTGCCCTTCATGATGCTGTCGGTCTTGTAGCGCGACAGGAGCGACCCGAACATGCCGATGTACCACGACATCTTGGCGTCCCTTTCAACAAACGCCTTCCTGTTTGAAACGTTGATGGTGTCCGCGCCCATCGCCTGCAGAGTCACCATTTCAAGGTGTGCGTTCGGGTTGACGTGCGTTTCGACTAATTCGAAATAGCCCTGCTGGGCGTCCTGCCTGCCTGACGAGCCGGGCGCATAGAGCTCCTGCACGACCGTCGCCTTGGAGCCCGTGTCCGCGACTATTATGTTCCTCGATATCAGCGAGGTGCCGTCGTCCGCAAGCGAGGTGATTATCCTGATCGGGTCTTCGAGCGCGACGTTCCTTGGGATATAGACAAAGACTCCCGACTGGAAGGCAGAGGCTTCGAGCGCGAGGAACCTGTCCTCCGCGTAGTTGAGCGGGTTTGCCTCCATGTGCGACCTGATCAGGTCGCCGTGTTTTGACAGTGCCTCCTTTATGCCCGAAACAATGACGCCCTGCTTTGCGACGCTGTCCCGGACGAATATCCTGTTTATCTCCTGGCCCACCTGCAGCGCGCCCGTCTCCCCCTCCAGCTCCTTCAGCCTGTCTTCAAGGTCCTTGCCAAGCGCGGCCTGCCTCGTCTGCGCAAAGTGCACGTTCTGCGGCCTGATCTTGTTGACGTCCGAATACTTTGCATACAGCGGCGACACTTCTGACGGCAGCGACTCGTATTGCGAAAACGCCTTCTTGCGCATGGCCGCCAGCCAGCCGGGGTCGGTGCCCGCCAGCGAATCGATATACTCGGCGCCTATTGAGGACAGTGCAGTAGCCATTATGTGATCACTTGCAGGTCTAGCCGACAGAGCCTTCCATTTCCATCTTTATGAGCCGGGTAAGCTCGACTGCGTATTCCATTGGAAGCTCTTTTGTGAACGGGTCCATGAACCCGCCTACGATGAGCGACAGCGCGTCAGACTCCGTGTAGCCCCTGCTCATAAGGTAGAATATCTGGTCCTCGCCTATCTTGCCCACGGTCGCTTCGTGCGTGATCGTGGCGTCGTCCTCGTTGACCTCGATGTATGGGTAGGTGTCGGTCCTGGAGCGCTCGTCCAGCAGTAGCGCGTCGCACCTGACGTTTGACTTTACGCCGGTCGCGCCCTTTGCCACGTGCAAGAGGCCGCGGTACGTTGTCCTGCCAGAGTCCTTGCTCACCGACTTGCTCGTGATCCTCGAAGTGGTGTTTGGCGCAAGGTGGACGGCCTTTGCACCCGCGTCCTGGTGCATTCCCGCACCGGCAAAGGCCACCGACACGACTTCTGCGTGCGCGCCCTTGCCGAGCATGTAGACGCCGGGGTACTTCATTGTCAGCTTGCTTCCAATGTTGCCGTCGATCCACTCGACCTTGGCGTTTTCATAAGCATAAGCCCTCTTTGTCACGAGGTTGTATACGTCCTTGCTCCAGTTCTGGATTGTTGTATATCTAATTCTGGCACCCTTTTTCGCGATCAGCTCTACCACTGCAGAGTGCAATGACTCTGTCGTGTACACTGGCGCGGTGCATCCTTCGATGTAATGCACGTCTGCACCTTCGTCTGCGATGATGAGCGTTCTTTCAAACTGACCAATGTTCTCCGCGTTGATCCTGAAATACGCCTGCAGCGGGAGATCGACCTTGACGTTTGGCGGGATGTAGATGAACGAGCCGCCAGACCACACGGCGCTGTTGAGCGCTGCAAACTTGTTGTCCTCCGGCGGGATTACCTTGCCAAAGTGCTTCTTTACTATCTCTGGATATTCCTTGACGGCGGTGTCGGTGTCTGTGAAAATCACGCCCTGCTTTTGCAGGTCTTCCCTCAGGCTGTGGTAGACGGTTTCAGATTCGTACTGGGCGCCCACTCCCGCAAGGAACTTGCGTTCCGCTTCGGGGATGCCCAGCTTTTCAAAAGTGTTCCTGACAGACTCGGGGACGTCTTCCCAGTTCTTGCTGGTCTTTTCAGACGCCTTGGCATAATAGTAGATGTTCTGGAAGTCGATCTTGCTCAGGTCGCCCCCCCAGTTTGGCATCGGCTTGCTCATAAAGACCTCGTATGACCTGAGCCTGAAATCCCTCATCCAGTCCGGCTCGCCCTTCATCTTGCTGATCTCTTCGACAGTGCCTCTTGAGAGGCCCTTCTTGCTGAGGTAAACGTAAAGCTCGGTAGAGTCTTTAAAGTCATACTTGCTATAGTCCATGTTAAGGTCTTTTGCCGTCATACGCTTTCTATAACGCTGTTATGTTTTATATATATTTTGCATTTTGCAGGCGCGCCTCGGCGAATTTGTACAAGCTAATGGTAGCAGGTCAGCCTTTGTGCGTGTTTTTCATCTCTAGCGCGCCCTTTCTCACCATCTTCTGGGCGTCGGGCGAGAGGTCGTCCATTTTCAGCTCGCCCGCCTTTAGCTTTTCGATGGCCTCCTTGACCGACAGGCTGTTGTTCCTGCTTGCGATCTGCAGGTCGAGTATGCTCTGGCCGGCCTTCTCGCCAAGGACCCACAGCAGCTCTTCGACCCTGCCCCGGTTGGCGGCAAGCCGCTCGGCGTATTCCCTGAACGCGGCTTCGTTGTGGTCGCGTATGGCCTTTGCAAGCATCCTGGCGATAGAGCTCGACTGGCCTTCTAGCAGGTCTATTCTGAGCCTGATGTCCTTTTCGGCGCGCAAACTATCTTCTCTTTGGAGATCGGGTTTAATTATTTCTTCTCTTGCCGGACCAGAACGTCCCGCCTGACGCCTTCCACTTTTTGTAGTCGCGCAGTATCGTGGCGTGGTCAAACGCGATCTGCTGTTTTTCGATGTCCGCAAGATCGACCCATTCGATGCTTTCGGCGTCGTCGCCGGCTTTGTCAGAGCCTCCCACGATTATCCCGACAAAGACCACCGACATGATGTGCTTGCGCGGGTCGCGCTTTGGGTCAGAGTAGACGCCAAGGATGTCGATCGGCTCGACTTCAAGCGACGTCTCCTCCATGGCCTCCCGCTTCATCGCTTCCTCCACAGTCTCCCCTTCGTTGACAAAGCCGCCGGGCAGGGCGAGCTGACCCTTGAACGGGTCCTTCTTGCGCCTCACCATCAGGACTTTTGAATCGCGCTGCAGTATGACGTCGACGGTAGGAGTCGGGTTGCGGTATTGCACGACCTTTTGAACAATGGCGCGCTATTAATGGTTCTAGCGGCTGCAAGAATTGCAGTATTATCTTGTATATGTAAAATAAGCCTCGTAAGGAATTCCAATAGTACTGAAATAGCTATAGTATTTCTGAGATGTGCTAAATTCTTATTAGTATGTATGGCCATTATTACCTATGTCTACCATCTTTGTAGATGCTGAGGAATCGCCAGCCCCCCTCGCAATTTGCCCAAGGTGCGGAAGGCAGGTGCGGATCGACGGGCACTGCGAATGCGAAGTGATATTTTTCGCAGGCTACAAACGAAAATAAAGATACGCGTGATCGTACGGGCACGTCGCTAGCCTACACTAGAAAATTGTGAAGAGTAGTCTGACCTAGGTGCGACCTGTCTATCCGCCTCGGGCCCAGATGGGCGGGAAAGCCGCACGACATCCCGCAGCTCCTGACCCTCTCCTCCAGGCCGTCGATGACCTTTTCCGCATACCTTCTGTCGGCCGCTACATACTTTGCGTCCAGTGGCTCTTCAAAACTGTATATCTGCCTGTACTTTTCAATACCGCCGGGGATTTCAAGCAGCCGGAGGGCAAGCTTCATCCGCTCCCATATGTCTGTCCGCAGACGCAGCATCGCGCCAAAGACGTGCTGCAGGCCGGCATCCTTGCAGCTCTTGACTACTGCCTCAAGCTCCTCGTCGGTGTCGGTGATCAGTGGCATTATCGGGTCGACGTTGACTCCGCAGCAGACCCCGGCGTCTGTGAACTTTTTGATCGCTTCAAATATCCTGCTTGCAGGCGGCGTCCCCGGCTCTACTGCGCGCCTTATCTTTTCGCTGCAGGTGGTGATCGACCACACGATAAAGCAGTTGTGCCCGTACTGCCTGTGTAGCTCCAGATCGCGCTCGATTATCGCGGACTTTGTGAACACATAGTACGGCACGTTGTATTTCTGCAGCACCTGCACGCACCTTCTGGTCAGCCCGTAGCGGAGCTCTGCCGGCTGGTAGGCGTCGGTCGCAGAGGCCACCATCACAGGGTTAACCATGTCTGACTTCCACGCCGCAAGCTGCCCGTCCAGCACCTCGGGGGCATTGCTCTTGGCATAAACCTTGTCGTAAAACTCGGGCGACCACTCGTAAGTGGCGTAGCAGTAGGCGCAGCGATGGCCGCATCCCTGGTACGGGTTTATCGCAAGGCCGTTGTAGCTCTTTACGACGAAGGGGTGGATTATCGACTTGCTCTTTTTTTCTTCGAGCGTCGCCGCTCCGCTGTACCACAGGCCTGACATGTTGACGCATGTTGATGGCAAGTCTAATAAAGCGGGCGGCACCGGCAGGGGAGGGGGTGCCTGACAGAGTTCTGATAACTTGACATGACATTTTGGACGCCGGTAACCTGCGGGGCATGCGAGGAACTTGCTCAGGGTTGCGGCCTAGCCATCTTTCGCTTGCGATAACTTGAGAGCCAAACGACAAACGTGACTCTCGCTATAACACTACCGACAACTAGAAGTATTTCTAACCACGTAGCCCAAGGAGCATAACCGGATATGCCTGCGCCACCGATATACATTTCAAATTGAAACAAGTGTCATTAGAAATTTAACTTTATGCCAGTTAATTTAACAGAACTTGCCAAAGTATAGTTTTTTATTGTCGCGGGTGTGCAGGAGCACCTATGAGAGTGGGAGTGGCAGGGCTCGGCCTGATGGGCTCTGGGATTGCAACCCGGCTTGTCAATACAGGGCACGTGGTGTCAGTGTACAACCGCTCTGCTGCAAAGGCAAGGCAGTTTTCAAAAAATGCCAGCATAGCGTCAAGTCCGAAAGAGCTTGCCGACAGCTGCGACCTTGTGATTACCATCGTCACCGACTTTGAAGCCGTCAAGGAAGTGCTCCTTGGCAAGGGTGGCATAATCGAGTCGGCCAACCGCGATGCCATAGTGGCCGACGCGAGCACGATCTCGCCCTCGCAGTCCGAACACTGCGCCAAGGAACTGCGCAAGGCGGGCATAGAGATGCTCGGCATGCCCGTGATGGGAGGGCCGGCTGCGGCCGAAACAGGCGAGCTCGTGCCGATGGTGGCCGGCAGCAGGCAGGCGTTTGAAAAAGCAAGGCAGGTGATCGAGAAGCTGGGCAGGACTTTTTACGTCGGCGAAAGCGACGGATCAGCAAACGCGATAAAGCTGGCGCTCAACCTGAACATCGCACTCGTCGCAAGCGCCGTGTCCGAAGGGATAACGCTTGCCAGAGGCTGCGGCATAGACCCGTCGATATTTGTCCAGGTGCTCAACTCGACACACTTCAAGACCGGCCTCTCTGAAAAGAAGGGGCCAAAAATGGTAAAGAACGACTTTGCCCCATCGTTCCACCTCAAGAACATGCTAAAGGACCTGGAGCTTGCCACGGGCACCGCGCAGGCCGCCGGCATCACCCTGCCCCAGACCTCGCTTGCGCAGCAGCTCTTTCGGGCCGCAAGCAACAGCGGCTTTTCGGACCAGGACTATACTTCGATCTGCGCGTTCCTGGCAAAAATAAACGGGATGGAAAAATGATAATCAACAAGCTAAAGGACGTCAGGGCGGGCGGGTTCACAGTCTTTGCGTCGCTGCCTGACATGGGCAGGGTGGGCGGTCTGGTCTCGTCGTTTCTGTCGCGGCACCTGAAGGCAGAGCAGGTGGCCGAAATAATGTCAAGCGACAAGCCTTGGGTCTCACACTCTGACGGCGTGGTAAAGAGCGCGAGCGACGTCTACAAGATATTTTACAGCAAGCAGGACAAGCTGCTGGTGTTCGCCGGCGAGTCGCAGCCGCAGGACCCCGGCGAGCTCCACAGGCTCTGCAGCATGTTCCTTGACTACGTCCAGTCCATAGGCAAGGCGGCGAGGCTGTACGGCGCAGGCGGCTACCTGCGCGAGCAGGTGACAGGGGCACCAAGAGTATGCGGAGTGGTGAACAGGCCCGAGCTAAAGAAGGTGCTGGCAGAGGCCGGCATCGATCCTGTCGGCAACGAGATAACCAGCATCACATGGTTCAACGGCCTCATTTTGGGGCTTGCCGCAGAAAGGGGCATAGACGCGATTGGGCTGTTTGGCGAAATAGCCGAGACTACTGTGCCCCAGCCGCTTGCCGCAAAGGCCATCATCTCTGCGTTTGCAAAGCTGGAAGAGATGCTGATAGACACCAAGCCCCTCGACAGGGATTACGAGTCGATTCTGGAAGACATTCATAAGAACAAAGAGCCGTCGAAATTCGGGCCGGGCATAGGCTAGAGCCTGATGATCGTTCCGACGATTGCCCCGCCAAACGCCAGCAGGCAGATCGCCAGTATGATGAGGATGAAGTTGTTGTACTGCGGCATTTCGAACGGATCGGTGCAGTGAGCAGGTCTTGACACCAATATGTCTACGCCAAAATCCAGATTGTCGTGGCAGGTCGCCTGTGGAGTCACGATGTCTGCCACTGAAAAGATCAGCAGGGCAGAGCCGGCTGATATCATCGACAACGCAGTTATCGTGTAGAATTTCCGTGGCTGACTCACCGATTGCAAGGACACGTCAAAATGCTGATTTTTTATATTTATGACTTTACCCAAACGGAATGGCCGATTCTTTTGAGCCTTTGGATACTTGGGTTGCACAAACAACTCAAATTACTTTTTCAATAGCAGCTAATCCGGTATAAAAGAACTAACTGCTTCGGTTCTGTCAAGTCCTCGGTTGCGATCCAAAAGGCAACTAAACTAGTATAGATTATGTACCTATATTGTTAGTATAATACTAGTGAACGACACACCGAATATAGTATGAATATAGTACTGAACGCCTGAATATTCAGAAAAATCCCCGCACAAAACGAATGAACGGCCATGATCGGGTCATGAGATTGAACGAGTGAATGACCCCGAATGAGGCCTGAACGCCCGAATATTCGGGCTTTTTCAGTGAATATTCAGGTGAATATAGTATCATGATAGTACGATTCTAGTACTGTACTAGATTGCAGAATAGAATCACTAGAATTCATAGCTACAGGTTAAGAAACTATGGCGGTTCGCGACTGCAGCAATTAAAGACTTGACAGTGCCACTGCTTCTGGACTGGCAACGCGCGCACGCGCTCAGTGTATGGGCGCGCCCACCGGCGCGTCCTCTGTTATGGTCAGGAACAGGGGCTTGTCCTCCGGCCCGTCGGCCGCCAGGAGCATGCCCCTTGAGATCATACTGCCAATCTTTTTCGGCTCAAGGTTGGTGCAGACGACGACTGTCCTGCCGACGAATTCCTCGGGCCGGTAGTGCAGGGCGCCCCCGACTGCAAGCTCCCTCTGTTCGTCCCCAAGGTCGACCTTTGCCTTGAATACCTTTTTCATGCCCTGCATGCTCTCTGCGTGGATCACCTTGCCTATCCTCAGGTGCACCTTTGAAAATTCTTCAAACGTGATGAATTGCTCTGCCGCCGGCTCGCTCATGGTAGCCAAGAATCGGCGAGCCATTAAAATTGGTTACGTCAATCGTTTTGCTACCTGCGAGTAGAACAGCCTGTCCGGGATGTATGGCCTGAGCCGGACGCCCGCCTTTTCCCTGCCAGAGCCTATGACGTACCGCGTCTTGGGGTTTGAAGATGTGATTGCGTGGGCGATCGCGTCTGCAACGGCGCTTGCAGGCAGGCCCCGTGGGACGTCGTCGAGGTATTTCCGGTAGGCGTTTGTGAACCGGGAATTCCTCAGCACCGCTGTCTTTGACTGCGTAACCGCGTGGATGTTTGTTTCAATGACTCCGGGGTTGATGCTGACTACCTTTATGCCGGTGTCCCACAGCTCCATCCTGAGGGCATCGGAAACCGCCTCAAGCGCGTGCTTTGCGGCGCAGTACGGCCCGATCAGCGGGAGCGAGACCATGCCGGCCATCGAGCTGACGTTTACGATCCTGCCCTGCCCCTTTTGCATCAAGAGCGGCAGGACCTGCTTTGTGAACCCGACAAGGCCGAAAAAGTTTGTTTCAAACTGGGCTCTCAAGTCCGGCATTCCGATGTCTTCTATTGCGCCGGGCTCGACGTAGCCGGCGTTGTTCACGAGCCCGAATATTTCGCTCCTTGCGGCAATGTCACCTACCGCCGCGCCAAAAGTGTCAGGGCGAGTAATGTCAAACTCCACCGGGACATAGTTTTCCGCAGGGAGCTCTGCGGCCAGCTCCTGCAGTTTGCCGTAGCTTCGCGCAAGGCCAAACACCCTGTAGCCCGATCTTGCGAGTGTTATGCTCGCCGCCCTGCCTATGCCGCTTGAAGCGCCGGTGACGATTACCGATTTCAACATCTGAGACTTGACAAAAATGGATAGAAAAACGTTGAGATCAGCTTGAATCTATTTGACCTTGTCAAACGGCTTCATCGCAGCAGGCAGGCTGTCAATGAGGTCCGTGGCGATGATGTGCAGGCCCACGCGCTTGAAGGCGAGGCTGCCGGCGGCGCCGTTGAGGTACACTCCGGCAAGCGCTGCGTCAAACGCTTGCATTCTGGCGAGCAGCCCTGCTGCAAGCCCGGACAGCACGTCGCCCGTCCCGCCCACCGTCATTGCCGGCGTCGACCTCTTTACCGCAGCAGTTTGATCGCCGTCTGAAATGACGTTGAGCCAACCCTTCAAAACTATGATGATGCCGCGCTCTTTTGCGGCCTTGCGCACGTTTGCCACCATCTCTTCCTTGGCCGTTCCCGGGTCGTGACCGAAAAGCCTCTTGTACTCGCCTGCATGGGGAGTAACAATCGTGCCAGTGTTTGAAATCTCCTCCAGCACCTGCGGGATGAGGGCCGAGGCGTCAAGGAGGATCTTTGTCTTGGCCTCCTTCATCTTTTTGACGAGCGCGACTATCGCTTCCGGCTCCAGGCTCATCCCCATGCCTATTGCTGCAGAGTCCGCGCGCTTTGGCATCATGGCAACAAGCCTGTTTGCCGAACCCACGGTCAGCTTGTCGTCCGGCAGCGGAAGTGCAATCATCGCAGGAGAAAACGACCTGACGGCGGTAATAATTGAGCGCGGGACCGCGGTGTAGACCAGGTCGGCTCCCGAGCGCAGCGCCGCCATCGATGCGAGCACCGGCGCGCCGTGGTAGAACCTGCTACCGCCGGCTACCAGCACTATCCCGCTATCGCCTTTCCTTGACAGTGACGAGCGCGGCGGCATCAGTTGCCTGATCATCTTTGGAGTGACCGTGATTGTCGACGGCAAATACTTGCTGTAGTACCTGTTAATGGGTGAATAAACTTTGCCAATCCCTTCATGAGGCAAAACCGGATCTGCTGCGGCGCATAAATGCAGCCATTTGATTTTAAGGTAGCGCGTGATTCTCTGCTAAGACGAAGTCTGAAAACGCTTCCAGAAATAATAAATCAAGTGGACAGTTGCCCGCCATGATGCAACCTAACAAAAGAATAACGGCAGCCGCAATGATTGTTGCGGCGGCGCTGTTCACGGCGGCGCTTGCGCCTGCAGGCAAGGCATTTGCAGACGGCAACAACGGCCTGATCGTTCCGATGTACGGATGGGACGCGGGATGGAGCGAGATCATTAACGCCAAAGAAGAAAACAAAGGAACCGAGATCATTGCAGTCATCAACCCCTCAAACGGCGCGGGAGGAGGCAAGGACTCGCACTGGGCCAACGTTGCAGACGATCTGCAAGATGCGGGTATAAAGGTGGTCGGATACATATCTACAGCGTACGCGGGAAGAGACGGAGGCGACATAAAGAACGAGATCGATCGTTACTATGACTGGTACGATCTTGATGGAGTGTTTCTGGACGAAGTGAGCCCGTCAGCTCACGGCTATTACGAAGATATTGGCGGCTACGCGGAAAGCCCCGACGGAAACCAGAAGCTGATCCTGAACCCAGGGGCGCCGGTCCCAGAATCCTATGGTGACATTGCCGACATCATCGTGGTCTATGAAAACTTTGGCATCCCCTCATCGGTCGAGTCAAACGGCATTGAAGAGAGCAAGCTTGCGGCGCTTCCGCACGGGCTAGAGCCTTCTGAAGGCGAGTTCAAGCAGCTGACCAACAGCGTAGGGTATCTGTACGTGGCGCCGCAATGGTTGACCGTGGCTTCAAGCGTTGAGAAGCAGGCAGACTGGGCAGATTAGACTGCTGTCGAACTTTCCCTACCTTTTTTATTCTTCACGAATTCCGGGCAATTGACATCATGCGACGTTTGTTGCGATCTTGTTAAATAGTTCCCGCCATACCTTACCATGACATGGGAAGTGGCGGACGCCACCAGAATTCACCGCCGCGAATCATGATTGTGGACGACGAGAAGGATATCCTTTCAATCCTAAAGTCAGGCCTCGAGGCAAGGGGCGGGTTTGCGGTAGACACGTTTAACAGCGGCGAAGCGGCCCTGCAGGTCTTTGCAAGCCGCGCCTCGGATCATTACGATCTTATCCTGACGGACATCAGGATGCCCAAGATGAACGGCTTTGATCTGTACCGCAGGATAAGGGAAAAGAACGCGTCGATCCCGATCGCGTTCATCACCGCCTTTGAAATAAACGAGGACGAGTTTTCCAAGGTCATGCCCTCGATAAAGGTGAGGGATTTCATCAAAAAGCCGATAAGGATCCCGGACCTTGTAGAAAAACTGAACGTGATCCTAGCCGCGGCCTAGCTTGGCTCTGCGTGTATCGTCACGATCGATCCCGGGTATTTTGTTCGTATCTGTTTTTCGATCTCTGAAACGCGCTCGTGGATCTGCTCTATCGTCATCTCGCTGCTAAAAGCGCAGTCGACATCTATTATCAGAACGTTCGCGGCAGTCCGGTAGGTTTCAACCTTGCCGACTTTTTTAACGTCGCTTGCCTCAAGGACGGTCTCCATTATCGAATTCTGCATGTCGCCGTCGACGAGCGGCTCCATGCCACCTATTTCCGGCATCAGTGGTTCAAGGTGGACGGTGATGCTCTCTGCTCCCCTCAGCTGGCGCCGTATGGAATCTTCAACCGCGTTTGCCACCGAGTGCGCCTCGACAAGCGTTGCCGACCTGTTGACCTGGATGTGGAGCGACACCCCCACCGATTCGGTGCCGCCGATTTTTGACACGAGGATATTGTGCACGCCCCTGACGCCTTTCACCCTGCCTGCCGCCTTTTCAATTATGGATTCAGGCGGCAGGTCGACAATGCCTGCCGGCTCAAAGTGCACCGTGACGTTTCTCGGCCTGACGTCTAGGCCGGTGCCCGACAGGCTCTTGGCTATGTTGCCCTCCACCTGCGCGCTGATTTCATGTGCGTTTTCGAAACTAATGTCGGCCCGCAGCGCGATCGTCGCCTCGACAAAAATCTCCCTTCCGACGCGATGCATTTTGATGTCGTCGCATTCAAGCACTCCTTCGGTGTCATTCGCAGCCTCCCGCACCTTTGCCACCAGCTTGGGCGATATGACGTCCGTGAGCTCCATCGCGTTCTGGTACGCGAACCTGCTGCTGAGGTACGCAAGAAAGCCGCCAAGCAGGATGGCCGCCACAGAATCGCCGTGGCCAAAGCCGGCGGTCACCAGCCACAGGCCCACGAACGCGACGGCGGTCGAGGCGAGGTCTGCAAAAGCGTGGTAAAAGTCCGCCTTCAGGGTCGTGGTGCCGGCCGCCTTTTTGATCGCACGGCGGAGCACGGTTATCCTAAAGCCGTCAACTGCCAGAGTGTAAATGATCGCTGCAAAGCCTATCACGCCGGGGTTCACCAGCGAGGTCGATCCTGCTGCAGCTATCCTGATGCTGGCTTCGTAGATGAAAAATATCGCGACTACAAACAGCGCTGCGCCGCCGATAAAGCCACCTATAGTCTCGATCTTGCCGTGGCCGTAGGGGTGATCGGCGTCCCTCGGCTTGAGGGCAAGCGTTGTGGCGATTATCAGGATCGCGGTGACCACCGCGTCTAGCAGGGCGTGGGTGCCGTCGGTGATGAGTGCAAGGCTGTTCGTGAAGATGCCGGCTGCAAACTCGAATATGAAAACGGAGGTAATGGCGGTGAGAGATAGCCGTAAGGCGTTTCTCTTGATGGCTCCAACTTCGCCTGTGCTTAACCGTTCTGCCACTGCTAGCAGAATAGGGCGAAATTTGTTATTTAGGCATTTGTGTTTCCACTAGCTATTAAAATTATGATGAGCTAATATCAAAAAAAAGGAGCAACCTAGGGTAATAAAACCCTCAATGGGTTTAGAAAAAGATAGAATTACCCGTAGTCGGGAAAGAAAAGAAACAGCAAAGCTTGTCAGATTTTTGAATCGACAGAAACACCATAAAATATTTTATTTAGTTAACCAGTGTGCCAACGGGTCAGAGAACGGCGTAGTTGCCCTTAACTTATTTCGTTGGCGCACCGATACAGTTGGAGATGGGCGATGTTCGGCAAAGCAACCATCTCCCACTGTATATGCGCTCAAAGCTCAAGATCTATGCAAGGAACGCTGCAAAAACATGCCATCTTGCACTATGTTCCACGGTGTCCTGCTTTTTATTCCGGGCATGTGGGACTGAACGCCGAGCCGGCCGCGTACTATGTTCTTAAGTAGCATGAAGCATGAACAAACGTGTGGACAAATGCTATAAATGCGGTATAGAAAGTGTTTTTGTGCGCCAATGTTCTTTCGATGATAAACCACACTGTCCGGAATGTAATAACGAAACACACTGTAGAATCTAGATTGAATGTTAAAGACGGCCGGCCCATCACCACAGGTTAGGCGTCAATAGCATAATTTGAAGAGAATCTTCTATCATATCACATTTGATTGGTTTTATACTATCCCTGCAGCTAGTGCATGATGATGCACAAAAAGAAATCCTATTCGGGCCAAAATCGCGCCTCTTATGATCACAAAACAGGGCTATACCGTAACAGATCTGGCAGCTTTCTTACACTTGCCGAAGCAAACGCTACCGCGTGGATATGCGCAAAATGCCAGGCAGGTTTCACGAGTGCTAGCCAATTGCGTACCCACAGGGATGCTGTTCACTCCTATTAGACGCTATTAGCGAGATTGACTTCCGCATGAGGAAATGAGCAATGCCAGAGGTCAAAGGAATTTACGAAGACATTCAAGGGTCACAAGGCGGTTAAAGAAGGATGACGGCCCCCCATGTAACTTGATAAAAATATTAGTTGAAAATAGGTAAGGCGCAACCGATCTGTGCGCCTAATTCAGCTGTCTTGGGCGATCATATTCGCCTTATACTTCCTCTAATTCAAGTCAAGATGACTTTTTAGATTCTTGTATCTGTTTCTGACGGTCACTTCAGTGACGCCGGCCGCCCCCGCAATGTCTGTCTGGGTCCGGCTCTCGCCGGTGTTGAGGCACGCAAGGTACAGCACCGACGCGGCAAGCCCCATAGGGTCCTTGCCGGCGGATATGCCGCTCCTAGTCACGCCTTTCATTATGTTCAGCGCAACGCGCTTTGTGCGTTCGCTCAGGTTGGCCCGATTTGCCACTCTGACGACGCACTTCATGGGATCGATGAGCGGGATCTTTAGGTCAAGCTCCATTACGACGAGCCTGTAAATCCTCGCTAGGTCCTTGCGCTTGATGTTACCGATTTCTGCGATGTCCTTGAGCGTCCTGGACGCGCCGGTTTCCCTGCACGCGATGTAGAGCGCCGCGCCGATCATTGCCGATATTGTCCTGCCTCTGACCAGGCCGCGCTCCTGTGCCTTCCTGTAAATGTAGGCGGTTTTTTCGATCACCGCGTCTGACACGCCGAGCTTGTCCTTGAGCCTGTCAAGCTCGGAGAAAGCCTGTCTGAGGTTCCTGTCTGTAGGCGAATGTGCCTGCGAGCGAAAGTCCCAAGCTCTGAGCCTGCCCATCGTCGAGCGCATCGCCGCGTCCAGCGTACGCCCGCTGGCGTCCTTGTCTGTCCTGCCGATTACCGTAGACAGACCCATGTCGTGGCGAGCCAAAGAGCTTGGAATTCCCGTCCTGCTCCTGTCGTTTGCTTCTTCGGTTGTGAAAGCGCGCCATTCCGGGCGGCTTTCCAGGGTTTTGTCAAAGAGCACGAGACCGCAATTCCTGCAAATGACTTCGCCAGATTCCGGATCTGTGACCGTCTGACCGGATTTGCATACGTTACACATTATTGCAGTTTGCATGTTTCTATAATGAGGTAACTATAATATCGTGATTCAAATTAATAAAGAATACTAATTGAGAAATATTTTTGGTATAATCTCATTCTGGACCAGAATTCACGTGATTACATTATTTCTTGCAAATTTACCAAGATATAATCGATAGCTGTTGTATTTTTACATTGCAGAAAAATGCGGCCAGCCACCCATGAGAACCGTTTTATCACAAAAACGGCTCTATAATGCGTGATAAAGAGGCTGGGCGCATCCCGCAGCGTAGCCCAGCCAATGCCGCGGACGAGGTTTGGAGAGCAGACCTACTGCAACGACGTCACATTTACCGTCGATGGTCAGGAAACATTCAAACTGATGTACGAAAAAATCCACCAGGCCAAGACCTGCGTTTACATAGCCAACTATGACCTTGACCCGGCGCTCAGGTTCGTAAGGAATTCCGACCGGCCCGCCGGCCGCGCGGGGCACGAACATGAAGCCTATCCTCTGCAGGACCTCCTAGTGGAAAAGGCAAAGGAGGGAGTCGAAGTCAAAATAATCGTGTGGGAGCCGCGGCTGGTCCTGCGGCTTCTTCCCGGCGCCGACGAGCGCGGGATAGACGGCAGGGCGGACGAAGTAAACATCATCAACGAGATCGCAGAGCGCTACGGCATATCGCAAAAGTTGATGGTAAGGATCGACAGCACAGCGCCGACGCTCACGTCGGCTCACCACGAAAAAATAGTGATCGTGGACAACCAGATCGGGTTTTGCGGCGGCCTGGACCTGTCAAGTGGCAAGTGGGACACGAGCGGCCACGACTACGACAACCCGCTGCGCGACGCCAATTCAGAGCCCTGGCATGACGTGCACGTGATGGTCAGCGGGCCGGTGGTCTGGGACCTCATCTACCACTTCCACCAGCGCTGGGCGTACTCGGAATCAAGAAGCGCCAGCCAGGCGAGAAGGATAAGGATAAGGTCAAACTACACCAGAAGGGGCAGCCACGGAAGCGTGCAGGCCGTCGCGCTGCGCACGTGGCACGAGCTTGACAGGCAGGGCGGCATCCAAGCGTGGTACGCGGAGATGTTCCGCAAGGCGAAAAAGAGCATATACATTGAAAACCAGTTCCCGTTCCAAAACTCGTTTGCAACCAAACTGCTTGAGAAGCGGCTGCAGGAGGAGCGCGGCCTGAAGGCGATAATAGTGAGCCCCGTGGAGCCAAACCTGCCCGGCCTTATCGGGAGCATGATCGCCAGAATGAGCGTAAACGACGTCAACGACAACCTTGCCGCATTGCGCAAGGCCGGCGAAGGGAGGGTAAAGACGTACTCGCTGGTGTCGCAGCATGCCGCGATCGGCGCAAAGCGCAAGCAGATCTACGTCCACTCCAAGGTCATGGTAGTCGACGACAGGTGGGTCACCGTCGGCTCTGCAAACATCGACAAGAACGGCTTCAAGGATTCCAGCGAGCTAAACCTCGGCATGGCGTCGCCAAGGCTGGCGCGTGGGCTCAGGGTCAGGCTGTGGCAGGAGCACCTGCAGGATGCCACAGACCTGAGCGATTTTGAACAGGGATTTGAGATTTGGGAGAAGGCGGCAGACGACAACGGCCGGCGCGTGTCTGAAAACAGGGCGATAAAGGGCCACGCCTATTACTATAATTTTGAGGAAATGGGCATGCTCCCGCCCTACCCGGACGCAAAGGGCAGCACGAAATTTGAGCTGCTATAGATCTGCGATGAGCTGGGCAAGATTCGCCAGCTGGACAGGCTTTATCAAGACTGAAATCTTTTTGCCGTCAAAGAACGCGTTTTCTGCAAGCGCTTTTTTCACGTCTTCAAATGCGGTGACTATCAATATCCTTGCAGAAGGGTTTTTCTGCAGGATTTTCTCTGAGGCCTGAAGACCGTTCATAGAGCCTGGCAGCCGGTAGTCAAGGATGACGAGATCGGGCCGGTATGCTTCATAGTCGCGCAGTATCTCGTTGGCTGTCGGCGCGCTGGCTTCGATTCTATATCCTTTTTTTTCAAGAAAGTCCCTGTAAACCAGCAGGATGTCCTCCTCGTCTTCTATTATCATTATGGTCTGGACCCGGTCCTGCTGCTTTAGCCCCACGGTACAGACTGTCGATTATTGTATATAACGGCTTATTGCAATTGTAGGCGCCCTGCCTGCTGCCAATCTTCACATACTTTATTGACGTAATACTACCGGTGCCAGTCAGTCTAGGCGGCTTGATCCGCAACAAAAAGAACAGCAAGGTCGTACGCACGAGGAATTGGTCTGAAGCGGCCGAGATCGTTGAAAACATCCTTGGGAGCAGGTACCTGCTGGGCGCGCAGATAGGCGACTCGATAACCGTCGCGTATGTGCACGAAGAGTGGGACGGCCAGTGGCAGCACCACTACAAGATAGCCATCAAGCATCTAGACACAAAGTGCGCTACGTGCGGGTTCGCACCGGCGGAATGCATATGCGACAACCCAGTGGTCTAGTTTAGAGGCTGTAGTGTCACCCGGAACGTGAACCAGTTGAGCTTTAGCACGGCCGGCTTTTCTTCTTCAGATTCTTCTGCCGGCGAAGCCACGGTGACGTCTGGCAGTCTGCCGGGAAAGTCCAGGTTGAGCAGGCCGTACCCGAACAAGTCGTCCTTGCCCTCGTCGCCCAGATCTGTTGCTGTGCCCCTCAGGACTTGCCTGATCTCGTCGTTTGTCCACCTGCCGTCGTCGTCTGTCATGCCCGTGTCCTTCCAAGCCTTTTCGTCGCTTCCAAGCAGGAGCGCGATGGCGCCGGTGACAAACGGCGTGGCCATCGACGTTCCGCTTGAAAGTCGGTACTTGTCGCCTATCGCAGTTGACTTGATCCCCGAGCCTGGGGCGACCAGCTCCACCTCACTCCCCGTGCGCGAGAACGGCGACTTTGTGCTGTCCTCTGTCACAGAGCCGACTCCGATCACCTGCTCATAGGCTGCCGGGTAGAGCACGTCCCCGCTCCCGCCGTTGCCAACTGCCGCGACCATCACCAGCCCGTGATCGTCGTACGCAGTCTGGACCGCTTTTGCCAGAGCCCTGCTGCCGCCGCTTCCGGTGATGCTCATCGTGACAACGTCCATTCCGTTTTCTATCGACCAGTTGATCCCCTTGACAAGGCCGCTGAACGAGCCCTTGCCCCTTCCGTCAGAAACCTTTATCGCGTAAATCTCGGCGTCAGGCGCGACCCCGACAATCCCCTTTCCATCCCTTGCCGCGGCAAGTATGCCGGCTACGTGCGTGCCGTGCCCGTTGTCGTCCATCGGGTCGCTGTCGCCGCTGATAAAGTCGTATCCCCCCTTGTAGCTTGGGGCAAGCTCTGGGTGCGTGTAGTCGACGCCGGTGTCAAGGAGTGCGATCTTTACTCCCTTGCCGGTATAATCTGACGAATGCGCCGGCTCTGCGCCAATGTCATGCAGAGCCCAGGATCCGGAATATTCAGACGTGTCTGCCTGCGCGATCTCAAACTGCCGATCGCTCTCCACAAACTCTATCGCGGGGTTTTGCGAGAGGCTGGCGAATGCGCCAGGCGGAACAGCCGCGTAAAGCATCCCCATGCCCGGGAATTCTTCAACAACCCTGCCTCCGGATGCGCTAATTTGTGCAGGATCGTACTTCCCCTCTGCAAAAGAGACAATCACCGCATCGTCTGGCGAAGCATGCATAAAAGAAGACGCAAGCAGCATTACTGCGATCAGGGGAATAATCGTGTAGTACATTCTTTCTAAAAATCTTCATCATAATCTATGTTAATAATTATCTAGAACAATATTCTAAACAATCTACTGCAAAATAATGCGAATTTCTTATTGCCGAGCTGTCAAGCATTCCACTATTCTTAGGATTTTTGTGTAAAAACGGCGATTTGTCGGGCAGAAAAATCAATGGCAGGCTGCAAATGCCTTGTCTTCTGGCAGAATCGTTCCGCCCTTCAACGCAGCATATACGCGGTTGGCTTGATAGTAGTAATCAGGGACATGCTGCGCCACTTGGGCTTGGCGCAGGGTGATCCCCCTGCATGCTCGTTAAGCGTCATTGGCAAGCCGCTGGTACTTTACAACATTGTCGTCAGACTCTACAATACAGGCCGACACGGTCGTCTCAAAGTAGGTGGTCTTTCCTTTTCAGGCGTTCATACTTTTTTCTGATCCTGTCGAGCGCTTCGTCGGTCGCTTTTTTGTCAACTTCTATCCCGATGACCTGATCGCTTTCCAGGTACAGCAGGATCCTTGATCCTGCCTTTGCGTCTGTCATGCCTTTTGGCACGTCATACTTTGTACCGATGCCGGCAGCAATCCCGCAGTCAGCAACGCAACCAGCAGTAGTCCCATGTGTTTATGACCGGCGCAGAAGTAATAATGTCTTGTGGAGCCAGACTTACGGTCATGTTGTTCCTTCTGCCGTCACCGTGGCAACCCGCCGGACGATTTTCTGAAAAGGCATTGAATAGTCCGGCAGGTTCAGGGCCACAGTCTTGCCCTTGTGTATTGCAAAAGTCCTGCCGTCGTAGGTGCACTTTATTATTGGCAAGACGCCCATGTCCGCGACCATGTCGGCCACCTTGTAGTATTCCAGCAGTTTGCGGCTCTCATAGACCGTCTCGTTCTTTCGCCTGAACCTCTTTTTGCTCATGAACTTGAACGCAAGTATGATATGCCTTTCCGGGTAGATGCCAAACATGTTCCGGATCATAAGGCAGCGCTCCACCTGGTCCTGCGGCACGTACAGTATGTCGCTCGTCCCCGACTTTGCTTCAATGGTCAGCAGGATGCCGGCGGTGTTGTTGACTGCGACAATGTCTGGCAGACCTGTCGAAGAGCCGCCAAGGCGCCGGGCATGCCATATTCCGTTGTTCATCCTCTGGACGATTGCGTGCTCGTAGCCGTAGCCCCGGCTCCGGCGAATGTTACCCAATCAGCTAGCGTTGGACATTTCATATCTTTAAAGTTTCTCAAGAGGAGCAAGTCTTTTATTGCAAACTGCCAGCTGTAACGCCATGCAGGGCTCCCTTGAAGCTATCAACAAGGAATTGAAGGATGTTCAGGAACGGCGCGAAAAACTAATCAAGGGCACGCGCGACGTCGTGATGTTGTGCAGCAAGTCAATAGTCGCGCTGCACCACGGCCAGATTGAAGACGCAAAGAGCAAGATGGAAAAAGCAAAGACAATGCTCGTAGAATTCAGGGAACATGCAAGGGAAGACCTCTACCGCTACATTTCCGTGGCAGAGCAGGAGCTGGTGGAAGCATACGCTCTCCGGGCGGTGATGGAGAACGCGCCCATCCCTTCGATGCAGGATCTGGACGTCACGGGGCCGTCATACCTCACGGGCCTGCTCGACTGCGTCGGCGAGATAAAGCGTCTCGTGTACGACAGGATGCGCTCGGGCAACGAAAAGGACGCCGAGAAGCTGTTCGCGACAATGGAAGAGATCTATAACGCGATCTACCCATTCGCAGTCTACGATAACATCGTGTCCGGCCTGCGCAAAAAGCTGGACGTGGCAAGGATGCTTACCGAAGACATCAGGGCAGTTGTCACCGAAGAGAGCAGGAGAAAAGCTCTCATAAATGCGATCGACAGCCTAGAGAAAAAGCGCGGCTGAAACTCATTTATGTTTAGACGCCCGATCCGGCGGCAGTGACCGAGTTTTCAAAGGCTGTGGCCGGCTGCATCGCCGACTGGGGCAAGAAGGCTGGAGTTTGCAACGGCAGCGCCGAGTGCCTAGAGCGCTCCGCAAGGCAGCTGAGGGAATGTCTTGACGACGCGTTCCCGGACTCGAAGAGGGTCGAGCTTGAAAGCGACAAGGTGAACTATATGCTCTCATCTGTTTTCTTTCTCGCAAACCGGCTGTCAAAGGCAAGCCAGGGGCTGGCAGAGTTTGACAGGGTGATGAGCAACATCGAAAAGGCCGACCTTGGAGACGTGGAAAATAGGCAGCGGCACGTCAAGTTCCAGAAAGAGCTGGATGAAATTCTTGCCAGGTATTTTTAAGTGCCTTTTTCAAAACGATCGTACGCTTCTGGGCTTGCCAGGAGCCAGCCGTAGTGACTTTCGTCGTGGACATAGCGCACCTCCCGCATCCGGGGCACGGCGTTGCGCTTGCGCAGCCCGAGCACAAATTCGCCCTGAAACGCAAGCCCCATCCGCTTTGCCTTTGCAGTCGATTTCGGGTCCCTCGGCAGGAGTATGCGGTAGCTGAAATTATCCTGCGATTCCTGCGCGACATAGGCATCGACCATCCTGTCGACTGCCCTGCGGATGTCCGACGCCTCCCTTATGTCCATTGTCTCGAGCACCGGGAACTTTGCGTAGGGAGAGGGCATGCTGCAGAAAAACGCGCAGTCAGATAAAATTCATTCTGTCGGCCTGACTACCGCCGCACCATGCTTGGACAAGAGACTAAATCAGCATTACTTGTATTTGGCGAATGCTTGCTCAAGGTGCCCGAGCATGATCTTGTGCCACTCTGGAAAGCCTTCTGGCGCGTCGGGATAGTTGTAATAGTGGTCCACCAGCACCTTGTCAATGCTGGCAGTGTATTTCAAATCCTCTGCGAGTTTCTTGTTCATTGCGCCCCTGATCATCATTCCCAGCTTGTCGACCGTGCTGAATTCCGGATGCTCGCCCTTTGTAATCTTGTCAATGTCCATCTTGCTCAAAAAGTGCTTCATGCCATAGTTGATCTGATCGTTCGTCAGCCCCTGCAGCATCCTGCGGAACACTTCTAGTCCGGCCGTCTTGTAGCCATAGTCGTTGATGAAGTGCTTGTTGTACTTCCACAGCCCTTTTTCAGAGGTGTCGCCTGTCTGCAGCGCTTCGACTGCGTCCTTGCCGGCTATAGTCGCCGCGATTATCGCCGGCCCGATGCCTCCTGCGTCAAGCGGTTTTGGCATCCATGCCGAGTCGCCCACCAGCATGTAGCCGTTTGCGACAAGACAGTCGTTCTGCCGCCTTACCGACACCTGCCAGGTGCCCCACGCGTTACCGTCGTCGCTTTCGCCATCCGCGAGGCGCGGGCTCTTGACCACGGGGTTTACCTCCACGTATTCGTCTATGAGCGTCTTGAGGTCCGGGTGGGCGCCCATCGCCTTGTTGCGCGCGTCAAACGCCTTTTGCTGCACGCCAAGACCGATGTTGACCTTGCTCTTGCCTTTTGGGAATACCCAGCCGTAGCCGCCCGGCGCAAGCTTTTGGTCGAGATGTATGATGCAGTAATCAGGATCGAAATAGGTCTTGTCGTCGTACGCAAGGTCGAAATTGTAGATGTACCTGCCGGTGGCTTCAAGGTCGTCGCGGTCGATCCTGCGCTGTATGAACGACTTTATCTGGAGGTTTGTCCGCAGGACAGACGTCACGCCGGTGCAGTCAATCACCAGCTTGGCTGTCTTTTTGAAGGGCGCCTTGCTGTCAAGGTCTTCGCCTTCCACGCCGATGACGGTGTTGTTTTCAATTATTAGCGAGCGCAGCGCCACGCGCTCCTTTATCTCGACTCCCACCTTTTTCGCGTCGCTCAGCTGCCTCTGCGGCAGCAGGCGCCTGTTGAGGATATAGCCCTCGCCGTCAAACGGAATGCCTGTTTCATGGTCAGGCGAATACGCGATCACGCCCTTGACCGGATGTTCTATTTCCGGGTAGCCCCAGCTGATTTTGATCCTTTCAGTCATATAGTCGACGGTGTTTTTGCCCACCGCGTCGCCGCAGACCCAGCCGGAAACCGTTTTCCTGCCCTGTTGTGGGGCTGCGTTCCTGTCAATGACCAGGACCTTCAGTGACTGCTTTGAGTAGTACATTGCCGACGACGCAACGATAAGGCCCGCGAGGCCGCCGCCTGCCACGATAATGTCATAGTCTCTTTTCATCAGTTAGACAAGGCGTGAAGGCGAAAGACGATATTTAAAGTGTTCTCGCCTAGGCAGAAAGACAGAATAACAGTCGCGCGTTCAGATGTGTAGATGCCAGCGCCGTTCATATTCTTTGACCTCGGCCAGACCCTTGTCAACGAATGGGACTTTATCGCCCACTTTGACCAGAAATTTCTGGAGCTGTTAAACGGCTTTGGGGCTAGGATAGACCAGCGCAACTACCGCGCGGTGCGCGACAGCATTATCCGCGACCGCAGGATAGGGCACGGCAGCGTAAAAGAACTGATAGTAGAGGTCTGCAGGATGCTGTCCCCTCCCGGCTATGAAAATGCCATCGCAGGCAGGCTAGAGCCCCAGATAAAGTCAGGCAGGCACGACCTGTTTCGGTTTTTTGACGACGCGGAACCCACGCTGGAGGCGCTCTCTAGGCGCTGCGACATGGGTCTGATAGCCAACCAGTCAGAGGACGTACTCGGCCTGCTGGAAAGGTCCGGGCTTGGCAGGTTCTTCATGGTGCAGGCGATATCGTCTTCTGTCAAGTTGAAAAAGCCCGACCCCCGGATTTTCGAGCTCGCGAGAAAGCAGGCAGGGCGAACTGCGCGGGACTGCATAATGGTGGGCGACAGGCTTGACAACGACATCTGCCCCGCCAACACGCTTGGCATGACCACCATCAGGGCGACAAACTCGCTTTTTGCGCTACAGGAGCCTATACAAGAGTGCGAGCGGCCTGCGTACATCGTAGCGCGACTATCAGAAATCCCGATGATCGTAGAAAGAATTATCAGTTGATGATGTATATCTATTTCGTGCATGCCGTCATAAAGATGATAAAAAATACTCACAGGCACCCAGCCAACCGGGCGCTCCACTGCATAGGCGCACCGTTCTACGTTATCGGCCTTGCAATGGCGCTCGGGCATTTTACAGGCATGCGAACCGATCCTGCCCTAGGCATTGCTATGTGGCTTGTCGCTGTGGCGATGTTTGTCGCCGGCCACAAGATAGAAGGCAACATATGGTCGATGACTCCGGTGCTGCTCGTTAGGCTGTTCTCAAAGGTTGCCTGCGATTTTGTCGTGCAGAGAGTCCATTTCCTGCGCGCCTAGTTTTGGCCGGCTCCTGAACATCGAGTGGATAGCGCCCGCGCCGTCGCCTTTTTTCCTCGGGACAATGTGCACGTGGACGTGAGGTATCTCCTGCCCCGCGTCGCTCCCGTTGTGTATTGCTATCGTTGAAGCGCCTACCTGCGACCCTGCCTCCACCGCGCCAACGACCTTCCGCGTTATTTCAAACACCGCCATCGCGTCCTGCTCGCCCATGTCCTGGACCTTGGCATAGTGCAACTTTGGAATCACCAGTGTATGGCCCGGGGCCAGCGGGAAGGCGTCGAGAAGCGCGACCGCCCTGTCGTTCTGCATCACAACCCGTGCGGGTATCTTGCCTGAAGCGATCTTGCAAAAGACGCAGTTTTCGTCTTGCATGAGTGCTCTGCTTTATTTTGATATATTATCATTGCAGCTAGCCGGCGGCAGGCTGCGGGGGGCTTGCCGGCGCTGTGAGCCGCGCGAGTTTTGCCTTTGAAGCTACGAACTGGCCTGGGTCCTGTGTGAAGGCGACAGAGGCCGCGCCTTTCTTGGCCACTATGCCGATCCTTTCGGGTGCAAAGTTGTGCTTTTTCAGATCCTCGATTATCAGGCTGGCGGCATCTTTTGTCGCGACTATCAGGTGGCAGCCGTTCAGCGACGCCGTCGCGTTTTCGACCAGGAATTCCTTGGTGGCGAATTTTGCCAGCTCGTGGTTCTTTACCGGGAGCTCGTTTATCATCAGGTGCGAGTTTGCGAGCTCTGCCAGCGGGCCCAGCGCAAACACCCCTCGCGGCCCGACGGGGTGGACTGCCGCGATGTGGGCGCCCTTGTCAAACGGGGCGCCAAAGTCGGGGCAGTATTTCGCGATTATCTTGCCCAGCGCAAAGTGGGGCTCGCTCAGGCTCTTTACCGCTTCGTCTCGTGCCTCGGTGACGCCGGCAAACGGCACGCCGTTCTGCTCGTACTTGATGATGTTTTCCGGGTCCATGCGCGCAAGCGTGTAGAGGCTCATTGCAGGCAGGCCGCCAAACTTGTTGGTGATTATGATTTCCATCCCTTCTTCTACCTGGTCGTACCTGGTGGGCAGCTCTTTCATGGTGCTTGCCATCGCGCTCGTGCCGTAGAACAGCTTGCCCATCTTGAGCGAGCTGTAATCTTCCATCGCGAGGTTGTAGCGCGAAGTGAACGCGTCGAGGTTTGATCTTATCCTGTCAAGGATCTCCTCCGACGGCGCGTCGTAGACGGGAAAGAGCTTGAACGACGACGCGACTCCGCAGCCTAGCAGGTTCAAGAGTTCGATCGCAGAAGTCATTGCGATGTTGCTGTGGACGTCCGCGTCCGGATCCCTTACCACGTCCGTGACCTGCGTGGCAGAGGTGACGCCGGGCATGTAGCCGACCTTGTCGCCGCGGTGGAGCTCGATGTAGTCGAGCATCCCGAACTGCGCGTCCGGGTGCTCGGTAAGCGCTGCCGACGCGCAGGACACCGACACCTTGGCGCTGAACACCTTGAAAAAGTTCTGCAGGGCTTCTGAGAGCAGCGGCGCGTATTCTCCGGGGCCGGTGTGGACGCGGAATATTGCAAGCGCCCGCTTTACTTCGACTTCCTTGTCCACTGCTGGGGCGGCAAGGCTGTACACGCGCCTTGTCAACTCGGGCATCTTGCCGTCGATATGGTAGAACGAGTCAAACCACGAAGGCGAAACCTTGATGCTGCTCTTTTTTACGTCTGCAAGGGCATTTTTTAGTATGTGGCTATCGACTTCGTTGGAGCACGTCGGGATCCACCGGAGCGGATCAAAACCGAGTTTCCTGTATTGATCGACATGTTCCCAAAAATTATCAGACAATCCCAATCTCTCCTAGCAATCACTATAGTCGGTAGACGAATTTATACGATATATAGAAAAATACTGCTTAATAAACAACTTCTTTTATTGTCTCATGTCCTGAATTTTGAGAACAAGTATTATAAGGCGTCTAGATCTCAATTTTCTCATGAAACTTACGCCGGTTCAGCTTGAAAAGCTCGCAGACGAATTTGAGAGCAAGTCCGCCCAGGAGGTTTTGAAGTGGGCAATTGACAACTTTGGCACCAGGATCGGCCTTGCGTCCAGTTTTGGCGCGGAGGACGTCGTCATTATCGACATGATGGCCGGGATAGACAAGAGCAGGACCAAGGTCTTTACGCTTGAAACTGGGCGCCTTAACCAGGAGACTTATGACGTCATGGACGCCATACGCGCAAGATATGGGATTCCAATCGAAGCTTATTTTCCGGACCAGAAGGAAGTCGAAGACATGATCAGGCCAAAGGGCATGAACCTGATGTACGAAAGCGTGGAAAACCGCAAGCTGTGCTGCGAGATAAGGAAGGTCCACCCGCTCAACCGCGCGCTCGCCACTCTTGACGGCTGGATAACCGGCCTGCGCAGGGACCAGGTCGCCACGAGATCTACTACGAAAAAGATCGAGCTTGACGCGGCCCACGGCGGCATCGCGAAATTGAACCCGATAGCTGACTGGAGCTCCGACATGGTCTGGGACTATATCAAAAAGAACAACGTCCCGTACAACGCGCTGCATGACAGGGGGTTCCCGAGCATCGGCTGCGAGCCGTGCACGAGGGCGGTGCAGCCCGGCGAGGACCCGAGGGCAGGAAGGTGGTGGTGGGAAAATGCGGCAGCCAAGGAATGCGGCCTGCATTTTGACCCGACGAAAAAGAAGCACCAGTGATGATTTTGGTCGGCTCTATCCCCCAACCTCACGGAGGCAGGCTGGTAAACAGGCTCGTTGCATCTGACGGCAAGGCCGACGGCATGCTCGCAATCCAGGTGAGTGGCGACCTCAGAAATGACATTGAAAACATTGCAGACGGCGTGTTCAGCCCGCTTGAGGGGTTTGTTGGCGAGCAAGACTTTCAGAGCATCGTAAATGCTGGCAGGCTGGAAAACGGGCTTGCTTGGACGGTGCCAATAGTCCTTGACGTTGACGACCAGACGGCGAATCAGATGAAGGACGCGGCGCAGGTCGCGCTGGCAACAGGCAGCGACAGGTTTGCGATTTTGCATGTTGAAGAAGCATATTCGTTTGACAAGCTGGCATGCGCAAAGGCGATCTACCAGACAGACGACGTAAAGCACCCCGGCGTCGAAAAGATGGTCGGCATGAAGAACAGGCTGGTCGGTGGCAGAATTGACGTCGTAAAAAGAATAGAGCAGTCGCCGCTGCGCAAGTACAGGATGACGCCGGCAGAGGCCCGGGCAGAAATTTCGCGCAAGGGGTGGAACTCGGTGGTCGGCTTCCAGACAAGGAATGTCCCCCACGTCGCGCACGAAATGCTGCAAAAGGCCGCGCTCAACCTCTACGACGGACTGTTCGTCAACCCCCTGATAGGCAAGAAAAAACAGGGCGATTTCAAGGACGAAGTTATACTTGCTGCATACGTGGCGCTCATCGACAGCTATTACCCGAAAGACAGGGCGATGTTTGTCACGCTCCACACAGAGATGCGCTACGCCGGCCCAAAGGAGGCGATCCACCACGCGATAATGAGGAAGAATTTCGGCTGCTCCCATTTCATAGTGGGGCGCGACCACGCCGGAGTAGGCAGCTACTACCACCCGTTTGCCGCGCACGAGATATTCAAGGGCTACTCCGACCTCGGGATAGAGCCGGTGTTCTTTCCCGCGTTCTATTACTGCAAAAAGTGCCTGAGCTACGCCAACGAAAGGAACTGCCCCCACGGCCCGGAGTTCAGGGAAGAGCTGAGCGGCACCAAGATGAGGAACATGGTGAGCTCGGGCGAAATCCCGGCCGAGCACCTCATGAGGCCGGAGGTAGCAAAAGTAATCATCTCGTTCCCCGAGCCGTTTGTATAAAGTACTTTTAGATTTTTATAGAACATTACGCATAGCTTTTGCATCACAAAACCAGAGAAGGGCGGTCAGGAGTCAGGCGTAGTCGTAAACCGTTCACTGCTCATTGTCATTCTCGTGGCGCTCGTCGCCATTTCTGCCGTTTCGATATTTCTCGTCTACACTTCGCTCCAGAGCACAGAGACCCGCCTGCAGCTTGCCGCAAACCAGGAGCTCAGAAACCAGTTATCAGAAGAGGCAGGCGACGCGACGATTGCGATTGGATCGAACCTGAATGCCATACGCGAGAGGCTAGAGGCTGCCGCGGCAAGCCCCCTTTTGCAGGACGACGACCAGATGCGCGCGTTGCTTGACGCCACCCGGGTTGGAATCCAGTATGACGGGAGAATAAACTACATTGACAGGGACGGCATCGTTGTTTACACCACGGACCAAAACCTGATCGGCAGTGTAGGCTCTGACAGGTCTGATCTTGTATATTATAACGAAGTCAAGGAGAAGAACGAGCCGGTACTTACGGGTCTGTTCAAGTCGTCTGACAACCGGAGTAGTGTTTCTGTAGCGGTGCCGGCCCTTGGCGACGGCGGCGACTTTAACGGCGTCCTGGCAGCCATTCTGCACGTCGATTCGCTGGTAAGCAGCGTGAGCGACAGGCTGCCCCTGATTGGCGGTGACCAGCTTTTTATAGTTTCGGCCGACGGCACCATCACGGGGCATAGAGAGGAGTCTTTCGTTAGCGAGAGCATATTCGACAGATTCGACGCGTTGCAGAATGACATTGTAAGCAGGAACCTGCAGCTCATGACTGAAGGCAGGTCGGGAGTGTTTGAATATGCGACGCAGGACGGCCAGAGAAAGATTGCGGCATATTCGTCGCTGGCGTTCTCCGGCAACATCCACGCGTGGTCGGTGCTGATTGCTACGCCGTCTTCGCAAGGCGATGTATTTTCCTCAGTGCTCAGCGACCAGCGGATCTTTACGATAGTCGCGATAATACTGATAGGGATAATAGCGGCGATATTCATGGCACTTATCCTCACTCTTAACAGGAGGCTGCACCGGACCGTGCAAACGCAGGACGTGCAGATAAAGGGCCAGCTGGACGACCTGCAGGATGCGTATGAAAGGCTCACCGAGCAGGACAAGATAAAGGACGAATTCATCAACATCGCCGCCCACGAGCTCCGCACACCGGTGCTGCCGATCATCCTCAGCGCCGAGGGCCTGGCGGAGGACCTCGGCACGAGCGACAACAGCAAGGTCGAGATCATTCTCAGGAACGCCAAGCGCATAAACAAGCTGACAAACGACATACTCGACGTCAGCAGGATCAAGAGCAACACCTTCAGGCTGCAGAAGGACAGGACCAGCGTCAAAAGGCTCGTCGAAGAGGCCATCCAGGACGTCCTTTTCAAGATGATGGAGGACAAGAATCCGAACCTAAAGGTAGCATTCGAGTCAAAGCTCCCCGAAGGGAAGGACGAGATCATGGCAGATAGAGGGAGACTCAACCAGGTGCTCGCAAACCTGCTGGACAACGCAGTCAACTTTACCGACCAGGGCAGGATCACGGTCACCGTGCAGGAGAGCAAGGACTTTGGGTTTGTAGAGGTCACCGTCGCAGACACGGGCAAAGGCATAGACCCCGCGATCAGGTCCCGGCTCTTTGAGAAGTTTGTGACAAAGTCGGAAAAGGCGAGGGGCACCGGCCTCGGGCTGTACCTGTGCAAGGCCATAGTGGAAGCGCACGGAGGCAAGATATGGGTTGAAGACAGAAAGGACGACAAGGGGACAGTATTTGCATTCACGCTCCCGGCAGGCGGCTAGCGCGTGCGCGCGTTGCCAGTCCAGAAAATCGAACTTGAACTAGTTCTCGATCACGTCGTTTATTGACTGTAGGAGCTCTGCCCTGCTGAAGGGCTTGCGGAGCATTCGCGCCTTTGGGCTTGACACCTTGGCGGCAATGTCCTTTTGCGAATACTCAAAGGCGGTGATAAAGAGCACGTTTGTGTTTGGCGATATGGCCTGTATCTCCTTGAACGTCTGGAAGCCGTCCATGTCGGCCATCCTGATGTCCAAGACGACTATGCCGTACTCTTTTTTGTCGTCCCGCGCCTTTTCTACCGTGCGGATGCAGTCCCTGCCGCCGGCGCAGAGCACCACTTCAAAACCTCTTTTTTCAAGGACATCCTTGATAGACTCCCGGATGTCCGGCTCGTCGTCGACCACTATCGCCCTCTTTGTCTTTGTCGGGAACGCCCTTGATATCGAGTGGAGGACGTCCGGCATGGCTGAAGCGTCGATAAAGCCGATGACGATCAGCGTCAGGTCGTTGTCGAGCGGCTGCATCAGCATGTCCATCGCGTTGTACTGCGCGTGAATGCTGGAGCTGCCTGTCTTGTCCTTGCTGGCGTTGAACGCGCCCTTTGCAATGTTGACCCTCATCGCCGTCTTGGCAACGTCTTCCGGCGACATTTTGCGCACAGAGCTTGAAGGTGTGTTCTTGGAGGCCTTGGCCACGACGCTTGCCAGCTTGTCGATCACCATTACAAGGTCTATCGATTCGTAGGATTCTACAACCGATCTGCAGGCCTGCTCATAACTGCTCGGCATAACTGTACGAGTATTACAGAAAAATCATACTAATAAATTGATTGTTGCTGTAAATCATGTAGGCGCTTTACGGTGCCAAACGACTACGGGGAATTTTCCCCGCCATCGCCGCTCTCACTGCCGCCTTCGTTACTCTTCGCTTTTGCTTGTTTCTTCGCTGCTTTCATCGCCGCTTGACTCTTCCGACTGCTCAGAGCCTTCTTCGCTGCCGTCTTCTGGCGATTCACTAGTTTCGCTTTCGCCCGATGTGTCCTGCTCTTCCGGCTGTTCTTCAGTTACAGCTTCGTCTGTCTGTTCTTCCCCTGTTTCTGAAGATTCGGTTGGCTGCTCTTCCTGCGTGCCGCCGTCGCTGTCCTCCTGTTCAGCAGAACTTTCTTGCTCTGGTTCTTCATTCATGTCTTCAGGGCCTTCTGCAGACGTGCTGTTTGAGCCAGAGTCGTCAGAGGTTTCCTCTGTTTCGCTTGACGTCTGGTTTCCAGATGCTTCAGACTCATTTTCTGTCGATGTCTGGTTTCCGCCAGTTGTTTCAGTTGACATCTGGTTGCTGATCTCCTGCGGCTCTTCAGTTTCTATGCTTGTGCTGTTAGAGCCTGAATCTGTGCCAGTGCTGTTTGAAGCCGGGTTCTCCTGTTCCGGTTCTGGCTCTGCTGCTCTTGGTTCTCCCACGTTATCTTCCTGCTCTTGTACAGGCTGCTGAACTTCTGTGATCTCTATCGGTTCGCCCGAGCCCGTCTCAAAGTCGTAGGTCACGTGGTTGTTAGCGTGATCCGCGTCGTCAGTCGTGGTTGAAATATCTACTGTCCATGTGTTCGCCCTTCCAGATTCCCGGGCGGTCGCGTCGACAGTAATTACCGATTCCCTGCCTTCTTCCAGAGTGCCAATGGCGCACTCGATTATACCCCTGCTCCTGTCTTCGCACATGCCGCCGTCGATCGAGTTGATTTCAAAGAGCGGCATAAGGTAGAATGCCGTGAGCTTGACGCCGGCAGCCCTGTCCGGGCCTCTGTTGCCGGCAGTAATGTGAATGAGCGTGCGGTCGTCTTCAGTAGTTTCGATCTCTATCCCTGCGTACGGGTCGCTGACGAACGCCGGATCGCTTCCTGTCTGTACAAGCAGGGCGTCCCTTTCGGCGCGGAGCTCGTCGATCTGGGCCTGCAGGTCGTCGTCCCTGCTTTGCAGGTCAAATATTGCGTCCCATAAAGCGCTGAACGGGTCTTCAGAATCACCCATTGCAGAGGGAAGCTGCGAAACGATGCCGCCTACCAACAAGGCCAGTATGACAAGAGCCAGCGTCCGCCCAGAGCGCATGCCATTGCTATAGTAGGTGTATTATTTAAATCTATGTTTAAATCTACTGCATATAGGTGATGGTATAGGAAAGTTGGGCGAAAAGTTATAGAAGCTTTCATAGGAAAATGCGGCGATGAAGAGATCTACTGCGGCAATCGCATTCACAGGGGCTGTTGCAGTTGCCTTTGGAACATTCATTGCGCTTGCGCAGGCGCACGTGATATTTGTGCCCCATTTCACTCCGATGCACATTGAATTTCAGGGGTTGGAGGGCCGGTATCCTGCTAATGGCTCGATGAATTACTCGATTTCATTGGAGGGCTATGGCTCTAACTGCATCGCGTTCGAGGCTGAAGTGGTCCGCGAGAACAGCTCGCTTCCAGAAGAAGAGGAACAGGCTGCATATTATGGTCAGATTCAGGACTGCAGGGTAATCAAGGTCTCCGAAGGACCTTATAACTACACCAGGAGCTTTACATACGGCGGCGCCGTGCTGGGCAGACCTGGCAACTACCAGATCATTGTGGACGTATTCGACCAGATTACAAGGCAGAACTATACGGACTCGAGCTCGTTCATTGTTGTAGAAAATTCTTCCTAAATTTAAATATAGATTTAAATAATACTACCTTCTATCTATAGGACATGGAAATACGCAAAAATAGTGTTCTGATGCTATCTGCTCCAGCGGTAGCAGCCGTCTTGATGGGCGCGATGCTGGTAGGCGGAATGCTTCCGAATACTACCGATAAATTCAGCGAAGGTCTCGCGGCAACTGGCTACGTTACTATTTCTGTAGTCAGGGATGGAAACGAGATCTACCACTACGAGGACCACAACCAGATAACAGAGACAGGAATAGACTTTATCGTGCAACAGATAGCGGGCTCGCCGTCAGCTACCGCGACAGCTCAGTGGATTGCTCTTTCAGATGTAAGCACTGGCACTACTGCGATCGACGACGACGATGCAACACTGACTGGAGAGCTTGACAACACTAACGGTCTAGGAAGATCACAAGGAGCGCTTGCCTATACGTCTGGCACTGACGACAACAATGCTGAATTTACAATTTCAGAGACATTCACTGCCACCAACGCAGGAGATACCAACGTTCAAAGAGCAGGACTCTTCACTGCGAGCACTGGCGGAACGATGGTCGCCGAAAACTCTTTCAGCTCGGTTAACCTGGCAGCAGGCGATCAGCTCACCATCACCTGGACCATCGATCTCGGCGTAACGGGCCTAGACTAGAAACACAAGAGGGTTAGCCCCTCTACTCTTTTTCATTTTACTATCGCCAATCTTAAATATAGTCAAATGTCATAGAAGATCGTGAACAGGGGAGCAAGGCTGGCGGTTGTCGCCGGCATCGTAATCGCAATTGCAGGAGGAGCGACCTTTATGGCAGTTTCCTCCGCGCCATCAAGCGGACCCACGCCCCCTGCAGACAATGGCAATTCTACCGACAGCGAACCACGGCAAATCACGGTGGAGCTCAACGAAAGCTTTAGCATAGACGCCAAATAAA
>DASTTF010000047.1:0-35978 GCA_035760305.1 Nitrososphaera sp.
TTTTATGTAAGTTAATGTTTAGTTCTGTTGCCTTTGAAGGTTAGCGTGTGCTTTAAATACATTCAAACACAAATGTTTCTTCTGTGTTAATGCGTTTGCAGAGCAAACGGTTTATATAGAATAAGATTCATGTGATCGGCATGGCTTCTAGAGCGAAGTCTCTGAGCAAACCAGGATCAAGCTTGCCGTCATCTGGAACAGGAACCTTCCGTCTTGACAATCGGTTGCTGGACGCCTTGAAAGAGGAAGCAGCGCAAAAGAGAACCAGCCTAAACACCCTTGTCATGCAGATTCTGATGGCACACGCTGAATACCATACCTTCGCTTCGAAGGGAGGCATGATCTCGATGCAAAAGACTCTACTGATGAAGCTTATTGATAAACTCGAGCCGCAAGATGTGATCAAGCTATCAGAGCATGTCGCAAAGAATGAGCTCAAAGACACTGTAATGCTGATGAAGAGCCGATACACTGCTGATTCCGTTATGGATTTTATCGAGTCATGGGCGAGGGTCGGAGGCTATCCTTATAGGCACCACGTTGAGGAGAGAGACGACGGCAAGTCCAAGGTAAAGCATTCCTTTGTCATGCAGCACGACATGGGCGAGAGGTGGTCGCTATACTTTGTCGAGCTGTTCAGATTTGCTTTTGAACAAACGGGGACTAAGATAGATTTTCAGCACACTGCAAACACGACAGCATTTGAAGTTGAATTTTAGAGAATGTGCGGTAATTACTTCGAGTGGTATGACCTAAATCCGCTATAGTCTAGAGAAGAACGCGTACCTACTTGGCCCCGAGCCTATAACAGTTCTCTAAAAGGGGGACCAGTTCAGCAGGAAAGTTTAACGTTTAGGCTGCATAAGTCATACAAACGAGCGTCATGAGATCTTTATAGAACCACATGTGGGGTCAGTGGTTTCCGTGCCGATAGCAGTTCTAAAAGTGGACCCAACCATTATGAACATGGTCTAGCCTAAATGCTTTACCTTGCGCGAAGATCCAAATCTAGCTGTTATGGAGAGGGCGACTCCTGCGCTCTTGAGCCTTTGGTTACTTTCAATAGCGAGATTTCTAATTGTGAAAACGCCGCTGGTTCTTTGCTATTTTACCGTGACGTAAATCATAGTGCCGGAGACCTCTGTAGGAGCCGGCTCGCCGGCGACTTGCTGCTGTCTGACCTCTAGCATGAAAGAATATTCGCCTGGAGCTAGGCTAGCCGGAGGATCGAGCGTCAGCATCCCTGCGTCCCGTATTCCTCTGCCCTCTGTCAGTTTGGTTACTTTTCCTTCTGCTAGGTCAAGTCTGCTCAAAACCACAGTCGTTTGGCTCAGTTCTGCATTGAGCACTTCTGGCTCTATCAATCCAGCCTCAGCCCCAGCCCAAGACGTGAGTTGCATTTGTAAAGTCCCTTCAGCGTCATTTGGTGCCTCCGCCTTTAGAGGGATACTTTTGACCACGCCTCTTTCAACTATAATTGGCTCGGCATTGGCGTGATTCTCTGGGTAGACTGAGAAGTCTATGAGTATATTTCGTGGCGCGACGGATGTTGTTGCGCCTAGATTGCCAGCCGATATCGACACAATGATCAGAAGCACAGCTACACCCCCAAGTATTAGAGCCATTCTATGATTCTTGTTCATTTCCGATTCTCACTCGATTCAATCCTTTGGCCAGATATTCGTCGGCCATCAGCACGAGCAGCAATGATATCAAATGGCCTTCTTTTGAGCCTTTGGTCATTCACTTTCAGCGTTAAGAACTATGCAACTAGACCTAGAAAATTTTAACTTTTGCCACCTTGAGCGCCTTTTCGACGAACGCCTGTTGGTAGTTCGCATATGCCTGCCCGTCCTCCAAGCACTGGCTGCAGATGCACGCCTGCGACACTGCCTGCCTGTCGCAGTCTGCCTCAAAGCCGCACTCGGCGCATCCTGCCGGCCTGCCGCAGACAAAGCAGTCAAGCTCCTGCACTTGTGGCTTTTCCTCTTTCTTTTCCGCCGACTGGGTTTCACACTTTGTGTGCTTGATCGCTTTGCCGCCCTTTGACCACAGCGCGTACTCGCCGGCGTGTATCTCCTTGCCGCACTCGGCGCATTTGCCCTTGAACTTTACCAAAAGCCGGATCCAGTCGCTCATTTCTTTTTCGCCTTCTCGATCTCTTTTGCTATCGACTCGCCGACCGACTCGTCGCCAAAATTGTCTGTCGCAAACTCTACAGGGTCCACCTTTTCGTCTATCATCATCCTGATGAGATATGGTAGGGCAAACGAGCCGGCAGAGCTCCTTGACGTGTGGAGCGCCGGCGCCAGCTCGCCTAGGATCTTCCTCGTCGACTGCGAGCGGGCGAATATCGGCCCCATGACCGGCCACGGCATCGCGTACTGGCTGTACTTGATCCCCTTTTGTCGCGACTTTTCGTACAGCCCTGCCGCAATGATGCTGCTTACGTATCTTAGAAGGCGCCACTCTCGCCTTGCGTTTGCGCGCCCGACCACCATGTCGGCCTTTGACAGGACGTCGAGCAGGGAAGCAAGGTCGCCGTACTCTACGTGCGAAGAGACGATGCTCGAGAATAAAGCAGCCATCATGTCCCTACGCCTTTCCTCGGCCGACCCCCCGTACCTCGGATCGGGGTACGACGCGTCGGCCTTTGCGATGAACTGCGTCGCCTGCTCTACGCTGCCGGCGTTAAAGTACCCGTTGATCGCGTCCGCGATGTCAATGTCTACGATGTCTCTGTTTGAAACCGTGGCGTAGCCTGCCGCGCGTGACTGGGCGCTGTTGAGCAGCGAGCGGATGTCGCCCCTGCTGTTGTTAACGATCGATATTTTGTCGCCCGGCCCGAGCTTTGCCCCTTCGCTCTGGAGCACGTGGTCAAGGAACAGCATCAGAAGGCGCGGCGGCACCGGGGAAAACTCTACAGCCTTGCAGGCCTTGGCGAGCTCTTTTATCTTGACCGACTTGGCATTCGCTGCCATTATCACCGGCACCGTCGGCTCTTTCATCAGGTCGACTAGGGCGTCGAGGCCGCCAGAGTCCTCCCTGCCAGATATGCCGTCCACCTCGTCGAGGAACAGCATTATCTTTTTCCCAAAGAGGTTGGCGGTGTTTTGCAGCGCGGGGAGCAGCATCTCCTTTATGTTGTCCTTGTTCCTCGTGTCGCTTGCGTTCATTTCAACCAGGTGGTAGTCGAACTGCCTTGCCAGCGCGTGCACGAGCGTGGTCTTGCCCGTGCCCGGTGGCCCCACCAGCAACAACGGCTTGCTGCCGCTCACCCAGCCGCCCAGCCACTTCAGCGCTGCAAGCCGGGCGTCCTCGTTGCCCACCATCTCCTGCACCGCCTTTGGCCTGTGCTTTTCAGACCACATCATTTGGCAGCAGCTTCTATCTTCTTTTGGAATTCAGAAAAAGGCGCGCGCTTTACAAGCTGGTTGTACCAGTGCTGGTTGTAGTGCCTGACGGTCAGGAAGAGGAATTCAAGGAACGGCCTTAATTGAAAGCTCTCTGGCAGCATATCAAGGGCGATTTTCGCTTCGTCAAGGTAGAGCTCGCTCTTTGCCATCGTGAGCTCAAAGGCGCGCCTCACGTCGCCGGTATTGAGGGCATAGTAGAGCGGCCACGACGGGACCTTGATCGCGTTGTTCTTTATCGCGTCCTCGATTTCGTTGCCGCAGCCGACGCACTCGCCAGCCTTTGCCATGCCCAGGTGGAAGACGTCCGACAGCGGCCGCCGGTTGAGCGCCATATTCCTGCCGGCCGTGCCCATCACTGCGCGGTATTTCTTGTAGCACTCGGTCATGTTTTCATCGTTGATTGACGCCGGCTTTATCTTCAGCTTGACATCAATGTACTGGCCGACTCTGGCGTCCTTGAACCCTTCTTCAAACGCCTTTAACACCGCGTCGCCGCCCTGTGTGATTTTCTGGCGCGCTATGCCAAGGATGTAGGGGTTCATGAATCTGTAGTCGTCTAGGTATTCGAGATCCTCGTCCTTGTCGACGATCCTGTCCATCGGCTCCGACAGGTCGATCGCAATGATGTGGCCGTCGATAACCGCGTTCCTCTTTTCGTCAGAGGCGCCGTCGCCGAAATACTGTGAAGCGCCGTCGTAGAGCGCATTGAAAACGGGAAACGTCATCTTGACGAAGTTAGAGTTCAATATGCGCTTGACCCTGTCGCCAAGCACGTGGGGGTTTGACAGCCGGGTCTTGACGTCTGCCACGCCGCTATCTGGCAGGGCGAGCTCTTGAGAGCCGACGTCGTCTGCGAATTTGCGAATCGTGCCGGCGGGGTTGTCGTCAGCGGCTATCGCCTTGTGCAATGACATGACGAATCGCTGGGCAAAGCCGGAAAATTCCTGCTCTGTCTTTTCCTTGTACTGGTTGAACTGCTTGTAGCCCTTGCTCCGCAACAGCCCCTGCTTCATGATGTCCTTGCCGGCCTGCGTGCCCATCAGGGCCTCCTTTGAAAAGATCGACTCGTCCTTGCCGCTCATTTCTTTGCTATCTGTTGTCTAGCCAGTTATTGATAAGCGTAGTGGGGCTAGGGGAGCTTTGCCTCCACGCCCTTGCGTCACCCGCTCAGCCTAGCCCTTTGCAAAAGGCTTGCAGAAATCGCTTTTTTGTGAATTTAGAATAGAAAGGGAACGATGGCTTACCTTGAAGCCATCGCGATTCTTTCTTGCTCGTTCTTTTTCTTTACTGCGTGGCTTGCCATGTCGTTGTTGGAAGCCAAGATGATTTCCTTGGCAAGCGCCTCTTCGATCGCCTGTGGGTTGCTGTAGGTAGACTCCCTCACGCCCTCTGCTATAAAGCGTAGAGCAAGGTCGACCCTGCGCAACGGGGCGACGTCAACAGAGACGTGGTAGACCACACCGCCGTACACGATGCGGGTCGTGTCCTCGTTTGGCGACGAGTTCTCGATTGCCCTCACAAGCAGCTCGATCGGGTTCTTGCCGGTTTCAAGGTGTATTATCTCAAATGCGGTCTTTACAATGTTCAGCATCCTTGCCTTCTTGCCGCCCATCCTGCCGGTGTTCTTTGCGTATCTCTTGCCGAAATGCATCATCTTGTTTGCAAGGCGCTCGACAATGTTTACCTCTGCCTTTTTCAGCCGCTGGTGCTCGTGCCTGCCAAAGGTCACCGGGATCACCGCGGGTTTCAGGCTGATCACGTTCTTTAGGCCGGGGTCGTTTATCGCAATGTCAGTCGCGTCCCACTTGTGGAACAGCTGGATGTGGACCTGCTCTTTGCCGCTCATCTTCTCGGCTTCTCCTTTCTTCCGTGCACGAGCTCGTTCAACGAAACGCCATTGACCTTGAATACCTGCCACCTGACGCCGGGGATGTCGCCCATTGCGCCGCCCATCGAGCCTCCGATGCCGCCGATAATGACTTCGTCATGCTCGTCAACAAAGTTCAGAGCGCCGTCCCTTGGAAGGAAAGCGGTTACCGACTTGCCGTTCTTTATCAGCTGAACCCTGACGCACTTGCGCACGGCAGAGTTGGGCTGCTTTGACTCTATACCAACCTTTTCCAGCACTATGCCCCTTGCCTGCGGCGCCCCCTCCAGAGGGTTTGCCTTCTTGTCAAGCATGAGCATCCTTCTCTTGTAATACTTGTCTGCCCACCTAGCGCGGCTCTTTTTTGCCTTGAGAACCCGGCCTGCAAACAGACCTAGCGGAGATTTACCCATCCATATTCACCCTATTACTATTACCCTGTTCAGGGCTTACTATCTGGACATTGGTTATTTGGAAGTATCGCTTCGCAAGAAGCCTCGCCTTCTCGGCGTTCCTGCCTTCCCTGCCCACCACGGCGCCCTTTTTCCTCTGATCTACTGTCACGACGGCCTGCTTGCTCCCGTCGCTTCTGTCCGAGATCCTGACGTCGTTCACCATCTCTGCGTTGAGCATGTTGCGGATAAATTCGGCCGCGTCTTCAGAAAATTCGACCAGTTCGATCTTTTTTACAATCACGTTCTGCAATTGCTTGATGGTGGAGCCACCCTTGCCGATCGCAAGCCCCATCTGTCCCTTGTTGACAACGAAAATGACGCGGTCCATCTTTTCGTCGAGGATGCAGTCCCTTGCAGTGGCGCTTGTCACGCTCTGGAAAAGGGACATGAGCCGCAGCTCGTCAGAAGTGAGTTTGATCTCCATCGTTACAGCGTCCCCGTGACGTGCGGTGCAAACGACGACAACAAATCATGCTCACAACTCATGCTCAATTTAAGTCTTGGTACCTTACTTGGCCGTCCCTTTTTCCGACATTACCGCGTCGATCTCGGTTGCAGTGCCGCTCTTGATCGCAATCGCGGTGACCCTGAACGGCCTGTTGCACAGCTTGCCCAGCTGCACAGAAGTGCCCGGGTATTCGTACACCGCGACGTTCGCGGTCTTGGCTTGCTCTTCAAGTTTGGTTTTGTCATCCGAGCCGATCGACTTGCTGACTATGATCAACGTTGAGCCCTTGACTGACTGCAACACTTCCCTGACGCCGCTCCTGTACTTGTCGGCTGCTACTGCGTCTTTAATCACTTTTTCCAGCGCTTTCATTGTCCTTCACTTTCATGTAGAGGTCTACCATTCCGGTGCCGACTGGTACAGTGGCACCTACTATAACGTTTTCTGTCACTCCCTTCAGCGTCTCTATCTGACCTTCAAGCGCCGCCCTGGCGATTGTCGGAACCGTGATTTCAAATGCGGCCCTTGCGAGCACCGAAGTCTTTGTCCCTGCGATCCCGTGCCTGCCTATCTGCTGGAGGTAGCCCTTTGACGTCATGAGGTCGGCGACCAGCATGATGTGGCGCGAGTCCACTTCAAGGCCCTGCTCTTCAAGCGTGTTCGTGACTTCCTTTATCAGCGCCGTCCTTGCCGCCTCGATGCCAAGCGTCTGCCATATCTCGTAGACGTTGTTTGTGGTGATTCTGGTTAGGTCGATCCCGTCGACTGCCACCACCTTGGCCAAGTTCGAGCCGGCGGTCTGGATCACCCACTCGTCGTCCTGCTTTACAATGGTCACGCGCTCGATGTCAGGTACGCCCTTTACCCGCGTGTTAAGCAGCTTGCTCTTGAGCGTCAGCAGCGTCTGCGCGTCGGGCTCGTCTGGGACCGTCACCTTGATCGAGAGCTTGTTCTCGTTTGGCTTGATCGTGTATTTCTTTTTCGCGCTTTCAAGCACTTGCTGCACGTCTGAGAAGCTGCATCCCCGCTCTGCCAGCTTTGCCTCTGACAGGTGGAACGTCAGCACGCCGCTATAGTCTGTGTCAGAATTGTCGATAAGGTCGCCTATCTGGGTGAACAGTATCTCCCTTGCGACTTCAAGGGCCTTTTCTCTTGACACCTTGTGATGCTCGTCAAGGTAAATGTCCATCGTGGGAGTCACCGGCTTTTTGCGCGCGTCCACGAGCTCTATCAGCCTTGGGAGGCCGAGCGTCACGTTTCTCTCTTTTACGCCTGCAAAGTGGAACGTCCTGAGGGTCATCTGGGTCCCCGGCTCGCCTATCGACTGCGCGGCGACGACGCCTACTGCTTCTCCCGGCTCCGCCAGCGCCCTGTCGATCAGGTCGAGCACCTTCTTCATGACCTTATCGACTCCTTCCTTGCTGAGCCTGTTTTCAAGCAGCGCCTTTTCCAAGCTGGATTTCAGCCTCGGGTTGAGGTTCTCGGCATATTTTGCAACGATGCCCTTGATGACGTCTTCGGTGGCCTTCCTGCCCTCGTCGTTGATGGATTCAGCTTCAATGAGCCTTGAAATGTTGACTGCCTCTCCGTGGTCGCTCTTTGCCGGGTCGATGCCGTCCTCGCCGTACAGGTACTGGACGATGTTGCCGTGCGGGTCGCGCACCGTCTGGTCGTACTCAATCTTTAGGTGCTCGAGCGCGTTGATCAGCCTCCTCTGCATGTAGCCGGACTGTTGCGTCCTGACTGCCGTGTCAACCAGACCTTCCCTTCCGCCCATCGCGTGGAAAAAGAATTCCAGCGGCGACAGGCCGTCGCGGTAGTTTGACTTTACAAAGCCCTTTGCGTCCGGGTTTGCGTCCTTTGGCTTGAAATGCGACAGCGCCCTGTTGTGGTAGCCCTTCATGATCCTCTTGCCCCTGATCGACTGCTGGCCGAGGGCCGCGGTCATCTGGCCGATGTTAAGAGTCGAGCCCCTTGCGCCTGTTGATGCCATTATCACGCCCGAGTTTTCGTCGGGGAAAGCCCTGTCGGCAGTCCTGCCGGCGCGGTCGCGGGCGCGTGACAGCTCGTTTACGACATAAAGTTCAAGCGCTTCTTCAGCGGCGAGGCCCCTTGTCAGTGGGAGCGTCCCATCGTTGTACTGCTGTATCAGCTCGTAGACCTTTTCGTAGGTCTTTTGTATGATGTCGCTTATCTCCTGTCTTGTTTCCGGCGACAGCCAGAGGTCAGAATAGCCATACGTGAACCCCCTGTGGGTGATGTACGTCTTGAGCATGGTGAGGATCGAGTCCAGGAACTTTCTTGCGGCGTCGGTGCCATAGTCCTTGGCGATCCTGTGGAGCACGCTGTCCGGCTCTTCCGCGCCGATTGACGCCTTGTCGATCACGCCGCTCTGGAGCTGGCCGTTCTTTATGACGACGTCCTTGCCCTCTCCCTTTGCTGCCTTGTTCCATTTCGACGTGATGATAAAGTTAAAGTCCTTTGGGAGGAAGAGCGAGAAGAGCTGCCTGCCCGCGTAGAGCTTTTGCCCGTCCTTTGTCACCGCCGGCTCTGGCAGCAGCCCTTCGTAGCCGCCTATCATTGCGAGGTTTGCAAACTCGTCCTTTGTCAGCGTGGTCCCGTCCCGGGTCAGCATGAACGCGCCCGTGATAAAGTCCCTGATGCCTCCGATGATTGGGCCTCCGTACCTAGGCGAGATCAATTGATCTTGCACTCTCATGAGGAGCGTGGCCTCGGCCCTCGCTTCTTCGCTCTGCGGCACGTGGAGGTTCATTTCGTCCCCGTCAAAGTCCGCGTTGTACGGCGGGCACACTGCCGGGTGCAGCCTGAACGTCCTGTACGGGAGCACCCTGACGCTGTGCGCCATGATCGACATCCTGTGCAATGACGGCTGCCTGTTAAAGATCACAATGTCGCCATCTGCAAGGTGGCGCTCGACGACGTATGATGAAGCAAGCGAGTCGGCTATTGCCTTCCTGTCGGTGACATAGTCCAGCCTTATCTTGACTCCGTCCGGCCTGATGATATAGTTGGCGCCCGGATATGTGTTGGGGCCGTTCATCACCAGCTCCTTGAGCCTTTCAAGGTTCCACTGCGATACCGTTTCTGGAATCGTGAGTTTCTTGGCGACATCGGTCGGCACGCCAACGTCTGCAATCGTGAGGTTGGGGTCCGGCGAGATCACGGTCCTGCTCGAAAAGTCGACGCGCTTGCCCGAAAGCGAGCCCCTGAACCTGCCCTCCTTGACCTTGAGCCTCTGTGTCAGGGTCTTGAGCGGCCTGCCCGACCTGTGGTGGGCCTGCGGGATGCCCGACACTTCGTTGTCAAAGTACGTCGTGACGTGGTACTGCAGCAGGTCAACGAGGTCCTGCACGATGAGCGGCGGCGTCCCCGCCTCCTTGCTCTCCTTGAGGCGCTGGTTCACCCTGATGATGTCGACCAGCTTGTGGGTAAGGTCGTCCTCTGACCTGATGCCTGTTTCGAGTATGATTGACGGCCTGACAGTCACCGGCGGCACCGGCAGCACCTGGAGCACGAACCACTCCGGCCTTGCGGTCTTGGGGTCGTAGCCCAAAAGCGTCAGGTCGTCGTCCGGGACGTGGCTCAGCCTTTCGCGTATCGTGATCGGGAGCAGCCTGTTTTCGCCGGCGTCCGTCTTTTCAACGAAAATTGTCGGCTTTGTGAATATCAAGTCGTACTGCTCCTTGCCGCAGTGAGGGCAGACCTTGACCTTCTTTGACCGCTCGATTATCTCGTCCTTTATGTTTTCAAGCGTAATGACCGCGTAGGCGGCCTTTGCGTCGCGGATCTGCTTGTATTTTGTCAGCTCTTCCGGATCGAGCTTGATCCTGTTGCACGACCTGCACGATATCAGCAAGAGCTTGTGGATGTCGTCGACGAACGCGATGTGGAGCACCGGCTCTGCAAGCTCGATGTGCCCGAAGTGGCCGGGGCATTTTGCAGAAGTGTTGCCGCAGGTGGCGCACTTTTGTCCCGGCTCGAGCGTGCCCAGCCTGTTGTCCATCAGGCCGCCCTGCACCGGCATGCCGTCCTCGTCGTACGTTTCAGGCGCCGTGATCTCTGCCACAGAGAACTTGCGCACCTCTGTCGGCGACCATACGCTGAACTTTATTCCACCCAATATTTTTGCAGATTCTTCCATCATCTCAATCTCCCCCCTAGACCTTCTCCTTCACGAGCAGCCTCGGAGCGACGTTGAGGCTCATCATCTCCTGCAGGAGCAGCTTGAACGCGTAGGCGATCACCACGGACGATATCTTGGCCTTTTCGCCGCAGACTCTGCAGACGTAGCGGCGCTGCTTGACGTCGTAATACGCGAGCAGACCACAGCGCTCGCAGATGTTGACCTCTGCCTTGTCCGACTCTTCAAGGAGCCTGTCCTTTAGCATCATTGACGCTCCGTAGGCGATAAGGCAGTCGCGCTCCATCTCTCCAAACCTGAGCCCTCCTCCGCGCGCGCGCCCTTCTGTCGGCTGCTTTGTCAGCATCTGGACCTGACCCCTTGCGCGGCTGTGGATCTTGTCCGCGACCATGTGGTGCAACTTTTGGTAATAGACGACTCCGATGTAGACGTCCGCCGGGAACTTTCTCCCGGTCCTGCCGTCGTACATCGCTTCCTTGCCTGTGTACTTGAAGCCGTACTGCTCCATCGCGTTCTTGATGTCGTCGCCTTTCTCTCCGAGGAACGCCGAGCCGTCAACGATCCTGCCCCGAAGCGACGCGGCCTTGCCGCCAAGCGACTCCATGAACTGGCCGACTGTCATTCTTGATGGAAACGCGTGCGGGTTGATCATGACGTCTGGCACCACTCCGTCCTCGGTGTACGGCACGTCTTCCTGGTTGACCAGCATGCCGACGACCCCCTTCTGGCCGTGCCTTGAGGCGAACTTGTCGCCTATCTCCGGGATTCTCATGTCCCGGACGCGGATCTTGTACATCTTGCCGCCTTCGACAGACTGCGTGACTATTACAGTATCAACAACGCCGTTTTCTGACGGCCTGACGCCCACTGAAGTGTCGCGCCGATACGGGCCTTTGACCTCGAATTCCTTGTATTCTTCCATGAACCTTGGCGGCGAAGTCCTGCCGATCAAAATGTCGCCTCCGTTCACCACGGCTTCGTGCATTATGGCGCCGTCCTGCTCCAGCAGGCGGTAGGCCTTCTCTCCCCTGTAGCCGCGGATGTTGGCGTCTGCCTGTGGCAGCTCAAAGCTGTCCTTCATGCCGCCGGGGTACTGCTTTGCTTCGGCTTCGTAGATCCTGTAAAAGAACGTCCTGCCAAGCCCCCTATCGACTGACGACTTGTTGAATACCACCGCGTCTTCGATGTTATAGCCCTCAAACGGAAGCACAGCGACGACTGCGTTCTGCCCAGTCGGGCGGTCTTCCAGCCCGAGCAGGTTTATCGCCTTTGTGCTGACCACCGGCGTCTGCGGGTATAGCATGAAATGCTGCCTGACATACGTGCTTGCGTTCATCAGCGGAGTCGAAAACCCGAGGCTCTGCTTTGCCATCGCGCTTTCGTACGTGTTCCTCGGCGACTGGTTATGCTCCGGGTATGGGATGATGGAGGCGCCCACGCCCAGGATCGCGGATGGGAATATCTCCAGGTGCGTGTGCTTTGGCTCGAGCTTTTTCGGATCGATTGCGACGTAGCAGTTCTCCTCTTCGTTTGCGTCGGTGAGCTCGATCACTCCCATGTAGAGCAGGTCATTCCACGAAAGGAACTTTTTCGAAACCTTTTCAATCACTTCATAAGTTACAAGCGGCTTGTTGTCCCTGATCACCACGAGCGGGCGCAACACGCGGCCGGCGTTGCAGCTGATGTAGAGGCGCTTTGTGGCGTTCTCGTTTTGCGAGCTGTAGAGGTAGATTCCGACGTGCGGGTGGATCTTGCCGGATCTCCTCATTGATCTGAGCGTGTCTGCAAGGTGGTCTCCCTTGTCGACGTAGCCTATCAGCCTGCCGTCTACAAACACCCTCGTGCCGGACTCCCTCAGGGCCTCGTTCGCGTCCTCCACGTTCTGCACGCCAAGCTCGTACAGCTTTTCGGTGACTTCTGCGCTCTGGGCGTTGACCGAAATTATCGCGGATAGTGCGAGATTCTTGACCAGCCCACAGTTGGAGCCTTCGGGGGTCTCTGCAGGGCAGATCCTGCCAAAGTGCGTTGCGTGCAGGTCCCTTGCCTCAAAGTTGGGCTGGCTCCTGCTGAGCGGCGACTGTATCCTGCGCAGGTGTGAAATTGTAGACATGTAGTTCGTCCTGTCGAGCAGCTGCGTGACTCCTACCCTGCCCCTCCCCCAGTTGCCTGTCGCGATGGCGTTGTTTAATTTGTCAGAAACAATGCCGGGCCTGACCGCAGCAGCGACTGCGTTGATGCCGCGCTTTTGGCCCGAGCGCTCCAGCTGGTACTTCATGTCGCGGATCAGGTTGCGGAAAGCGGTCCGGAACAGGTCGGCGAGCATCTGGCCGGCGAACTTGATTACCTTGTTGCCATAGTGGTCCTTGTCGTCGGAATCTATCCAGCCCATCTTTAGCTCGATCAGCTTGCTTGCGGCCTCGCCCAAGAACAGCGCCTTTTCGTGCCTGTTGTCAGGGTTCTTGCCAATGTGCGGCAGGAGGCCCCAGTCAAGCAGAGTCTCTGCCCTCTTTATCTGGAACTCCTCCAGCATGCCGGGCGCGATTCTCTTGGAGATGTAGACGATGGCGTCCCTGCTCGTGTTGACGTCGCCGGCCTTTTCAAATGAAGGCTCGAGCTCGTCCTGGATGATCTCGTTGAGGGAAACAGAGTCGGCGATGTCCTTGTCGGCCTCCAGGCCGAGCGCCCGGATGAGCGTGATAAGCGGGATGTCAACGGGCGAGCCGGGGATCTTTGTCACTATCGAGCCGTCCGGGCGCATTACGAGCTCGAGCTTTGCCCTGTAGCCCACGATTGAAGAGTACACCTTGGCCTTGTAAAGCAGGGTGCCGGTCGCCTCCTCGGCGTCCACGATTATCTTGTTGTATGACAAATCTTCAAGCCCGACGATGACGCGCTCTGACCCGTTGATGACGAAATATCCGCCGGGGTCGCGGGGGTCTTCACCATATTCGACCAGCTTGGTCTCCGGCAGGTTGTGTAGTATGCACGTGTTGGACTTTACCATCACCGGCATGTCGCCGATGTGGATAAAGCGCGATTCGAGGATCTTGCCGTCTTCCACCACGCTGCATTCGAGCATCACCGGTGAAGCATAAGTAAGGTTGCGGAGCCTGCCTTCCATCGGCGCGACGTGCGTGATAGAGCCGTCGAGCTCCATGATCCTCGGCTGCTGGAGCTTTATCTTGCCCAGCTTGATCTTGTACGGGTATTCGGCGGTTTCAATTTCGATCTCGCCCACTTCGTCGATGATGCTCTGGAGTCCGCGCTCCATGAATTCATTGTAAGAGTTCAGGTGCTGCCTTGCAACGCCTTCCCTTCGCAAAATATCGTTGATGATCGGCCACATTTCAATAGAATTCTCTATCATTGCAGACTCAACCCTCTACGACATATCGGTAATATACACTTTCACCCGCAGTCGGGCTCTTTCTCGTGATCTTAATGATGTCACCGGGCCGGACGTCAAGGTCTTCAAGGGCTTTGTCGCTTATCATGATGTACGGAAGCTGGCTTGGCTTGGTGTTATACTTTTTCAAGATCTCTTCTGCGTCCTTTTTTGTCAAGATTTCGTGCTTTGGCTGGTAAGCGTGGTTCGTTATCTTGATTACCTTCTTTTCAGACAATGGAAGGCACCTCCAAACCGGAAAATAGCTTTTGCTCGAGGGAAAACATCAAATCCAAATTTACAGAAATCGAATGAGCATATATAAGTATTCGCAATTTATTGCCCGGGAAGTTGATTTTATTTTGAAAATTGAGAGGGCATATTTATTGAGGTCTTCCGAAATGGTCAGAAGTGTTAGAGTTTCTGCACAAAAAGGATAAATAGCAATGCAATTATAGCGTGTTAGGTGTGCATGAGGGATAATGGACTATAAAACATATGCACTAATGGCAATATTACTGTCATCAGTTGCATCCGTTGCATTGGTAGGAACTGCCAATGCGCAGACAACTGAACTGACAGTAGAAACAGATGCAGACAGCTACACAACTGGCGACACTATCACAGTTACAGGTCAATTGACCGCGACGAACATCAACCAGCCAATCTTGATACAGGTGCTCGATCCGCAGGGCAACCGCGACAGGGTTGACCAGTTTGATGTTGCGGCAGATGGATCGTACAGCTATTCGTTCCCGGCAGGCGGAACAATGAACACTGACGGAACCTACACTGTGTTGGTGAGCTACAGGACAACAGACGAAGAGACAGTATTCGAATTTGATGCTACAGACGCAGGGCCCGTATGGAGAACTATCCAGGCAAGCATTGGCGGCCAAAACCACCCAATCCAGTACATGATATCGGGAAGCGGCAATAGGCTTGTCAGCATCACAGGTGATGTAGAGGCTATTTCGCTGCTGGCGGCGCTGTCGACGCAGTCTGACGGAACGCTGTCTCTAAGATTCGGCGAAGCGATCTTTGACGCAGACGAGGACTTCATCGTATTCGCAGATGAAATAAATGTTGACGTTGAAGACATGGGCGAAGGCTCTACAAACGAGATCCACATCGACTTTGAAGCAGGGACAGAAGGAATCGAGATTCTGGGCGATCACATCATTCCAGAGTTCGGCGCAATAGCTGCAATCATACTGGCTGTCGCAATCGTCGGAATCATCGTGGCAACTGCAAGGTACGGCAAGCTCAACTTCACGCCAAGGCTGTAAAACAGCCTTTTTTCCTTTCTTTTTATTTTTGCAAAGCCTACCGTTAGGTATTGAAAAATGGGGCCTTCGGAGGGATTTGAACCCTCCTCAAGCGGTTTCTGCCGAAAAGTTTCCTGAGAAACCGGCCACAGCCGCCTATACTGACCAGGCTATACTACGAAGGCCGCCAGAAAATTTGCAACTGCTACAGTATATAATCGTTCGATCATTTTCCCGGCAGGATGCCGACCCTGACGGTTTCGACGCCCAGGCCCTCGAGCCGCTCCGCAAGGCCGTTGAGGCCTACCGAGTCTCCCGCCAGGTGCCCCATGACCACCAGGTTGCCTGCCAACCCGTCCTCCCTCATCTTCGTCAGTTCCCCATAGTCGACGTGCAGGTAAATCACAGTGGAAACGCCGTGCTGCAGGTACGCCTTGGCGATGTTGTAGCCGCCGTTCGTGCCTGCAGCCACCACCAGCGCCCAGCGGCCGGTTCTGTTCTTTTCGCTGCCCAGCTTTACCTCCACCCGGGTCGCCGCGTGCCGGAATTCCGGGATCATGCTTATTGACCTGACAATGTCTGACACGTATTCTGTTTTGCCGGACTTGATCGCCTCCAGTATTACCTGCCGCATGTATTCGTCGCAGGGCTGGTGGATGTTGACAAGCGGCATGCCAAGCGCCTTTGCCGCCCAGACCACGTCGCCGTAAATGTCAGCGTGATTGCGCGTCGCCACTCGCTCTTTGAGCTTCTCGACGGCCTGTGTTGCGATCTTTTTTGGCACGCCGTGCTCCACCATAAAGTCGACGTGCCTGTCAAACACTTTGTAAAAGTTGACGTGGGCTATACCTATCGGGTGGTGCGCAATCACTGCATTGCACCCGAGCTGCCTTGCAAGCATCAGCTTCGCCGTCCCGACGTCGATGGCGATGAGCACCTTTTTGATGTTCTTCCCGCTTACGTGCACGGCGCTGTCTGCCGGCATCTTTTTCCAGCCTGCAAGCTCTAGCCCCGCTTTCATTATCCTTTCAGTGTCGACGGCCATGGCTACCAGTCTCTAGAGTGCAAAATTTAAATCTGATCTGCAGGCATGCAAAATGCATGAGCTGCTCCGACGAGCACGTTTCGCATTCGACTGACAACCTGATCCAGATCTCGCCCCAGCTCAAGGCAAGGCTGCAGAAGGCAAAGTACGGAGTCTACAACCACTCTGCAGTGGAGCTCTGCCACTGGACGAAAAAGTCGTTTGCAAACGAGGGCAACTGCTACAAGCACAAGTTCTACGGCATCTCGACCCACCAGTGCATGGAGATGACGCCGACCGCGATGAACTGCGAGAACCGGTGCATCTACTGCTGGCGCCCCACAGAATTTTACGACACGCTCGAGATGCCCGAGGAGCTGGTGGACGAGCCGGATGTCATAGTAGAGCAGTTGATGGCCGAGCGCAAAAAGCTGATAAACGGCTACTACGGCCACGCAAAGAACGACAGGAAAAAGCTTGACGAGTCACTGCTGCCGGCGCATTACGCCATTTCGCTGTCTGGCGAGCCCACGATGTATCCCAAGCTGCCGCAGCTGATAAAATATTTGAAGTCGCTCAAGGCTACCAAGTCGATATTCCTTGTCACAAACGGGCAGGAGCCGGCCATGCTGAAGAGGCTGGCGGCCGAAGGTGCACTGCCGACGCAGATCTACCTGTCGACCAACGCGTCGAACAAAAAGATGTTCCACCAAATCAACAGGCCGATGCACAGGGACGCGTGGGAGCGGTGGTGGGAGAGCCTGCGGTTCCTCGCCACCGTCGACACGAGGACCGTCCTCCGCATGACCCTGATAAGGGGTTACAACGACGGCGACGGCTTTGCAGGCGAGTTTGCCGAAATGATGGCCCAGGGCGACCCCCACTTTATCGAGCTGAAATCGTACATGCACATCGGCATGTCGAACCGGCGGCTGGAGCAGGAGCACATGCTGGAGATGCACGAGGTGAGGGACTTTGCGGCAAAGCTGTGCGAAAAGATGCCGGCGTTCAAGGCGATGGACGAAAGCGAGGTTTCGAGGATAGTGGTGCTGCAGAACCAGGCGCGGTACACCGACAGGTGGATAAAGGAATATTTTATTGCGGGCTGAACGTCACGCTTCGGCTATCTTGTCAACAGGCAGCTTTTGAACAATCATCTGTGTCGTAAGAATTCCTACCAGCTGTCCGCCCCCGTCGACCACTGGCAGACGGTTTATCTTTTTGTGCTTGAGGATGGCCAGCGCTTCTTTTGGCGATTTTTCCGAATGAACCGTGACGATGGGGCTGCTCATTATGTCCTTTAAAGTGACTTTGAACGGGCCCCTGTTTTGAGCCACCACCCGAAAAATGATGTCCCTTTCAGTGACGATGCCGATTGGAATTCTGTGGCCTGTGTTGCGATCGTTGCGTGTGACAATTACGCTGCAGCCTTCCTGTTCATACAGCGTCTTTGCAGCTTCAGCAACCAGGGTGTCTTGATCGAGGCTGATGAAAGTCCTGTCGGCCATGTCCTTTACTTTTAGAGAGTCTTGTGATCTTTTAGCGACCAAGCTGTTTACAACTGTAATCGTGCGGCATTGAATATCAAACTATCCTAGAATGTATCCTTGGGCAAACTTTTCAAGCGCTTTGCGACGGTGTGAATATTCATTTTTGTGTTCTTTTAGCTGCGCAAACGTCAGGCTGGTGCCGGCAGGCACAAAGATCGGGTCATAGCCCCAGCCGCCCTCTGCAATCGTTTCTGAAATGCTGCCGCCTGCTCTGCCTTCTGATATTGATAATTTCTGGCCGTCGTAGAACGCGATCAGGGACAGAAAATACGCGCTCCTGTTTGCCGATCCCGCGAGCAGCTTTATGATGCCGGCGTTTCCAATGGTCCTGAACGCGTGCGACGAATACTGGCCGGGAAAGCCTTTCAGCGCGTCAATGAACAGACCGTCGTCTTCGACTATGGCCGGCCTGCCGACCTGCGCGAACGCGCTTTTCGCCTTTTCCGTTGCGATCTCTTCAAGCGAGTCAGACTGGACTTCTACAAGATTGACCTGTGCAAAGTCGACAGAGATGCCATGAGCTGCGAGTATCGACTTGACCTCCCGGTATTTGTTCTCATTGGTGCTCGCAAAGGTTACAGCCCGCAATCAGGTCACCCTCGCATACCTGCCGCGCTGCTCTATTTCCCTTACGTTTTCCAGGATTTTGTCCGTCCTCTTTTTGCCCGCGACGGCGGCATAGCCTTCAACAAAGCGCGGAAACGCCTTCTTGACCGCAATGTGCATGCTGGTAAAGACTTCTTTTATCAGCCGGATGTCGGTTGCCATGTCCTCGGTGCGCTCGGAGTAGTACGACAGCCCAAAGTCGAGCAGCACAAGTTTGTTGTTTATTATGAAATTCGACGTGGCGAGATCGCCGTGGATGATGTTGCTTGCGTGGAGCATGGCGGCGTAGTGGCCCATTTCATAGCAAAGATCGGGCGTCAGCGCGTCCCTGACGTTGTCGCCTTCCACAAACTCCATTATTATTTCTGCGTTGACCGGATCGACGAAATGCACAAACGGCGTCATGACGCTGGCGGACTTTGCCGCCGACATGAAACTGGCTTCGTGTATGGTCCGATGCTTTCTTATCGCGGCATCCAGCTCCCGGTGCCGGTAGGGCTTGGCCGTGCGCACCTTGGAGACGGCTTTTCTGCCGCCCCACTCTGTCAGGTAAATGTCCGCTTCTGCACCCCTTTTCGCCAGCGTCGGCAATAGTAATATAGCCTCTGGATTGGAGATAAAAACGTGGTGAGTTTCGCGCCGGCACCCGGCGAAAAAGTGATCCTTGACGAGGACTGCGCCGAGGAAAAGCTGAAAAGCGGCATACTCGTGCTGACCGACCGGAGGCTAGTGTTCCAAAAGACCCAAGGCAGGATGGCCACCCTCTCGAAAAAGGAAGGAGAGGTTGTGCTCGACATACCGCTGGGCAAGATAACTGGAGTCAAGGCCGAAGGGTTCCTTGTGAAAAAGGTGGTCGTCGTATCCGGCGACCAGACCTACAAGTTCGGCGTTTACAACAACGGCAAGTGGGAGCGCCAGATAAAGCAGCTCATCGGCGCCAGCTGACGTCCACGGTGTCGAGCCGCCAGGACTGCTGCACGAACGATTCTTCCACCTTGACGTGTCTTTTTGTTTCCTGATATTCCTGAAGCGCGGTCCACGCGATCTGGGCGCCGTTGTCGCCGGCGAATTTCAGCGGGCACACGAACAATCTTGCGCCCTGCCTGCTGCACGCGGCTTCAAGCATTTCGGCAAGCCTCTTGTTAGCTGCGACCCCGCCCACAATCATCATCTCTTTTTTGCCCGTGAACGAAAGCGCGCGCTCGACTGCCTCTGCCAGCATGGCAAACGCGGTCTCTTGCAGCGAGTAGCACGCGTCGGCAGCCTCGGACTTTTCTGCAAGCTTTATCGCCGCAGTCAGCAGGCCGGAAAACGAAACGTCGTTGCCCTTGACGACGTACGGCAGCTGCATGTACTTGCCGGCCGGTTGTGCCGCCAGCTGCTCAATCCTGCCGCCGCACGGCGAAGCAAAGCCGAGCGCCCGCCCAAACTGGTCTAGCAACTGCCCGACGGTGATGTCTAGCGTCTCGCCAAAGACGCGCCACCGGCCGTGAGAGAAGGCAAGCGTCATGGTGTGGCCGCCGGACACCAGCAGGACGAGCGGGTCGGAAGCACCAGTGAGTATCGTCCCAAGCTCTAGGTGCCCGAGCGCGTGGTTTATCGGCACGAGCGGCTTTTTGTAAAACCCGGCCACCGTCCTTGCGACGACGGCGCCGACGCGCAGGCACGGCCCGAGCCCCGGCCCGGCGGAATAGCCTACAATGCCAACGTCCTTCATCGAAACGCCGGCAGACTGGAGCGATTGCTGGAGGACGGCAGAGCTGACTTCCATGTGGTGGCGCGAAGCTTCCCGCGGGTGTATCCCCTCGCCCTCCGGCGCCTTGTAGACGTCGCGGGCGTCAGAGAGCACTCTGCCCTTCGAGTCGACTATCGAGCATCCAAACGTGTGCGCGGTGCTTTCAATCCCGAGGCACAGCATTGCTATCCCCTGCTTGTCGCAGACACTATTTTAATCACGTCGCCGCTTTTCAGCTTATGGTCTGCGCCCACCCTCTGCTTTGTCCTTGCATCGACGCCGTAGAGGAAGCCCTTTGCAAGGTCGGCGTGCACTGTCTGCGCAAGGTCCCGGGCTGTAGAGCCCTCCGGCAATAGCCTGACGTCGGGCAGCACGTTGCCCTTCTTGTCCGCGAGCCTGAACTCATCTTCCACCGGGTAGACTGCGACCATGCGCAATAGCTTGAAGCAGGCGATGTTGACTGCCTCCTGCACGCCCGTCGAGCCGTATTTTTGCATGAGCGCCTTGACGATGTCGAGCGCCTTTTGCTGCTGGGCGTTCAATGCAATGTTTGGCTTGACGTCAAACGAGCTGTCGCCGGGCAGATAGTGGAGCACGCCCTTTTTTGACGCCTTTCTCAGGAGCGCCTCGGCCTCGGACGCGCAGGGCACCACTTCGAGGCCGGCCGCCTTCATCTTCTCGATATTCGCCTCGGCCGAAGGCAGGTCTGCCTTGTTGGCCGCTATCACAAACGGCTTGGCTTTTACGCGCAGTATCTTGCAGAACGCAAGTATGTCGTCCTCCGTCCAGCTGACCGGCTTTTTCATCGCAAGGCCGGACGCGTGGATCGCGCCTGCGATTACCGGCTCGCTTATCGCAAGGCCTGACAATCGCTTGCCGAGCATCTGCTCCAGCTTTTGGCCCAGCCCTTCGGCCTCTCTTGCATTTTTGCTCCAGTCCCGGCCGACCAGGGCCGCAAGCCACAGGTCAAATTCCTCTTCCACGAACTCGATATCAAACATCGGGTCACCCGCCCCCGCCGGCACCGGCCTGCCTTGGCTGTCAGTGGTGCCCGAAGCGTCAACTATGTGCACGAGCGCGTCGGCCTGCCTTGCGTCGTCAAGGAACTTGTTGCCGAGGCCCTTGCCTGTGTGGGCGCCCGGGACCAGGCCGGCAACGTCGACCAGTTTTACCGGTATGAACCGGTTGCCGTCGATGCACATCGAGTGCACCGGGTTGTCCTGCACGCCAAACTCGCGGCAGACACACTTTACCCTCGCGTAGGCGACTCCAACGTTGGGCTCAATAGTCGTAAAGGGGTAATTGGCCGCCGGCACGGCGAGCTCTGTCGCCGCGTTGAAAAATGTGGACTTGCCAACGTTGGCTTTGCCAATCAAGCCGATAATCAATTACGATTATTCTGCCATGCCCGAATTAATGTCTTTAAGATTTAATAAAATGCAGCCACGATACCGGCGTGTGCACAGAAAGGCCGCAAAACTGATCAAAAAGCTAGAGCTTGAGAAACACCCCGAGGGCGGCTATTTCAGACAGACGTACAGGTCATACACGACAGTAAACGTAAAAGGGTACGGCGGCCAGCGGAACATTTCAACAGCGATCTATTACATGCTCGTTGGCGTGCAGTTTTCCGCGTTCCACAGGATCAGGTCGGACGAAATATGGCACCATTACGCTGGCGGCTCGATTACGCTCTGTGCGATAGACAATGAAGGGAAATTGTCCAAGATAAAGATCGGCGGGGGCGGGACGCCGCAGGCAGTCATAAAGGCGGGCACGTGGTTCGCCGCGTCGCTTGACAGCAAGAGATCATACTGCCTGCTCGGCTGCACAGTGTCGCCGGGCTTTGACTACCGCGACTGGGAGCTCGGCAAGAGGGGCGAGCTTGCCAGGACGTATCCAAAGCACAGGAAGCTCATCGAGAGATACACAAAATAGGCGCCGCTTTCAAACCTCTGCCATTGGCTAGGCCGGCGGCGGTTTGCATCGTGAGCGGCGGGCTCGATTCCGTCTGCTATGCCGCGATGCTTGCCAAGGATTACGACATTTACATGATGACGTTTACCTACGGCCAGCGCGCAAGGCGCGAAATAGAGCGCGCGAAATATTTCGCCAGAGCGCTAAAGGCAAGAGACCACAAGGTCGTGGACATCAGCTTCATGAAGTCTCTCTACGGCAGGAGCAACGCCCTGACCGACAGCATGCAGGAGCTGTCGCAGGTCTTTACGCAGAGCCTGGTCGTGCCGATCCGAAACGCCGTCTTTATCACAATAGCCACCGCGTGGGCGATGAGCATCAATGCCAGGGTGGTGGCGTACGGGGCGCACACGGGTGACATCCAGCACTACCCCGACTGCCGGCCGGCGTTTGTCAGCGCGATGGCCGAGGCGCTCAACATCGCCGAGTCGGACAGCATCGTGGCCGGCCTCCGGCACGAGATAACGGTGCTGTCGCCGGCAGCTATGGGCCTTGACAAGCCGGGCCTGCTCAGAGCGGGCCACAAGATACTTGGCGACAGGGTATTCCGGACGTGGAGCTGCTACTCTGACGGTGCGAGGGCGGCCGGGAGCTACCTGCACTGCGGGCGGTGCGAATCGTGTATAAGTAGGAAAAAGGCATTCACAACTGCACAGATAGAGGACAAGACGAGGTATGCGACAGAAAACCGCAAGCGCAAGGGTAAAGCTGAGCGAGATATTCACTAGCATCGAGGGAGAGGGCATACTGTTTGGCACAAAGACAATGTTTGTCAGGCTGGCAGGGTGCCCGCTAAAGTGCCACTGGTGCGACACGCCCTACGCGCTCCCGCTTGACAGCGGCTCCGACTACTCTGTTGGCGAGGTGAAGGACCTCATCTTAAAGGGCCTCCACCCCAACACCTACAAGGTCAATTTCACCGGCGGCGAGCCGCTGGTCCAGCACGAGGCGGTTATCGAGCTTGCCAGGTTCGTCAGGCAAAAGGGCATCAGAACATACCTAGAGTCGGCCTGCTACGACTCTGCCAGGTTTGCAAAGGTCCTGCCCTACATCGACCTGGTCAAGGTGGAGTTCAAGCTAAAGGACTCCAAAGTGGTGGACGAAAAGCACTACGGCAGCCTGCTGCGGAGCGAGCTTGACTGCCTAAAGCTGGCGATCGCCAGCGGCAAGTCCACCTATATCAAAGTAGTAGTAACAAATTCGTCAAGCCTTAAAGAATTCAAGGAACTAGTACAGGAGGTGTTCAGGGCGGCAAGGCCGGCCGAGATAGCAGGATTTATAATACAGCCAAGCTATAAAATTGACGAGCCAACGTTGGATGTGCTTTTTGGCTTTTATGACGCCGTCTATCCAGTCTACGATCAGGTCCGCGTCGTGCCGCAGCTGCACAAGACGATAGGAGTCAGGTAAAATCCACAAAATGTCAACAGACAAGACTGTCATTAACAAAAAGAGGGTTGCCAAGCTTGTAAGGCAGCTCCTGCTCGAGCTGGGCGAGAACCCCGACAGGGAAGGGCTTTTGGGCACCCCGACCAGGATAGCCGACATGTACGAAGAGATTTTCGGAGGCTATAGGATGGACGCTGAGCTGGACGTCAGCTTTTCAGAGGAGACCGACGCGATCGTCGCAAAGGACATCCAGTTCTACAGCATGTGCGAGCACCACATGCTGCCGTTCTTTGGCAGGATCCACGTGGCGTACGTGCCGTCTGGCAAGGTGTTCGGCGTTTCAAAACTGGTGAGGCTGGTGGAAAAGTACTCGCGCAGGCTGCAGATACAGGAGAGGCTAACAAAGCAGGTGGCCGACGAGCTCGTGCGCATGGGCGTAAAGGGCGCGCTGGTGATAGCCGAAGGCGAGCACCTCTGCATGAAGATGCGCGGCGTGCGCAACGACAGCTCTATTACGACCATAGCGCACCGGGGCATAATGGAGCAGAAGGATATGCGCGAGCACGTGATGGCCCTCATCTACAACCCCAAGTCGGAATTAAGAAAATCAGTCTAGCTGCCATAGGCTAATAAGCAACTTTGCTTTTTACAAAAGCGATTGTCCGGCTGCAAGATCACGTTTTACGGCGGGGTGAACGAAGTCGGGGGCAACAAGATCCTGCTGGACGACAATGGCACTAGGATACTGCTCGACTTTGGCAAGGGCTTTTCCCGGCGCGCAATGTTCTTTGAAGAGTACCTGAAGCCCAGATCCGCAAACGGCCTCGTCGACTTTATCGAGATGGGTCTCATCCCGGACGTCGAGGGCATCTACCGCGACGACCTTTTGGAGATGGCCGGCAGAAAGGCCGCCGCGCCCACGGTTGACGCGGTGCTCGTTTCTCATGCCCACGCGGACCATGTCGACTATATCTCGTTCCTGCACCGCGACATACCGCTCTACATGGGCAGCACGTGTCACACGATCCTCCAGGCGATACAGGACCGGGCGCCCCGCGACTTTGAGCGCGAAGTGCTCGACTTTCTTCCTCGCCCCTCAAAGAGGGGAGCCAAGCCGGTCGAAAGGAAGATAAACGAATTCAGGTCCGGCCGCAAGTTCAAGGTCGGGTCGCTCGAAGTGCACCCCATCCACGTCGACCATTCGATACCCGGCGCGTACGGCTTTATCATCTACACGAGCGTCGGGCCGGTCGTCTACACCGGCGACGTCCGGCTGCACGGCGCAAGGCCGGAGATGACCCGCGAGCTGGTGTCGGAGGCAAAGGCCGCCAAGCCGGTCGCCCTCATGTGTGAGGGAACCAGGATAACCGACGTCCCGATGGAAGAGAGCGAGCCCCGGGTCTTCATGGAGGCAGGCGCGCTCGTAGCGAAACACCAGAACGCGCCGGTGTTTGCAGATTTCAACTTCAAGGACATGGACAGGGTCAGGACTTTTTACCGGATAGCAAAGGAGAACGGGCGCAAGCTGGTGGTAAAGCTGAAGGACTGCTACTACCTGAAGCACCTGTCGCAGGATGCAAGCCTAGGCATCCCGAACTACGACGACAAGGATGTCGTCATTTACAAGCCAAAGCAGGTATCCGGCACGTACGCGGACGGTGACTATTACGGTGAGGACGCGACTTTGGCCTGCCTGCCTAATGCAAAGACGGCGGCAGAGATAAGCCAGGAGCCGAGTCGGTACCTGTGCGCCCTTGGCTACTTTAGCTTTGCATCGCTTATTGATATCAAGCCGCCACCCGGCGCGCTCTATATCCACTCTGCGAGCGAGCCGTACAACGAAGAAATGATATTGAATCAAGAGCGGGTGGACAACTGGCTCGGCAAGTTTGGCATGGAAAGGCACCAGATACACTGCTCTGGCCACGCAAAGGGGGCGGACCTGTTCAGCATCGTGAAAGAGATCGGATCCAAGATGCTCTTCCCGATTCACACCGAGCACCCCGAGATGTACGTCAGGGCGACGAGGGACATGACTATAGTCAAAGAGGGAGAGGCGTACGCCCTGTAGCGAAAATGCAGAACCTATTTGAGTCTCTGCATGTATTGAAATAAAAGTGCAAAGGGCATTTAGCCTTGCATTGGATGCTTGGAGATAGATGGTGGATTCGTGGATAAACTGCTCTGTGTGCGGCAACCGGTACGGGCCGCACCTGGCGGCGTGCCCGATGTGCGGCGTGCCAAACAACTTTGCCGCCGCACCGCCGGCAAGGAAGGGCGGTGCCGGCAAGGTCGCGGCCGTGGCGGCGGCCGCGCTTGCTGCAGTTGCGCTGTTTATGCTTGCCCCCACCCTGATCGGCGTCGTGACCCAGCAGGAGAACAACCCTGTGATCACGATTTTGCAGCAGAGCCAAGAGCCGACGGCCGTACCACGCGAAGAGCTGGTGCAGCACGCGCTGGACCTGATAAACGAGGACAGGGCCGACTTTGGCCTGCCTCCGGTGGAGCTGAGCGCAAACCAGGCCGCGCAGGCCCACGCCCAGGACGTTTTCAATACAAAGCAGATATCACACTGGATGACAAACGGAGAAAAGCCCTACATGACCTACAGTCGGTACGAAGGCGAAGGCAACGTGCAGCAGAACGTGGCAATAGCCGGCTTTAGCGCGGATCAGTACGAGGAGTGCCGCACCAGCATCCTGATCGACTGCGAAAGGATAGAGCCGCTCTCCACGATAGAAGAGCTTGAATTCGAGATGATGTACAGGGACAAGGAGTGCTGCAACGACGGCCACAGAGACAACATACTTGACCCGCGCCACACGCACGTGAGCATCGGGATCGTTTACGACCAGTACTACCTTGCGTTTGTAGAGAATTTCGAGAACAACTACGGGCTTGACGTGGACGTCAACAGCGGCCAGGTCAGGATCTCCGGCGAGCTCTTGGAAGGAGAGGTCCAGCAGGTCGGCATATATTACGACAGCATGCCCACCCCCGCGGTTTACGACGAGAACAAGCAGCTGCTGTCGTACTCTGCCGGCGAGCTGGCGGCAATAGTCGTCGAGCCGCTGCCGCCCGGCTACTACTACGAAACCCCGCAGGGGTACGCCATTGTGGAAGCCAACAGGTGGGAAGAAGGCGGTTCCGTCAACGTCACGTTCAACCTTGCGTCCGCGGTTGAAGAGGACGGCGTCTACACGCTGTTTGTCGTGGTCGAGGACGGCGAAGAGACGTTCAACGTGACGTCGTATTCGATTTTTGTAGATGCAGAAGACGGCTAGCTTTTCGCATCTGTTATATCCCAGGAAGGCGCAGGTGATCCACAATGAGCGAGACTCCCGCAGGTTCGCCGCCGGCTGAAATAGTCCTCGCCGGCTGGGGCGAGAGGTTCCTTGCGTGGCTGATCGACTTTATCATCGTAAACGTGGCGCTCTGGGCGGTATTCACCGCTATTGCCATCCCGTTCTGGTTTGCTGGCGCGCCGGAAAGGTGGCTCAGCGGGCCGGACGGCCCGGTGAGATGGGGAGTCACCAGTCTGGTCTTTTTCGCGTACTGGATATATTTTGAAACCACCACGGGCCAGTCGCTTGGCAAGATGGCGCTCAAGATCAGGACCACGGGCCTGGCAGGCAACAAAGTCGACGCGCGGAGCGCGGCCATACAGAGCTTTGGCAAGGCGTTCCTGCTGCCGATCGACGTGATCCTCGGCTGGATATTCACAAACGACAAGAGGCAGAGGATATTCAGCAGGGCCGGCAGCACGATCGTGGTCAAGCTGAAAAGCATTGAGCAGAACTACAGATACACAAAAGGATGATCATGACAGCACGGAGAGGTAGGCATTATCATGCGACGCCATCCTGGCCAAATTTGTGCCACGACACGCGCATATTGCTCGCCTACACCGTCGATCCATGCTGAAACTCGCAAACGCGAGCAATCATTATTGGTAGTTTGCTCTATTTAAGATCGATGTTGATATTCTCTATAGAGCATGTTAACTCATTTATACTATGAAGCATATAGTAGAACATTCTCACATGATAAGAACTACTGAGAATCAGAGGGAAAAAAGAGCGAGACCTTTCTGCCAGGCGACTGGCTGTTTCGACCTTGCCGATGTCTACGTTGTTCTCAAGGAGACAGAGGAGCCGGACTATTACGAGGTGAGCAGGGAGAGCGACTACGAGAAGGCGGAAAAGGGCTTTGGCGAAGCAGAGTTTGACGGGTTCAAGATGATCCTCTACATGTGCGCCAGGCACGACGGCGAGTTCAAGTACCTCATCAGGGGGAGCGAGCTGAGGATTGCCAAGAGGTGCGATCTGCGCGCCCCAGAAATTTCATAGGGTCTAGCTCCTGCCAGCTGTTAAGCAGGTAGAACAGTATCGAGTAGTTGCCTGTGGAAAAGCCGCCGGGGAAGGGCTGGAACGTAGACACCACCGGCAAGCCGCAGCCGCTTTCTGAGAGTTCTATCAGCCTCTTTACTTCGTAGCCCTTGAGCCGCGGGATGCCCGAGCTCGCCTTCACCTGTATGAACCACTTTGAATTATCGCAGGTGGCGACAATGTCCGCCGGTCCCCTGCTGGCCGGCGAAAGCGCGACGTCCCACCCCATCGTCTTCAGGTAGAGCGCGACCACATATTCTGCCTCCCGGCCAAACTTGCTCCAAGAATGCAAGGCAAGCCGCCGGCGCAGGCAGCGCATATAGCTGTTCCTGGCAGCAATTGTTTACCCCCGGCTCAACACACATATGTGACGGCGGGGGCGTACGTGCCTGTCGTCCATGGCTGCTTATTCTGCTATGAAGGTTGGACGGTGGAATCTGGCGGGCCTTGTCAAGGACCCTTCCGGCGGCGAATTTGCCCGCTTTTTGAAGTCGATTGAAGACCAGCTTGTGCAGTTTGAAAGGAGCCGGCAGAGCCTGCGGCCCGACATTTCGCCGGCCGAATTTGAAAACTTGATTCACGCGCTTGAAAGCATCTCTGAAAAGATCTCGATCGCAAGCGGCTACGCCCACCTGCGCTACTACGCCGACACGTCATCAAACGAGTCGTCGGCGCTCGTGATCAGGATGGAAAAGCTGGCGTCGGAGATTGGCAATCGAGTGTTGTTCTTTGACCTCTGGTTCAAAAAGCATCTTGACGATGAAAACGCCTCTAGGCTGATCGGCGCCGTCCCAGCGGTATATCAAGAATACCTCCGGCACAAGCGGCTGGTCGCAAAGTATGCGCTGAGCGAGCCGGAGGAAAAAATAATCAGCACGCTTGACGTCACCGGCACCCGAGCGCTGGTAAAGATCTACGACAAGATGACAAGCGCCTTTGAATTCACGATGAAACTAAAGCGCGGCAAAAAGATCGTGGAGAAAAAGTTTGACAACAAGGAAAAGCTGGTGTCGCTTGTCAGGAGCCCCGACGGCAACGCGAGGGAAGCGGCCTACAAGGCATTGCTGCACGTCTACAAAAAGAACAGCGGAGTGCTGGGTGAGATCTACCAGAACGTCGCCATCCAGTGGCGCGATGAAGCGATCTCAATGCGCGGCTACAGGTCGCCGATCTCTGTGCGCAACATCGCCAACAACCTTGACGACGCGACCGTCGAGGCGCTGCTTGCAGCCTGCAGAAAGAACGCGGGGATATTCCAGGATTATTTCAGGGAAAAGGCAAGTATGCTCGGGATGAAAAAGCTGCGCAGGTACGACCTCTACGCCCCGATCTCTATCAGGGCGGCTGACAGCAAAAAGTTCACCTACGGCAGGGCTGTCCAGAGCGTGCTTGACACCTTTGGCGGCTTTGACCCGCAGTTCCGCCGGCTTGCAGAGCGCGTATTTGCAGAGCGCCACGTCGACTCGGAGATCAGGAAGGCAAAGCGGGGCGGCGCGTTCTGCTACACGGTGACCCCAAAGATGACGCCCTACGTGCTCCTTAACTTTGACGGCCTGACAAGGGACGTGTCGACCCTTGCACACGAGTTTGGCCACGCGATACACAGCATGCTTGCGTCAGACAAGCCGATAATGGTGTCGCACGCACCGCTGCCGCTCGCAGAGACTGCGTCGGTGTTTGCAGAGATGCTGCTCAACGAAAAGCTGGCCAAAAAAATGTCCGGCAGGGAGCGCAGGGTTTTGCTTGCCGAGCACATCGACGACATGTACGCAACGATAATGCGCCAGGCGTATTTCACGCTCTTTGAGGTTGACGCGCACAGAGCTATGGGCGAGGACAGCGCCACGATCGATGCCGTCGCCAAGATATACATGGACAACCTGAAGGAGCAGTTCGGCGATTCGATAGCGATGACGCCGGACTTTCAGTGGGAGTGGGTGTACATCCCGCACTTTTACCACACGCCGTTCTATACCTACGCGTACTCGTTTGGCAACCTGCTCGTCCTGTCGCTCTACCAGAAATACAAGCTCGAAGGCAGGTCGTTTATCCCGAAATACCTTGGCATACTGTCTGCCGGCGGCTCGAGGAAGCCGGAGGACCTCCTGATGGAGGCCGGGATCGATATTTCAAGGGAAGAGTTCTGGCAGCAGGGATTTGACTATGTGCAGGAAATGATACAGCAGCTGAAGTCACTTGCGCCATGACAATGCCGTACTTGCAGCGTGCATAGCAGGCTCGATGTGTGCCGGCGTCCTCCTGCCGGCCGCCGGGCTGCTGGTCGAGCCCTACATACTGGTGTGGCTCGGCGCGCTCTTGTTCCTGAATTTGATAAGGCTCGACGCCCCCGATCTTTTGGCGACGTTCACAAGACCGCGCCAGCTGGCGGTGCTGTCGGCGGTAAAGCTGCTCGCGCTGCCGCTTGGCATGTACGCCCTCGCGTATTTTGTGTACGAGCCGTTTGCGCTGCCGGTCCTGCTCCTCTCTGGCATCTCGACCGGCCTTGGCGCGCCGTTCGTGGTCAACCTCATCGGCGGCCGGCTCCCCTTGGTGGTGGGCATGATAATAGCCACCTCGCTTGCCGTGCCCTTCATCCTCCCCTCGCTGGTTTACGCGCTGGTGGGCTCGCAGTTTGACATTCCGGTCCTCGACATGGTGGTCCTGCTTGCGGCCGCGCTGTTTTTGCCCCTTGCCGCCGGCTGGCTCACCAAAAAGCAGTTCCCCGGCGCGGCAAAATTTGCGGACGAAAAGTCGTTTCCGCTGTCGCTCATTTTCATTGTCCTGATCAACTTTGGCATGTTTGCCAAGTTCTCCAGTTATTTTTACGAAGAGCAGGCGTTCCTGCTCCAGACCGTGGCGACAGCATTCATCTGCTACGCCGCCTACAGCCTTGTAGGCTATGCCAGCGCGGCCGGCGGCCGCCAAGAAAGAAGCGCGGGGCTGATATCAATGAGCTATGTCAACAACGTGCTCGTCGCCGTGTTCGCGTTCCAGTTCTTTGGCCCGCAGGTCGCGGCGCTCGCCGCACTCTACAACATCCCCTATTATGCCGGCATTGTTGCGATCAAGAAATTCATGCCAAGGCAATAGGTATATCTTTTCGGCAACCTATGAACCGGCATGCCAGTAATCCAGATAACAATGAGTCAAGGGAGGACAGTCGAGCAAAAGAGGGAGCTTGTCAGCGTGCTTACAAGAGAGGCGGCGAGGATTCTAAAGACAAATGAGCAGGCCATCCGCGTCCTCATTTACGAAGTGTCAAAAGAGAACTGGGGCGACGCCGGTGTGCTCGGGCTTGACATGAAATAATAGTTCTGTCAGGTCTGCGGCAGTTCAGCCTTTGGAAATAGGTTGTCAAAAGTCGGTTGCTAAGCCATAAAGTTCAAAAGTAAATATGCCTATTGACAGAATTGTAAAGGCTGTGCAAAGACGGACTATTACTAAACTCGTAGTGCTTGTTGCGATTTCTGGATTCATGTTCGCTTGGATTGGCGTTCAGAATTATGTCGATGCCTTTAATCCTTATGACAAAGCTTTAGGTCAATTGGCGAGAGCCGAATCAGCGCAAACTCCAGATGAAGTAATAGGTTATGTGACGATAGCAAAACAAGTACTGCCTGAAAGTGGTTCCGTATCGTGGTGGTCGCCCGAGAGAGGCGATTTTGAATCAATACAAGCTGAGCTTGACGACATAATTAACCGCGCAGAAAGTATTTCTTCGCTGGATGAAGGAAATGAGTTATTCAATGCCGAGATGTTGGACATGCATGCAAGGCTAAAGGTAATTCAAGAAACTTTAGTAGCATTCTGAATGAGCGTTATCCACTTGTTTTCGCCCTCTACCTTTATCCCGCACGCTTCAATCGGTGTCTGACCGTTCAACCCTTCGTGCGGTCTTATCGCATTGTGAAATAACTGATAGCCTGAACTGTCGCAGACTTGACAGAACCTGAAATAATTATTCTTTTAAGCAAGTTCCGCTCGACAGGCTCCACTGGAAACGCGCGCACCCGGTAAATTAGCTGCCTTCTTCCAGAATTGCCCTTGCCTGTTTGTAGTGCACGGCGTCAATCATCCTGCCCTCCAGCCTGACAGCGCCCCTGCCGCTCCCCTTCTCCATCGCCTCGCCCAGCGCCTGCACCACCTTTTTAGCCCATTCGACGTCGCTCTTGCTCGGGAGAAAGACCCTGTGCACAGACTCTATCTGACCGGGGTGGATTATGCTCTTGCCGGAATACCCGAGGCGCTTTGCCACCGTAGCGTCCCTGACAAGGCCTTCCGCGTCGTCGATTTTCTGCCAGATCGCGTCTATCGCATGAACGCCCGCCGCCCTTGCATCGACCGGGATTTTTGCCCGGGCGTAGGCGTAGCCAGTTGGATCATTTTCGTCGTAGTCGAGCCGCATGTCATGCAAAAAATCAAACACCCCAAAGACGAGCGCGTTTATCCTATCATCGGCGCCGGCGATCGAGTAGGCGTTGACCACCCCCTTTGCTGTTTCAATGGAGGGCATCAGCGCTATCCTGCCGGTCTTTCTCTGCTTTTCAAGCGCGGCGACCTGCTTTTTTATCCTGATGATTTCCTGCGCGTCGTTGACCTTTGGTATCACGATGCCGTCGATCCCCCTGCGCACCGCCGCCTTGAGGTCGGCCTGCACGAGCCCCGACTCGGGCGAGTTTGTCCTGACGTACACCGGCCTGCCGTACTCTTGGCGATGTGCAAGAGCGTCGACTATTATCTTTCTTGCAGCATCCTTTTCGTGGGAGGGGACCGAGTCTTCAAGGTCAAGGCAGATGACGTCGGCCGCCAGCGTCTTGGCCTTTTCCACAAAGCGCGCGCTGTTGCCGGGGACAAAGATCAGGCTTCGGAACATGTACAAAAAGAGGAAGAAAGAGGGGATAGTTTAGAGTTTCTGTGGGGTGGTCAGTATCTTGCCGAACTGCTGGGCCTCTGCCATCATGACGTGGCCCTTTACCATGTCAGAGAACGGCAAAACCGTGTCGATTACCGGCTTGATCTTGCCCTTGCTCACCCAGTGCATCACGTCTTCAAGCTCTGCCTTGGTGCCCTGCGTGGAGCCAAGCAGGTTCGTGCCCTTGAAGAACAGGAACCTCAGGTCGATGGTCGAGTCGTAGCCGGTGGTTGCGCCCGTCGCGACCAGCGTACCTCCCATCTTTAACAGCCCTACTTCCTGCGGGAACGTCGCCTTGCCGATGTGCTCAAAGACCACGTCGACGCCGGACTGGCCCAGTTTCTTGTTGATTTCGCGCACCTTCTTGTACCAGTCGGCTTCCCTGTGGTTGACCACATGGTCGGCTCCAAGGCCGAGGCACTTGTCCATCTTGTCCTTGTTGCCTGCCGTCGCGATGACCGTGCAGTTGTAGAGCTTTGCAATCTGTATTCCGACCATGCCGACTCCAGAGCCGCCGCCCATGATAAGCACGAGCTGGCCCGGCTTTATCTTGGCCCGGCCGACAAGCATGTGCCACGAAGTCATGCCCACCATCGACACTGCAGCCGCGTCGTCGAACGAGACATTGTCCGCGATTTTCACCACGTTGACTTCAGGCAGGTGCGTGTACTGCGCAAATCCCCCCCAGAGCGGGCCCGTCTGGAACCCCCAGATTGTCCTCTCGGCGCAGTCGTATTCCCTGCCGGAGGTGCACGCTTCGCACACCCTGCAGCTCATGTTGGAATGCGAGGCTACCCTGTCACCCACCTTTAGCTTTAGCACGTCAGAGCCCACTTCGACGACCGTGCCGGCGACGTCGCTTCCTGAAATGTGGGGAAGCGGCGTCTTTACCGGCTCGCCCCAAATGGCCCAGAGGTCGTTATAGTTGTACGATGCTGATTCAACCTTTATCAAAACTTCGTTTGGCTTTATCTTTGGAACGTCGATATCTTCAATCTTCACTACCTGCGTCGGGTCCTTGTTGTATTCTCGAAACACTGCTGCCTTCATATAGAGCCAAAAGCTCCTGCCAGACCTTAAATAGTTAACTCATCACCGGCCGGCATAATACGGCGCGATCAGCGCCTTTCAATCTTGAAGTCTTTTTTCGGCTGCTGGATGCGGATCAAAAGCTGCTTCAATTCCTCGTCTGTCAGCGGCCGGTTTATCCTGCCCGAAGAAGCCGCGTTGATGAGATAGTTTTCGACTGCAGCCGCGAGATCCGGCTTTACCATCCTGATGTTCATCAGGCGCTGGCGCGCCTGTGGATCAAGCACTACCTGCAAAACCCGCTGGCGCATCGCGGCCTCGGCTTCGCGCCTTTTAGCTTCTTCATCGTTTGGCTGGTGGGGCTGCGGGACTGACATGGCCCATTACGCGTAGCGCTGGAGCTGCGGCGCGGTCTTGATCAGCTCTTTGTGGATCTCGGTCGCGAGCCTGTCCATTTTTTTCATGCCTTCGCTAGAAACTAGCCGGCCCTTGCCCTGCACCTTGACGATATAGCCTGACGCCTCCAGCTGCTGCAGCGCCTTTCGCACGATTGCGCCGCCTGCGTCCCTGTGGTGTGCGAGGTTGTATCCAACCTTCTTCCTGCCGCCGTAGGCGACTTTCAAGTCGGCAACTCCAAGGGGGCCGTGAAGGTAAACCTTTCTCAAGAGTGAAGCGCACCGTGAGTACCACCAGTCCTTGCTCTGTGGAATGCGTGTGGCGTGCGAGCCTGTCTTGACAAACGCTGACCAAGCCGGGGGCTCTACCTTTTTGTCATTCTTCAATTGTTCAGCCAGCTTGGCGATCAGTTCGTCAGCCGGAACGTCGTAAACCTTTGCCATTAGTATCTCGGAATTTTGCTTTAACCCTTATAAATCCTTATTCCGCCATGATCTTGCGGTAGGTGTGGCCGCACCTTAGGCACGTGATGCGCACGGCCCTCGTTTTCGCCCTGCCGATCCTCACCCGCGCGCTCCTGCCCGGCACAATGAACGCCTTGCACTTTTTGCAGTAGAGCTGCCGCGCCTCGTAGGGGAGTCGGACCCGGAAGCGCATCGCTATCTTTTTGGCCCGCCGCGCCTGCCGAGCGGCCAGCGCTTCGTCTTTTTCCTTCAGGGCGCTCTTCACTAGCATGTCGATTCGCTCCCTTGCTATCTCCCTGGCCTGCGCCTTTGCCAATATTGCAGGCAGCGCCCTGCTGACTGATAAACCATTGCTGCAACCGTTAATTAACTTGGGACGCGATCATTGTCATTGACCAACGTAGGCGAGCTTGAGCGCATGGCGAAAAAATACGGCGAGCTGAAAAAGAGCGGCAACAATGCGGAGCTGGGCCAGCTTGCAGGCAGCATAGTTGACTCAATTTCACTTCTGTCGTTTTCGTTTCCCCTAAAGAAAGAGGCGCTTTCCAGCGACGGGACGACCACATATGTTTATGAAAACAACGCCACCTTTCCCGAGCTTTACGACTTTCTTGGTGAGCTGCTGCACTCAAGGGTGCCGCTTGAAGTCAGGGGCGCGAAATTCGGCCCCGGCGAAATAATCGTCAGCAAGCAGAGCAAAGGAGAGGCAGACGCGGAGCTTGGCCTGTGCGTCAAGGAGCTGCAGGAGCTGGTGCACGCCAAGAAATCAGAAATCTTTTCCAAATACGCCGGCGCTCCTTAATATACGGGCCGGCCGGTATCGAGAGATACGATAACGCTCATCATTGCAGAAGCCGCGCTGGAGACCGTGCCGCGCGAGATCGCCGGCCACGCCGCGGTAAAGAACCACGCACGCAGGCTCGGATTAAAGCCGTCTGAAATCCTGCTTGACAGGAGCTACCACCACGCCGCGATGGCCAAGCTGGAGGACGGCAACAAGCGCGGCAGGCCCGACATTGCCCACTTTGCGCTCATGGAGGCGCTGGGAACGCCGCTTTTTATCAAAGGCATGCTCAGGGTCTACGTCCACACCATAGATGACAAGCTGATCGCGATCGCCGACAACCTGCGAATTCCCAAATCCTATTTTCGCTTTGAAGGGCTGATGGTGGGCTTGTTCAGGGACAAGGTGGTCAAGAGCGAGCAAGGCGCGGTGCTGATGGAAGTTTCAGACGGGACACTTGCAGACCTGCTCGACTCTATCAGGCCGGCCAAGGTAATTGGCCTGTCGACCACCGGCGTGCAGACCACCGCTGAAGAGGCCGTGGCCGAAAACCTTGCCGACGATTGCGCGTTCGTGGTAGGCGGGTTCCCGAGGGGCCATTTTTCAGAGAGCACCACCAGGCTCTTAAACCTGACCTACTCGGTAAGCGATCTGGGGCTTGAGACCCACGTCGTCATTGCAAGGGTGCTGTACGAATGCGAGAAGCTACTTGAAAAAAGCGTC
>DASTTF010000048.1:0-5344 GCA_035760305.1 Nitrososphaera sp.
AGGAAAACTATTTGCTTTACGCAAATAACATGATCGAGTTCTTTGAGGCGCTTGCAGAAAGCGGCCTGATCTCGCTTGCGCCCGACTCGTCAGCTTACACCAATTCGCAGAACGTGTTCATGATCCAGCTGCCAAAAAAGGACGCAGCGAAAAAGGCACTTGAAATAATCAAGTCCAACGCAAGAAAGCACGGTTAATAACACGCTCTGACCAATTTTAGGTGATGGCCAGCCGCAAAAAGCAGCCTGAAGTGAAGGACGATCAGGGAGTGCCGCCTGAAATAGACACCCACTACCAGATGTACGGCAAACACGCGTGGGAGGTCGAGTATGGTGAGCGGTGCCCGACGTGCGACAAGCGGATTGACGAGTTTGGTTTTTGCGCCTGTGGCAGCACCCAATAACATTCAAAAATTACAGTATATCGAACTGCCGACTGGATGATTATTGTATGCTGATTATATGAAACGTCAAACAATTTCAGGCATGATCCGAACCCTCGTGTGGATAGTGCTGGCCAAGATTAGAGCGGACCGCCAACAGGTGGAAGAGTTGTTTGACTAGGAAATGGAAAAGCTCGGCATCGACGTCAGAGATCATGAAGAATGCGACGGCCGGGATTTGAACCCGGGTTACCAGATTGGCAATCTGATGTCCTAGACCAAACTGGACGACCGTCGCACGAAAACTATCGATACGGCATCGTTATTTAAAGCGTACGTGCTATGTCAGCAAAATTATCGTCGAGTACCCTCTGCTTTCTGTGACATAGTCGCCCTCGACTTCTTCCGCCACTGCCGTCAATGAGATGAGGTCGTGCTTCTGGCAGTTCCTGGCGTCGATGATGATATAGTCGTCGAGAATGTCCGCGCCTTTCATGCTCTCCTTGCTCAGGGAAAAGTTCACCGGCGAGCTGGCGCTGATGAGAAGCAGCTGGTCTTTCTGGTAGTTGCCGATCCGCGCAAGCCGCCCAGGCCGCGGGGTCGCCTTGACGTTCATCCTTATCTCGCCGACAGGGTGCGCCGTATAGCGATTCATCCTGTTCACAAAGATGTCGTACTGGAAGGGGTAGCCGGCGGTGTTCTCTGCCATCTTGTTCACGCCGTCGTTCATTGCAATGTCGATCTTTTTGATCGTGTTGCCGTACTTTACGATCCAGTCGTTCGTCGTCTTTACGATGCCGCTTATCACCGCCTTTCTCTTCGCGGTTTCCTGATCGCCCAGCTGGTAGCGGTCGACCCAGTCCATGTAGTCGCGGCTGATGTCGATGATGAACTCGGTGCAGGTGTTCTGGTAGTCCTCGATGCTGTTGGCCCGCTCTGAACCCGTGTCGGCGGCAAACATCAACACCGGTGGGGCAAGCCACCATAAAAACGTGAACTATTTGCCCAGCAGCTCTGCCATCTTTTTGGCCTGGTACGTTATGATCATGTCGGCGCCGGCGCGCTTGATCGACGTGAGGAACTCGGTCATTACCGCGTTCTCGTCGACCCAGCCGTTCATCGCCGCCGCCTTTACCAGCGCATACTCGCCGGAGACGCTGTAGGCGCATATCGGCAGGTTCGTAGCCTGCCTGGCCTTGTAGATGAGGTCGAGGTACGGGATTGCGGGCTTTATCATCACAATGTCAACCCCTTCGGCAATGTCAGTCTCTATTTCACGCATCGCTTCCTTTGCGTTTGAAAAAGGCATCTGGTATGTGCGCCTGTCACCGAATTCCGGCGCCGAATGGGCCGCGTCGCGGAACGGCGCGTACAGCGGCGACGCCTGCTTTGCAGAGTACCCCATTATAGAGACGTCCGTAAACCCTGCGCCGTCAAGGCCCTTGCGTATCGCCTGCACCTGCCCGTCCATCATGGCAGACGGCGCGACAATGTCGGCCCCTGCCTTTGCGTGGCTGACCGCGACTTTTGCAAGGGTGTCGACGCTCCTGTCGTTGTCTATTTTCTTGCCGACGACGAGCCCGCAGTGGCCGTGCGTCGTGTACTGGCATAAACAAACGTCGGTCACTATCGCCACCTTGCTGCCAAACTGCTCGCGCAAAAGTCGTATCGACTTTTGCACGACGCCGCGCTCGTCAAAGGCTGATGTCGCGCCCGCGTCCTTGTGCGACGGCAGGCCGAACAGGATTATCGCGTTGATGCCGAGGTCCCTTATTCTGCCGACCTCGCCGGCAAGCCTTGCAAGCGGGAATCTCTGTATGTCAGGCATTGAGCCGATCTCTTCAGGCTTTTTCAGCCCCTCCTGCACAAACACCGGCGCTATCAGGTCCTTGGCTGAAAGACGGATTTCCTGCAAAAGGTCTCGCACTGCCGGGGTGGTCCTCAGGCGCCTGAGCCTGACGTTTGGAAAAGCGTTACTGCTGCTTTTCTTCATACTTGAACAACTTGGCTACTATTTTCATCAGCTCTTCGCTCCGGCCTTCCTCCGTCTCCTTTCTCAGGTTGTTCATGGGAGTCGAAAGGACGCCTTCAACGATGGCATAGGAGAGCTGCTCCACGACCCGGGCTTCCTCCGGCCCAAGCTTTTTGCCAAGCATCGACAGCGCCTTTTTCAGTTCCCGCTCCCTTATCGCGTCGACGTTCTTGAACACCGACACGACGACAGGCTCGGCCTTCATCCTCTTCATCATCGCGTCGACCGATTTCATTTCGCCGTCGATTAGCTTTTCCGCGGAATTGATCTCCTTCATGCGGGAGCGCATGTTCTTGCCGACGAGCTCGGCGATCTGGTCCATGTTTATGAGCTTGATGCCGTGTATGGTGGCGACCTTTTCGTCGACCGTCCTCGGGTTTGAAAGGTCAAAGATCATCATGCCCTCGCGCCTGTCCTTCATCGCGTTCTCTATCCTCTCAAAAGTGATGAGGTGGTACGGGGCGACCGTCGCCGTGAACACCAAGTCGACCCTGTACATCATTTCCAGCGCGCTGTCAAACGGGATCGGGGTTCCGGCCACAGTCCCGGCAAAGGACTGCGCCCTTTCCGGGGCCCTGCTCGTGACCATGAAGTCGACGTCGCGCTTTTTAAGCACCTTTGCGACTAGGCTCGCCGCTTCGCCCGTCCCTATCAGCATGATCGTCTTGCCTTTAAGCTCGTCAAAGTATTCCTCTGCAAGGCTCACCGCGACCGACGCGATTGAAACGTTGCCCTTGTTTATGCCGGTGGCAGTCCTGACCCTGCTCCCGACCCTGAGCGCCCTGTCAAATATCAACGAAAGGCTTGCGCTTGCATACCTGCCAGAGCGGGAAAATTCCATGGCGCGCCTTACCTGGCCCAGGATCTGGTCTTCGCCAACCACGAGCGAGTCAAGCCCCGACGCCAGCTTCATCAGGTGCATCACCGCGTCCCTGCCCCTGCTCAGCTCAACATTCGCAAAGTCCTTTTCCGGCAGCCCCACCGATGATGCCCACTCTTCGAGCAGCCTGCCCTCGTCGGGGTCTCTGGCCGCTGCAAACACCTCTACCCTGTTGCAGGTCTGCAGAATGACGCACTCTTCAAAGCCGGCCTTATTCAGGAAGGCCCTGTGCGCACCGTCAATGTCCTTGAACGTGAATTTTTCAAGCAGGTGTATGGGAGCGTTGCGATAGGTGACGCGCGCGTTGACAATGTGAAGTGGCGCGACTGCTGCCGCCGTCTTTGTCGCTGCCGTCATTTTGTGCTTTTCCTCCCCCATTTTTGCAACAGCTCAAGCGTCGCGCTTTTAGCATCTTCAATCCTGTCTTCCTTAATAAGGTTCTGGATTCGCCTGTCATTTATCAGCGAATAGAGAAATTCCTTACGCTCGCCAACAGTCATGATCTTTGGCCGCGCGGCGTGCCGCGCAAACTCTTGCAGCTTTGCGTTCTCAATGTCTGCCTTTTTGATTATTCTGCGCAGCACCCGCTCGGCCCTGATGCGCACCTTGCGCGCCATTATGGGGCTCCTGCCAGAAGTGGAAATCGCGACCTGCATCACGCCTTCGATGTTGACTATTGAAGCGTAGGAAAAGTCGCTTACCGCCGGGTCGTCAGCCGCGTAGACAAACGCGCCCATCGATCTGCCCTTTTCCACGATCTTGCGGTTGAGCTCGCGGTTGCTGGTTGCCGCAAGCACTAGGAAAACGTTATCGTAATTGTCAAGAATGTTGGCATCGCCGAGCCTTGCCTTGACAAGCTCAATCCTGCCAAGCGCCGCCTGGTCCGCCAGGTAGCGGTTCATCCTGTTGCTGATTACTGTTATCCTGCAGTCCTGACCGAGGAGGCCGCGGACCTTTCTGACGCCCTCCGTCCCGCCGCCTATAACTATGGCGCGCTTGCCCTTGACGTTCAGGTCGACAATCAACTATAACACCGGCTAAAGAGGCAATGGAATTTGGCTGCTTTTCTTTATTTAATCGTTCAGTTGGGTGCAGGAAATTGCCTAGTGGGGCAGCTTTTTGAGGTAGTTTGCGTCAACGGTTACCGGTATCTGGTAGGGGGAGTCCAGCAGCACCACCGTCGCTTCCTGCTTTTCGTAGTCGACGCGCGTTATCTTGGCCTTCATGGACTTGAACGGGCCGGCGATGACTTCGACCGTGTCGTCAACGCTCAGCTCCGATACCACCGGCTTTTTCACCAGGTAGCCTTCAATGTCCTTGAACGGCAGGTCTCCCCTTATCTGGCCGCGGACATGCCTTATGCCTGCCAGGCCTTCGTACGCGACGTTAGAGTCCGGGGCTTCGACAATGATGTAGCCCTTAAAACTGTCAAGCACCATGACCGAGCGAATCCCAACCTTTTTGGAGTTTACCCTCACCTGGATCTGGCTTGCCACCACGCGCTCCTGCCCGCCTGTGGTGCGTATAGCAAAGAACTTGGAATCGGTTGCCGGGGCAGCCTGCTGGGGCTGTGCCGGAGGGGATTTTGCTTCGACTTTTGGCGACTCTTGTACGGCCTCGGCCCGCCGCGTCTCGGCCTCTGTAGAATCCTGATTATCATCAAACTTGCCATCCTCGATGCCCATTTCTTCCTCTTGGGCGCCGTTTACCCTATCGCTATCGCTCATTTTGGTTAGGTAACCGGAGGTCTGATGCAATTTATAAATTTACTTGGGCGTAATAATGCTGTCATTATTCAAAGCTTTGTCATAATGGGAGTTGGCTTGATTGTATTGGGTTACGGAATTATTGGAGATCATGCGGCCTTTGCAAACAGTGGAGTAATGCTACTGGCTATAGGTGCTATTGTATCTGTGTTTGGAAAGAGAGCTTTGAAGAAGTATGCATAAACAGACATGAGATGTAGGGCTACTGAGAGACTTGAGCATCGGATAAAGCCTCAACAAGTGTGTTCTAAATATAGGCATAAAGCGTCTGTTGACAAATATTC
>DASTTF010000049.1:0-4421 GCA_035760305.1 Nitrososphaera sp.
GGAACGTGAGCTGGGTTTAGACCGTCGTGAGACAGGTCGGTCTCTGCCTGACAGGGGCGTGGTTGTCTGAGGGGAAGTTGCCCCTAGTACGAGAGGAACAGGGCAGCGCAGCCTCTGGTTTATCAGCTGTCCGACAGGGCATGCTGAGCAGCTAAGCTGCTTAGGATAAGTCCTGAAAGCATCTAAGGACGAAGCCTTTCCCGAGAAAAGACAGCCTTCCGCAAGGAGAAGGGCGGCCATAGAAGATGGCGTTGATGGGATGGAGGTGTACGCACCAAGCTTCGGCGAGGTGTTCAGCCTGCCATTCCCAATAGCCCAACGCACTAGAACTTGGATTGTTTGTGCCACCTTAATTGGTGGTTTGCCACTGGTATGGTGGCAGCAACGCACCATTTTTGAAGTTGCGGCTCCGGAAATACGTAAAGAACAACGTAAAGATCTGTGATCCTTTGCACGGCGGCCAGCGTCATTTTATTTTTCGACACTAGCGCACCCGCAGGAACATTTTTTCTTGCCGTGAGCGTGACCGCATTTTTTCCTCCCGATATAATCGTTCGAGAACACGTCGCCGAATCCGCCTACCCAGCCCACTAGTTCGCCATCGTTTCATTTCCTAATAGCCTTTTACCCAACCATTAAATCAGGGCATCAAAAGCTCACTGTAAGCCAATGTCCATTTGCATGTCTCACAAGGAAGACGCGGACGGCATATGCTCCGCGACGATGATAAAGGCGGCGTTTGACGTGCAAAAGGTGATCCTGGTCGATTATGCAAATTTGATTTCCAAACTGGAAAAAGTCGCGGCGTCTGACAGCAAGATCGATCAATTATTCATATGTGATTTAGGATTGTCGAAAAAGAACGAGCACAAGTTCGTCGAGCTGCTCGGCAGGATTGCGTCCGCAGGGGCCGAAGTGACCTACATCGACCACCACGACATAAGCAAAGAGATCATGCAGGCGCTAAAAAAAGCGGCCGTGACCCTTGTTCACACTGTCGAAGAGTGCACGAGCGTTCAGGTCTATGCAAAGTACAGGAAAAAGCTGCCCGAGCACGCGGCGTTTTTCGCTGCCATGGGCGCGCTGACCGACTACATGGAGAACAAGCCTGTTGCGTCCACCATCGTGCCGAGGTTTGACAGGCAGTTCCTGATGCTCGAGTCGACCGTGCTGTCGTACATGATCTCTGCGAGCCAGCACGAAGACGACATTCTGATCAAAATAGTCGACACGCTGGCAAAGATGAAGTACCCCCACGACGTCAAAGGGGGCTTTGAGATTGCCGAAAAATACGCCAAAAAGGTGGCAAACGCGGTCGATTCGATAAAAGAGTCCGTTGTAAAGCTGGACAACATTGCGCACGCGCCGAGCACAGTGGAACTGTCGTCGAGCATGGTGGTCAACTTTGTGCTAGGCTCCTCCGGCAAGCCGGCGGCTATGGTCTACAAGTTCAAGCAAGACATCAACTCGTATGTTGTTTCTATACGCGGCTCGGCGGGGTGCAAGGTGCACCTCGGCAGGCTCACAAACGAGATCGCTTCAGAGCTGGGCGGGAGCGGCGGCGGCCATGACAGGGCGTGCGGGGCAGTGATCCCGAAGGAAAAGCTGCAAGAATTCATCAAGGCCCTTGACAGCAGGATAGGCTAGTCCTTTAAGAAATTCCATACCACTTCCATGATAAGGACAGTGGCCTCTTTTGAAAAGATCGGCTCCAGCGCGGCGTTCAGCTGGTTCAGCGTGCGCTGCGACCCGTCGTCAAGATTGATGCCCTGAGAGCACAGGTGCACGAGCAGCGAATCCTTGGCAGGCTGCCCCAGCGTTTCAAATGCCCCGCTGACGGCGAGCTGCAGCTTCATTGAAGGGATCGGAAGATCAAAATCGCAGCGGTCGTTTGGCAATTCTTCTATGCCTATGAAACGCATTATATTTAAGTAAACTGGTTTTTTGCATCAGGAATTCCCAGCTAGATGGAATTAGTCGACGCAGGCGGTCAAATCTCGACTATGAATTCGACTTCCACCGCGCTGTCCAGCGGCAGGCTGCTCACGCCGACTGCCGCGCGGGCGTGCTTGCCGTTTTCGCCAAACACCTGCACGAGCAGGTCGGACGCGCCGTTGACCACCTTTGGCTGGTCTACAAACGACGGATCGCAGTTGACAAACCCGGTGACCTTGACCACGCGCCTGACCCTGTCGAGGCTGCCGAGGGCCGACTTTAGCTGCGCAAGCGCGTTTATGGTGCACAGGCGCGCTGCCTGCTGCCCTTCCTCTATCTGGAGGTCGCGGCCCACCTTGCCCCTGAACTTTACCTGCCCGCCTTCAGAAGGGATCTGGCCGGCGACAAACGCAAGGCTGTGCGATACGACCACGGGCACGTACGACCCTGCCGGGGCCGGCGGCGACGGGAGCGTTATGCCAAGGGAAGCGAGCTTGTCCTCTATCATCATGCAGGGCTAGCCTGCCTGCGCTATTTTAGTTTGTGCCAAAATGCGAATATTTTTAAAAAGCATCGTTTACAGGATCAGCATATGGCGCACGAAGGCGGCTACGGCAGTAGCCCTCACATGAGGACGGTCGCTTGGTCAATCCTTGCCATGGGCGTATCCCTGGCTGTTGTGATCGTACTTTACATCGGGTTTGGATGGGAGCCGGGGTCGAACTTTTCTGACCGGGTCATGAAAGGGCAGCAGGAAGAGCTCAGGGAGCAATACGACCTCCCGCCGGTACAAGAACTCACCCCGCAGGAAGCGCAGATCCCGCCCTCCCTCAGGGACCTCAACTAGAGCAGATCCTCGTCTATCCTTTCTATCTTGTCGACGTACTGGACGCACTCGCATTCCGGCACCAGGCAGCGGCCGACGCGCAGGAGCGAATTGTCCCCGCCCTTGTTGAATTCGTGAGCCTGGTGTGGGTGGAAGCATTTCAGGCAGTTCATCGCGCAATGACGACTTCCGTGCGGCTGATAATTAAACGTGCGGCCGAAAAACAAAGGATTATAGAGGAATCAGCCTTCAGGCAGCTGGTTCATGCGTGATTACGTAAAGAACTACGAGCGCAAGACGACCAGGTCGAAGCGCCTGTATTCCCGCTCTGCAAAGGTTTTCCCCGGCGGCATCAGCCACAACATCCGCTATTTCGAGCCTTACCCGTTCTTTGTGAATGCTGCAAAGGGGAGGCAGCTGCGCGACGTCGACGGCAATAGATATACGGACTACTGGATGGGCCACTGGGCGCTGATCCTGGGGCATTCGCCAAGGCCGGTCGCCGGCGCGCTTGCAGCTCAGGTGCGCAACGGCACGCTTTACGGCACCGTAAACGACGCGAGTGTCGAGCTCGCAGAGACGATACAAAAGCTAATGCCGAGGGCGGAGATGATGCGCTTTAGCACCACCGGCTCTGAAGCCACGATGTACGCGGTCCGGCTCGCCCGCGCAAAGACCGGCAGGCGCGTGATCGCAAAGGCGATAGGCGGCTGGCACGGCTTTAACACTACGCTTATGCAGACCGTCAACTACCCCTTTGAGGCGGAGGAGGGCCCCGGCCTCGTGCAGGACGAAGGGCAGTACGTCGAGTCAATACCGTTCAACAACCTGGAAGCGTCTCTCAAGGTGCTGGAAACGGTCAAGGACGACCTTGCGTGCGTCATAATCGAGCCGGTGCTCGGCGGCGCGGGCTGCATCCCGCCGGCCGAAGGCTATTTGCAGGGCCTGCGGGAGTTTGCAAAGAAAAACGGCAGCCTTTTCATACTTGACGAAATCGTGACCGGCTTTCGGCTTTCGTTGCACGGCGCAATGAGCACCTACAAGCTCGAGCCGGACCTCTTTACGCTTGGCAAGATATGCGGCGGCGGAATGCCGATTGGAATCGTGTGCGGCGACAGGGAGATCATGTCGCTTGCAGACCCGGTGTCTATAAGGGATAAGGAGGCGCGCTGCGCTATTGGCGGAGGCACCTTTTCCGCAAATCCGGTCACAATGGCGGCAGGGCTCGCCACCCTGAACTTTTTGAAAAAGAACAAGGGCGTGTACGCAAAAATAGACAGGCTTGGCGGTATGGCAAGGAAAGGGCTCGCCAAGATATTCGCCGACGCGAAAATCCCGTGCCAGGTGACGGGCCTCGGCTCGATTTTCCTGACGCACTTTGGCAAGGAAACGGTGCAGGATGCAAGCGACGTCGCGACGTCAGACAGGGGACTTTTGGCAAGATACCACCTTGCGCTGATGGCTGACCACGGGATATTCTTTTTGCCGACCAAGATGGGGGCTTTCTCGTACGCCCACGACGAGGGCGACGTCAAGAAGCTGCTTGCGGCCACAGAGAAAATAGTGCAGTCAGGGCTCCTCAAGCAGGGTTCTTAGGGCGACGTTCTTTGGTAGCTTCGCAAACCATGCCGCGTCGTTGCCTTCAAGTGACTCGAGCTTG
>DASTTF010000050.1:0-23250 GCA_035760305.1 Nitrososphaera sp.
GGCTGGTTAGTGCCGTCAACAGAAATGAACGTCCTTTCACTGGACGGCCTGCCGGCCGTCTTGAACCGCAGTATCGACTGGTGGAATTCAAGGAATTTCCGGAGGTCAGGCACGTTCAGGCTGACACAGCTTATTCTCATGAAAGGATGGATCTTTAACGGTTGCTGTTTGCTATCCAATGCAATAATGTATCTGCTTGCGGTTAATAATGACAGCTGTGGAGCATTGGTAGAACCAAAACGTTTTAATTGGTTTTACAAAGGTCGGATTACGTGCGCCCGGGTAGTATAGAGATACCTGGTTGCTCCTGAGTGAGAAACCAGAATCGTACATTCCGGTCCAGTATGGGGGACTGTCACTCCTTCGACCCGGGTTCGAATCCCGGCCCGGGCGCTTTTACATTTTCAATCTGAATAGCTGTCGTGGCTTTCTACTGCGTGCATCCTGGTCATGTAGGCGCAGTGTGGACACATTTCAAATGCATAGCCCTCGGCCTTTTCAAGCTCTGCCCTTCTCCCACAGACCTCGCAGAGGCCAACGGGCTTGCGGGCAAGCGGCAGCTCGTTAACAAGTTTTTCCGCTAACAACTGGAGGCGTTTACTCAAGACGGATACTTTAACATTGAGCGTAAAATCTTCTATAGAAGTCATTCTCTGAACTCTGTTTTAGAAGAATCGCTTTTGCCATGATACATTCTGACCCGGTATAAAAGAGCCAACTGCTTCGACTCTGATTTTTCAGGTTTCGAAATGCACCATTTTACGAAGGAAAAATGGTGCACGTTGCACCAAAATCACATGCTCCACTGGCAACACGCGCACGCACTCAGAACAGGGCCGCAAGGTGCTCACGCATCCTGCCGTTTGCCACCACCACGTACGAGAGCCGGGTCTTGACGTCAAGGTCCGACTCAAGATCGGAGCCATCATCAGAATACACCATGGCGCCGGCCTCCTTGGCGATCAAATAGCCGGCGGCAATGTCGGTCGGCCGGATCTTGCCCCGCAAATCAACATACGCGTCAAGAAACCCCCTTGCGAGGAAGCACATCTCCAGCGCGTTCGCGCCAAACTGCCGGGTGTGGTCGGCGTCTGCAATGATCGGAGCGAGGCGCTCCACCACGGCAGGCTTTACGCCGGACACGTTGATGCCAATCGTGGGGTCGGCAGGGCTCTCCTTCTTTGCCGAGATCCTCCTGCCGTTGAGGAACGCGCCTTTGCCCCTTGAGGCGTAATAGAGGTCGCCCCTTGCAAGATCGATTATGGCGGCGTCAGTCACGGTGCTCAGCCGGAAGTCAGTCGCGTAGGCGAGCGAGCAGCAGTAGAACGGTATCCCGCGCACCGCGTTCGTCGTGCCGTCTATCGCGTCCATTATGATGTAGCCCTTCCTGCCTTCGATCCTGCCGCACTCTTCTCCGATTATCGTGGCGTCGACGCCCCGCTTTCTGAGCAGGTCAATGACCGTCTTTTCCGCTATCAGGTCGATCCTGCGCGACATGTCGCCGCCTGCCCCCCTGCCCACCTGCCTGCTTGCCCGGGCAGTCCCGGCAAGGCCCTTTGTCCTGGCGTGGACCTGCCTGCACGCCTGCTTTAGAACGTCGACTATCATATGAGCAAACACCCTTGATGCAGACTCAATAAAAGATTATGTGCGCGCAGAGACTTTACCCGGAACATTCTAGCTCTTGATATTTAATCCGGCCGGCGCTGGTCTTGATCATGCTACACTGCCCCGACTGCACCTGCGAAATGTCACGGCGCACCGTCGTGACAAGGCTCGGCGACGTCGACGGGTGGAGCTGCGTCTCATGCAAGGCTTTCTACAAGATAAAAGAGCTGAAGAAGGCCATCCTCACAGTCTAAGGTTAAATCAGAGGAACACGATTATTTGGTGTTGGAGACCGCGGCGACCCACTCGCAAAGCTATGACTCCGGCCTGATGGAGCGGCTGCTGTTCCGGGTCGCGAAAAAGTGGGTTGCGGGCTATGCCACCGAGGAGGCAATCGCGGCTGCGCTTGATGCCAATAGCCGCGGCATGTCCGCCATCCTGAACTTTCTCGGCGAGGACACCACCGACGCAAAGGCGGTAGACCGGACGGTGGCCGAATATCTGTCGCTGATCGACCTGATGCACGCAAAGGGCGTCCGCGGGTGCGTGTCTGCAAAGCCAACGCAGCTTGGTCTTGCCATTGACTATGGCACGTGCCTGCAGAATTTCAGGCGGCTTGCCGCCAGGGCCGAAAAGTTCGGCCAGTTCCTGTGGATAGACATGGAGTCCGTCAGATTCGCTGAGGACACGATTGCGATCTACCTGGAGGTTTACAGGCAACACAAAATGACGGGCGTAGCCATACAGTCGTACCTGCGCCGGAGCGCAAGCGACCTGCTGCACATCGCCGAGCGGGGCGGCAAGGTGAGGCTGGTAAAGGGCGCGTACCACGAGCCGGAGGAGCACGCGTTTTCCACAAAGGAAGAAGTTGACGCCAATTTTGTAAAGCTGATGAAGATGTTGTTTGAAAGCGAGAGCTATTTCGCGGTAGCGACGCACGACTCGGACATCATCGAGGAGGCGGTTAGGCTGGGCAGGGATTCAGAGTTTGAGTTCCAGATGCTGATGGGCATCCGCGACGAACTGAAAGACGACCTTGTTGCCAAAAAGTTTGCAGTGGCCGAATACATCCCCTACGGCAGCCAGTGGCTCCCCTACTCTGTGCGCAGGATCAGGGAGCGCAAGCGCAACCTGCTCCTTCTGGCAAGGTCCCTCATTCAATGACAGTCTGGCTCTGCTCGCGCATAAACTGCATAAGGTAGTGCGGCCCGCCCGATCCCCTGCCGGTGGTGCCGGAATCCTTCCAGCCGCCAAAGGGCTGGCACCCGACCATCGCGCCGGTGGTCGCGCTTGCCTGCCGATTCACATAGACTACTCCTGCTTCGATGCAGTCGAGGAACTCTTTGATCTCCTCCTGCCTGCCGCTGAATATCCCGGCGGTCAGGCCATAGTCAGAGTCGTTTGCGAGCCTGATCGCGTCGTCAAACTTTTCATAGTCGGCCACGCACAGGATCGGCACAAACATCTCCTCCTTGAAGAGCCGGTGCTTTTTCGGCAGGCCGGCTACGACCGTGGGCTGGACGTAGTAGCCGTGCTTTAGCTCGCCGTCTTTTCTGGCAGAACCGCCGGCCAGGACCTTGCCGTCCCTGCCCGCGATCCTGATGTACTGCTGGTACTTTTTGTACGCGCCTTCGTTGACAAGCGGGCCGACAAAGGTGTTCTGGTCAAGCGGGTTGCCGACCGGCAGGCTCTTTGTCTTTTCGACGAGCCGCTTCACGAATTCGTCTTTCACCTTCTTGTGCACGTAGACGCGCGAGCACGCGCTGCACTTTTGCCCCGAATAGCCAAACGCCGCCTTGAGGACGCCGTCGACCGCTTTCCCAATGTCTGCGGTCTCGGTCACTATCGCAGGGTTCTTGCCCCCGAGCTCGGCTATAAGCGGCCTGGGCCTTACCTTGCTGAAGTCTTTCGCCATCACATAGCCCACCTCTCGGGAGCCGGTAAACACTATGCCGGAAACGTCCTTGCTGGCGACTAGCTCGGCTCCCACCTTGCCGCCCGGGCCGATGACAAGGTTAAGCACGCCGTCGGGCAGGCCGGCCTGCTTGAATATTTCGGCAAACCTGCACGCGATTATCGGGGTGTTGCTTGACGGCTTGACCACGACTGTGTTGCCGGTGATTATCGCCCCGGCGCTCATGCCGACCAGGATCGCTGCCGGAAAGTTGAACGGGGCGATCACTCCCCACACCCCGTGCGGCTTCATGACGCTCCTGCTCTTTTCGCCGGGCTGGGCGCTCTTCATCGCCGCTTCAAAGCCGCTGTTCTTTTCCATTTCCTCGGCGTAATAGCGCAAAAAGTCGATGGCTTCATCGACGTCGGCGATAGCTTCGTAGCGATTCTTGCCGTTTTCATACGAGATCCACGCGGCGAGCTCGAACTTGCGCTGGCTCATGATGCCGGCGGCTGCCCTGCACACCCGCACCCGCTCTTTGTAGCCGGTCCTGCCCCAGCTCTCAAACGCCTTTTTGGCCGCCGCTACTGCCTGCTTTACGTGGCTTGCGCTTCCGACCGGCAGGTGCCCAAGCACCAGCCGGGTGTCTATCGGCGATGTCTGGGCCGCGGTGGCCGGCGTCGTCACCTCCCTGCCGCCAATTATCATGGGGTATTTTTTGCCAAACTCTGATCTTGCCTGCTCCAGCGCCCTCTCGTACCTGTCGTGGAACTGGCCCTCCGCCCTGTCGGTCATGAACCTGCGCACCGTGTGCTCGTTTTCAAACATCTGCCATCAATATAGTGGCAAGAACCTTAAAAATCATGGTGACAGGGCGCGATTTTGCCCCATCACGTGCCTAGGCAGCGCATTGTTGAGGAGATCAAAGAAAACACAATAAAAGACAGGCAAGATTCTCCGACTTCAGGAAAGCCCGTGGAAACAGAGGAATCAGCCTCGTCCAGAAAACTGAGAGCAAAAAATGCGAATATCGCCAAAGTCATGCATGCTGTTGTAGCGAGCAAGCCATTTGACATGGCGATTACTGCGGTAATCCTTCTGCAAGCAGTCGCTCTTGCAATTGAAGCAATGCCGACTATTCTTCCCGCCGGCACGTGTTTTGGAATCGTATTCAATGGACTGTAGGCGATTCCAATGGCAGAAAAGCATAACAATTACTTTTGCCTATTATCCTCACATGAGTGCCACCAGCAGTAGCAAGTTCCGGCTAGTGCTCTTCTTGCTGGTAGTCATTGCGCTGGTCTTTTTCATAACCAGCTTTGCGGCCGCAGCGTTCACAAACAGCGTCAACACCGGCAGCGGCCAGCAAGGTTCGCAGGTCAGCTGCACAATAGTGCGGACGGGCGAAGAAAGGATGTTTGGCGAATGCACTTCCTAACGCCTTAATCGCTTCCACGCAAGGGCTGCCGCCATGCCAGCTGCGGCAAGAGCCGCCGGCAGTGGTAACTCGGGCACCGCGGTCGCGGCCTGAATGGTGATCTCTTTCAGGTCGTGCTCGTGATCTATTGCAATGGTGGCGTGCGTCTGGTTCTCTGTAGTGCTGGCCTCTTCCGCCGGCCTGCCGTCAAGGCTGACTGCAAAGGGGCCTGACATGAACTCTCTTGGGATCGAAAATTCCGATCTGCCTGCCGCATTCTGCACGCCTTCCAGATTGACACTGATGCTCTTGCCGGGCGGGTCAAATGTCGCGCCCAGCACGCGCGCGTTTGTCTGCAGGCCGACCTCGTACTGCGCGCCTTCGTGCTCAAAGACGACCGTCCCCTTCCTCGTCAGCACGGTCTCGACCGGCGGCGAGAGTGGCTTTTGAGCTATCACCACCCCGGTTATCTTGGAGGCCGGCATCGCTTCCAGCTCGACCGTCGCGTTGCTCCGCGCGGTCGCGCTCCTGTACCCGTCTGCCGACGCAGTGACTTCATCGAAAAGCGGCTTTGTGCTGTTGCCCTTGAGAGGGATGGTCAGCTCGTACTCCCCGCCAGGGCCGGTCCTTGCCGCGAATAGTTCTGCGCCGGGGATGGCGCTGGCAAAGCTCGGGACAACGAAGGCGCCCTCGATGGGCCTGCCGGCGCCATCAGCAACCTTGCCCTTTACCGTGATTGTTTCTTTAAAATCAAGGGCAATGTCTGCGGGGCTGCCGGCCTCTACTTCTATGGAGCTGCTGGCAGGCACGCTGCCAAAAGAGGCCGTGACAATGTAGGTCCCGTTGCCAATGCCGCTGCCAAGGGCGAACCTTCCGTCCTGGTCGGTTTTTGCAGTAGCCATGCCCGCGGCTAGGAACTGGGCAAGCTGCGTGTCGTCCAGGTCCAGATCATTTGATATTGCAAAGATTTTAGCGCCTGCAACAGGATTATCGCCTGCGTCGACCACCCTCCCGCTGATTGTGCCGGACATGTCCAGCGCAAAATCAACCGCGTTTTCTGCCGGCACTGTCACGGCAGAGCTTGCAGGGGCGTAGCCCTTGCTGAAAAGCGACGGGATGACTATGGTGTACATCCCCGGCGCCAGATCGTTATTCAGCACGTACCGTCCCTCAGAGTCTGTTATCGCCGCGGTGTCGGCCATGCTGCCGACGCCAAACGCAAACACGGCGACGCCGGAGACAGGATTGCCGGCGCCGTCTGTCACCCTGCCGGATATGGCGTGCGAGCTTTCCAGCTGCACGTTCAAAGTTGTGAGCTTGCCCTGCTCCAGCTGCACAGCCGAGGCGTGCGCCACATAGCCCGCGTCCCCTGCCTTGAAGAGGGCCGGGACCTTGTTCTCGAGCATGCCAAGCCCCGTGCTGTTGAGAAGGGCCTGCAGCCTGGCAACGTCGACGCCGGGCTTGAACGCATAGATGTCGTGCAAGCCGGCCTTCAGGCCGGTGTCAAGGACGAAAACACCGTCGTCCATCGTGATGTCATAATTGGCCGAATGCGGGCTTGACGCTGCAACCACTATTCCGGAGACCGGTCTGCCCTGCTCGTCGGTGACGCGCCCGGAGACCATAGCCGACGGCTGCATAAAGATCGTCAGGTTTTTGCCCGCGCCGTCGCCGTCAACTGCAATGCTGTCCGACGACGCCACAAAGCCGGGCGCAAACACCGTGACGTTGTAGGTGCCCGGGCTCAGGGGCGCGTCCAGCTCAAACCGGCCAGCCTCGTCCGTCGGCACGCTGGGCGCCATAGCCGACAGCAGCCCTTCCGCGGTTTTGAGCGCCTTCAACACGCTGGAAGGCGAGCCCCCGGCTGCAAGCATCGACTGCAGGATGGCGTCATCCTGCCCGCTGACCACCACTAGGGCGTTTTTTACAGGAATCCCGGTCTGCGCGCTGGCAGGAATAACAAGGATTACTGCTAGCGCTAGGGCTGCCAGCGCAAACCTTTTCACCTGTAAGGATCGCTGGGAGTGGTTTTAAGCCAGCTCGAAAATTGTTCTAGACAGCCGTATGTTGGTTGTTTCTCTATTTTGGATGCCGAGAAAGTTGGCCATCAAGTACGTTCTTATGACTCGGATGACGCTAAGAAACGATGACTAGCAATAATACCAGATTTTTGGTTGTTGGAGCAGGGATCATCGCTGCATCTTTGATAATTGCGTTCATTGGGAGTTTGAAATAAATGGTAAAATCTCTAATCTCGCTAAAGCCTTTCATACATGGTCCCAAGGAGAAAAAGCCGAAATACTGCTCAACATGCGGCAACCTAGCGACCCTCGAAGCTTGTTTTGACGTAGGCGACGGCGTCACCATGATAGAAAAGTATTGTGACGCGTGCTCGAAGAAAATGAAATTTAAAAAGTGATTATTTGGCAAGTTGCGAGATGTGCAAGAAAGGAGAAGAGTACCACACATGCCCAGAATGCAAGAAACTCCTGTGCATCAATTGTTTCAATACAGTCCATTTTGGCATAGGCGCCCCGAGGGCTGGCAAGTCGATGGTGTACAGCAAGTGCATGTTTTGCGATGTGATATATGCGGCCAATGCAAAGCGCAGCGTATGCGACAAGTGCGAAATCATACTCACGTGGAAGTCGTCGATGAATTATCTTGGCGCAGTAAACAGGGTATCAGATCTGGTCAGGAATGGCAAGCTGGGTTCGAAATTAAGAAATGAGAGCTATTGTAAGACAAACTTTGGCGTCCATGCCACGCAGGTAATAATGGATGCCATAGACAGCTCGGCAAAGTAGACGCGTTATTTCAGGCGGGAAGAAGCAGACTTGCTTTCAAAGTATATCTTGTCCTTGTATTCGAATAACTTGATCTCTATTGCTTTGTCATCGTTGTCTTTCTTTTTTCTGCCGCCTGCTTTTGCCCAATCGACGTCATAGCCGTATGAAGACGCATAGTATGCTCCCCGCATGCTCGGGTGGGCAGTGCGAAGGTCCTCGGCAACCGACAGGAATTTCTGCAGGGACTTGGTTGAGGCACGCTGGTCGGTGTCTTTGTTTTGCATCCCGATTGCCACCAGCTCCTCTGACTGCCGAGAATAGATGCAGATGTCAACGGCATGATTGAGTTTGGATTTGCCTCCATTGATTTTGTTGTCCATTACGTATTTGTGCGACATTGGGCTATATCGCGAAGAGAGGAATACTGCAAACCTGAAATTTGAAAAAGAGTCTTCGCAATCAAGAAACATTTGTTTGAGCAGGATGATCGACCTGTTGTTCAATCCCGCAAGCAGGGCAGCTATCTTGGGTCCCCTTGGCAGGTCTTTCCGGGTGCGGGGATCAATGGTGCATTCGCACCGCTCCGCCACCATCTGAAAGATCTGGAGCGGGATGTTGTAATTGGCAAGGCGAGACTCTATCTCTTGGCGTTGCTTGACAGTCAGCAGTTCCGGCTCGATTGTAGACAAAATAATCATTATTACAACGCTGGCGAGACTATTAAACCGAGCTCTGCGCCTCTCAAAATAGGCGAATAAACGCATTATTGCATCTTTGCACGAGAGCGTTGTTGCTAGATCCTGGTACGCTGGTCAATTGTCGTCTTTAGCTTGCGTATGCCATGCCCGTTCTTTGACGATATGGCAATGGCCTGGTTTGGCATCCCGACATCCTTGGCAATTTGGTCGATCATGATTTCTGCTTCCACGGGCGGCAGCCTGTCAAACTTTGTAAAAACCACTAGGACCTTGGATTTGTCCACCTTTAGCTCTTCAAGTATCTGCCAGCAGGCAGTATGCTTTATCCTGATTTCCCGGGCGTCTTCTGACGCGTCAATCAGCAGCAGGATGAGGTCCGCACTCAGGGATTCCTCGAGTGTAGACTTGAACGCATCGATCATGTATGGCGGCAGCCTGCTGATGAAGCCTACGGTGTCCGTGAGCAATGTGTCACCCTTTTTGCCGCCGCGGCTATCGTCAGCCTTCAGTGCCCTAGTTGTCGTCGAAAGCGTTGTAAACAGGCTGCTCGAGGTCTGCTTGTTCTCACTGGTGAGCAGGTTGAACAGCGTCGTCTTGCCAGAGCTGGTGTAGCCCAGAAGCGAAACGACCGGCATCCCGGTCTTGATCCGTTGCTGATGGTAAAGCTGGCGCTTTCGTTTTGCTTCGACTAGCTTTTCTTTGATAAACCCCATCTGTCTTTTCTGGTCTCGGAATTTCACGTCTACTGTATATTCTCCGCTTCCTCCCTTGCCGGCCCGCTCGGTGCCAGAAGACATCTTTGCGATTTCCCTTACACGCGGCATGTTGTATTTGATTTCGGCTAACTGGATTTGCAGCTTTGCCTCAACCGTAGTGGCTCGCGAATAAAAAATGTCAAGTATCAACCGTTCCCTGTCGATCACCTGCACCCCTGTCAGTTTTTCCAGGTTGTTTATCTGCTTTGACGTAAGGTGCTCGTCAACAATTATCTGCTCTGCACCGGATTCTTTTACAAACTCTTTTAGCTCCTGGGCCTTGCCCGAGCCTACTCCATATTCAGAGTGGTTCAGGTATTTTTGAGTGAAAACTCCAACAATGTTCCGGTCTGCCGACTCTACAAGGCTTTTTGCTTCTTCCAGCGTAAAGCTGTCCGGGTACGTTACAAGTGCCACTTTTTGCAGGCTTTTGTTGGGCAATAGCTTTATGACCAATCCATGTAGTCTGTCGTGGCGTATTCGTTGTTGTGTCCCCGGGAGCAGGTATGCGAGGTATCGGCGTCTGTGGCAGTTGACTTGAAACCGTCAGTGCTGCCTTCAGGGACATAGATTCCTGGAAACACTTCGCCGCAGGTCTTGCACTTTAACATGAGCATCGGCATCAGAGTATCTCCTAATTGCAGAAGGGCAGAATTGCTATAAAGGTGCTTGTATTGAAAGGCCCTCAATAGTCCCAGTTTTAGCGTCATAAGATGATCCAGTCCCGCTACGACCAGCAGTGTTTAATACTCGAAACCCCGATATAAAGCATGTCTAGAGCTTTTGTGCTTTTGAATTGTGACATTGGAACAGAGAATGCAATTATTTCTACGATAAGTGGCATGTCGGGTGTTTCGGAAGCCATCGGGTTGTCAGGTGTTTATGATATAATCGCAAAACTAAACGCTGAAACGGAAAACGGCATATCAAAGATAGTGACGAAAATCCGTTCTATTGCCAGCATCAGATCAAGCCTGACTATGATTATTGCCGATGGTCAGAACGATTAGGGTCCAGGATTGAATGTGAATCAAGGCGCCGAGCAGCCGCGGCAGATTATCTTGCTCTTGATGAGCCCCTTTTTCTGCGAGCAGTTGCTGCAAACCTTCCTGTTGCATATGCTGCACGCCCCGCTGTGGCCTGCGCACGCCGGCAACCTGCATATCTCGCACCTGACATAGTGCGCAGCGCAAAACGTAGAACTGCAAATGTAGCACAGCGCGCGGTGCTCTGTGCACGCCGGCTCCAGGCACATCTTGCAGTATGCAAGGTGGGTGCTGCAAAGCAGGTTGCCGCAGTTGCACGCCGACCCCTCTTCAAGCGCAACAGAGCACGACGAGCACCTGCCCCACGTCCCCTGCCCGGTGTAGGCGCTCCACATCACGTCGCCGTAATGCTCCTTTGAGTCATTCACGATTATCCTGGCCCGGTACACAGTCTCAACGAGCCAGCCGGTGACGCCGGAGCTCGTCTTGCTCTTGACGTTGCCGAGAGCCTGGTGGAACATTTCTTCTTCCTCGCACTCGATCTCCTGCAGCTTTTCCTCAAGCGCCTTCCTGTTGGTGTGCAGCTGCTCTATCTTTCTCCTCGTTGAGATGATCTTTTGCTTTTTCGTGTCGATCCTGTTTTCAGTCGATATCATGCGCGCCTTGAGGATCTTTTTCTTCTTGCTCTCTTTTTTCAGCTGCTTGTACAGCTTTTCGTATTCTTTTGCCGCGTCAATGTCGGCGTTGATCGACTGCTGCAGTTTTGCAATGTTTGCGTCAATGTCGGCGATCTTGGCGCGGGGCCTGTCCGACTTGCTCGCAATGTTATCCTTTCTTTTTTCTTCGATCAGTATGTCAAACTTGTGCTTTAGCTCTTTTTCCATAGCGCTGACTGCCTTTTGGATCTCGCCCCTCCACATCCCGGCTTCCCTGCGCGCTTCTGCGGGGACCAGGCGGTGCGAAGTTATGGCGTGCTCTGGCAGCTCTGCAAGGCCGCCGCCAAGGGCAGCGCGCTCGGCAATTTTGTCAAGCGACTGCTTGGCATAGCCTTTTTCAAAAACCGAGGCATTGAGCTCAAAGACAGGGTAGAACCTTTCCTCCGGCTCTGCAAAGAGCACCTTGACCGACCTGAGGTTGTTACCCAGCTTGATAAAGCTGGACAGATTCTTTGGCTCGAATTTCTTTTCCAGCATGAGGAACGTTTCGCCGTCGCCTGCCGCCAGCGCTATCTGGCCCTCTGGCGCTACGACGGGCAGGAACTTGGCCGGTTTTTCCGGCTCTTCAGCCGTTTCTTCGATTGCCGGTTCGCCTCCATCTTCTTTCACCTGTTCAACAACAGGCTCGCTTTTCTTGAACTGCGCCATCAGCTCGGCAATCTCGCTGTCCTCAAGCGGCCCCCTGTGGTACGTGAGCGTCCACCTTGACTTGATGACAGACCTGAACTTGGGGTCAAAAATATTGCAAAAGAATTCGCCCGGCCGCAGCCTTGCGATCTCCTTCTCTGCGTCAGAGTCCAGCTCCAGTCCTACGCTTACGCGCTGGATGTCGCGCTGCGCGCCAAGCCTGCCAATAAAGCGGACGTTGGCGTTTGAAATCACCTTGTAGTCAAGGTCGACTGCGTTCTGGCTTGCAAGCAGCATGCCCAGGCCAAACGCCCTTGCCTGTTTTATCAGCAACAACAACAGCTTTTTGGACGGCGGCTCCCTTACGGGCGGGCAGTAGCCGGCGATTTCATCGAAATACAAAAGATATCGCAGCGTCTGTGCGCTGCCCTGCTTGATGAGCCACTGGAACAGCTGCTGCAATATCAGCTCGACAAACAGGCGCTTTTCCTGCTCTGACTGGATGTTCCGGAGGTCGAGTATGTTAATCGACGGGCCGCTGAGAAGCTCTGAAAAATTGATCGATTCAGCGGACGACCACGACCGCAGCTTTGGGTCCGACAGCAGCAGGTTTATCCTTGTAGCAAGCTCCTTCCTTTCCTTGTCCGACACCACCTTTGACACAGGTAGCGAGCCGACGTGGCTGAAGGCGGTGTTTTCGATGTTCCTGATCAGGTCCTTTATAGTAAGGCTCTCGCCGTTTTTCCACGCGTTCTCTAGGATTGCAGAGATGAAGGTTATCTGCTTCCTGTCCCCTTCGCCATAGCCGGCGAGGCGCAGCAGGTTGAAAGACGTCAGGTCGAGAAGGTCCGCGGCCGACGCAATGTCGCGGCTCAGCAGCTTGTTGAAATCTTTTGGAGCAGACAGATCGGGCGAGATCCCCACGGCAAGCCCGGCCGACGATTTCGGGGTAAAGATCCTGACTGTGACTTTTTCAAAGTTTGAGGCAGCATTTGGTTCTACCTTGAACTCTGCTGCCTTGTCCAAGTATGTTTTCTGCAGGCTGGCGGCATATTTCGCCCTGTCGTTTTTAAGCGCGTCTGCCTCCTTGCCCGACCATTTTGAAAAATCAAAACCGGCTGACTTGAACGCCAGGTTCCCGATGTCGCCCTTTGGATCGATGGCAAAGGTAGGGATGCCCTGCAAAGCTGCTTCTTCCACGATTACCTTGGACAGCACGGTCTTGCCCGAGCCTGTGGCTCCAAGGATTATCGCGTGCTTTGTAAGCGAGGCGCGGTCAAGCTCGAATTTAGCACTGTCCATTGCTTGTCCTATGTTAAATTTGGCAGGACTGTCCAAGTATGGAGTGCAGTATGGAATGACACGTTAAAAAGTGCTATGGAATTATGGTTCGTGACGGCAGCCAGCACGCTTTTGCCTGCCTGGACATGGCATAGTTTGATATGGAAGCTGTATCAAGATATATTGTGGCAGAATTGATTGTAGAGTCATATCAGAACTCTACTGTAAATACGATCTTGAAAGATATTGGCAAGAAATACAAGATTGATCCGGCACAAAATCTCTTGAGTGAAGATACGCCGGTAGACGAAATTAAATTCAAATACCGTACATATTCTGAATGTGTAAGGATGTTGTACAGGAAGGCAGGCGTCGCCTAGCTATGGCCTAGGTCCTCACTTTCATCAATTTGATGTGGCCGATGGTGCAGCTCGGGTTATTGCCTGAATGAGCATGCATGAGGTCTTTTGCTTCCTTTTCAGGCAGCTTTTCTGCCGAGATGTATCCGCAGTTTTTGCAAGTCACGATGTAACTCCAGTTGACCAAGGGCGTTCTATCTGTTGATATGGATGAACGCCCCCGGACTTATAAGCTAGGGTAACTGTCTTCATTCAATGGGTTTTTGCAGTTTGTCCCATTGAATTCGCTGGATTTTCCTGCACTAGTCTTCATCTTCTTCCTGCCATTGCTCATCTAAATTTTGATTCTGCTGTGAACCGGGTATTATTGGAATCCAAGGGCCGGAGCTAACAGGAGAGGCAATTTCAGAAAGGCCTTGAGCCTTCGCCATCATTCTGTATTGGGAGAGAATTATGTTCACGTATATGATGGTCGCTCTTCCCATAAGAACTGTTACTTTATTATCTGGCTGCAGAGGCAAGTTCGGTAGGGTTTTCTTACTGCCTATGTTAACAGGAAGGAACGTGATAGAAATATGATGACCAAATTCTATACACCCCATGAGCAGACATTAATAGACATATTGAAAGCTCATCCCGACTCTACCGTTGCGGACATGAAAATGCATGCGGGGCTGCGAAAAAGAAACGACGTGCCACACGCCCTGAATGGTCTTCGGGTCAAGGGAGTTCTTTTGCATACCGATGACAAGCCACCAAGATATTCTTTCTCGGATGCGGGGCAGTAACATCGATCCTTTGCCAATATAAAATTGCAGTCTAGTGCAAGTTATGCACTTTCATATCCGCGGTTTTGTAAAAATGTTGGGAATCCTATTTTGGCATTGATGGGGTGGTTTGCATCATTTCGCCCATTTGGTCAGACATTTTTATGAATTGATTTCCCTTGGCAGTAGTCCTATACGTTTGCATCCCCTCCGTGTATTCGAGTAGACCATTTTCAATCAACACTGAAAGGTACTCCTTTAGCTGTGCGTACGATAGGTAGGCCTTGTACATTATCTTGGTCTTTGTCGCGCCGCCGTTTGCAGCAATCAGCATTTGCGAAACAATCTCCGTTCTGCTACGATAAATCATATAATTACTTCTAGCAATGCCTACTATATAACAAATCAGACAGTAGCTTATAGTACATAGTTGTGTAAGCTATTCAGAATCATTCTGTCAACGCGATCTTGTACCAGTACCTCAAGGGTTTGTCATCGTACAATGCATCGTCTATAACTTGGTGTGTTCCTTTTAGATGTTTTATTATCTCTACAGATCTGACATGTTCATGGCATAGCTGGCACACAACCATTGAATCAGTTTCATTCTTTATCATTGCAAGTCACAAATATACATCAGGCATTGGCTATATGCAGTCGCAAAGACGCCAGTTTGCGGCACAGTGTTTGTAAAGATTGATTAGTGGTGGCATATCTATGTAAAGTCAAGTTATGAGCCCTAATACCCTACCACTAAAGGTACTTGAGGCCTATACCAGAGACGTCGGTAGGGGCACGGCAAGAATTGATTATGACACTATGAAGTCCCTGGAGGCTGTAACAGGTGATATTATCGAAATAAAGGGCAAAAGGAGGACAGTCGCCAAATGCCTGCCACTTTACCCTTCAGACGAGGGGAAGGGAATCATGAGAGTTGACGGCTTGATGAGAAATAATGCGGGAATAGCGATAGGCGACACAGTAAATGCAAAAAAGATCAAGGTTGTTTCGGCAGAAAAAATCATAGTGTCTCCGCTTGAGGCAATACCGCCCATAGACGAGCGCTATCTCGCTGATGCTCTTGAAAGCACGCCCGTCGTAAAGGGCGATAACGTCATGGTGCCTTACTTTGGCGGAAGGCTTACCTTTCAGATTGTTGGGATAACCCCTCCTGCCGATGCCGTGCTGATAACCAACAAAACGTCATTTACCATAACTGAGAAAGATGCGGATCTGCGTGGCATGCCTCACGTGTCATACGAAGACATTGGCGGCCTGAGGGACGAGATGCAGAAAGTCAGAGAGATGATAGAGCTGCCGCTGCGCCATCCGGAAATATTTGAAAAACTGGGAATTGAAGCGCCAAAAGGGGTGCTGCTCTACGGCCCGCCAGGCACAGGCAAGACGCTGTTGGCAAAAGCGGTGGCTAGCGAGAGCAATTCGCACTTTATCAGCATCTCCGGTCCGGAGATCATGAGCAAGTTCTATGGAGAATCCGAGGCCCGCTTGAGGGAAATATTCAAGGAAGCCAGAGAGAAGGCCCCCAGCATCATCTTTGTCGACGAGATCGACTCTATCGCTCCAAAGAGGGAAGAGGTGACCGGCGAAGTAGAAAGAAGGGTCGTGTCGCAGTTGCTGTCGCTGATGGACGGCCTTGAAGCAAGGGGCAAAGTCATAGTCATTGCTGCCACAAACAGGCAGAACGCGATCGACCCCGCGCTTAGAAGGCCAGGACGATTTGACAGGGAAATCGAGATCAAGGTCCCAGACAAGAACGGACGCTTGGAGATTCTCCAGATCCACACCCGCAACATGCCACTTGAAGCAGACGTGGACCAGGCTAGGATAGCAGCCGTCACCCATGGCTTCGTCGGAGCCGATCTGGAGTACCTTTGCAAAGAAGCCGCCATGAAATGTCTTCGAAGGGTGCTGCCCGAGCTGAACCTGGAGGATGAAAAGCTTGCGCCAGAAACCCTTGACAGGCTCATAGTAACGCAGAACGATTTTGAGCAGGCAATAAAAGACGTCATGCCTTCGGCAATGAGAGAAGTCTTCCTTGAATCCCCGGACGTAAAGTGGGAGGATATCGGCGGCCTAGAAGCAGTGAAGCGGGAATTGCAGGAAGCCGTCGAATGGCCGCTCAAGTACCCTAGCCTGTATGCGGCGATGGGCCACACTGCTCCAAAGGGCATCTTGTTGCACGGGCCGTCTGGAACTGGCAAGACGCTGTTGGCAAAGGCAGTCGCGACAGAATCTGAAGCGAACTTTATCAGCGTAAAGGGTCCGGAACTGCTGAGCAAGTGGGTTGGCGAATCGGAAAAGGGCATAAGGGAGATATTCAGGAGGGCAAGGCAGGCTTCACCCTGCGTGATATTCTTTGACGAAATAGACTCGGTTGCCCCAATGAGAGGAGGGGAAGGAGGCGGCGTGGGCGGTGCAGAGAGGATAGTTTCCCAGATTCTGACGGAGATAGACGGGATCAGCGAATTGCATGGAGTGGTAGTGCTGGGCGCGACTAACAGGCCGGACATGATCGACCCCGCGCTATTGAGGCCCGGCAGGTTTGATAGAATAGTGCTAGTCCCGAATCCCGACAGCCAGACGAGAAAGAAAATACTAGAGATTCACGCGAAAGGCAAACCCATTGGCCAGGACGTGGACATCCAGAAAATAGGGGAAACAATGACAGAAGGGTTCAGCGGCGCAGACACCGCTTCGATTGTAAATACTGCGATATCGCTTGTGCTGCACGAATACCTTGCGAAATACCCGACGCCGGAAGAGGCTGCAAAGCACGCTTCAGAAGCTTATGTCATGATGCATCACTTTGAAGAAGCAGTGAAAAAGATCAAGACGCAAAGGGAAACAAGGCCAAAGGAAACGCTGGCGCTATCGCATTACCGGTAATGCTAGCGTTGACCGTGTGCGTGGCCACGTCCCATTTTTGATTGAACCGGACTCCCAACCTAGTCCAGATCATTAGCGTTACTTAATATAGCTGCGATGGGTATGTACAGTAGTACTTTAAACCGATTACTTCTTCATAGTAATGCAAACTTCAATCTTGTGTTCCGCGTGTAAAAATGACCGGCCTATTACAGATCCGGAGTCTGGTGAGCTGGTGTGTAGCTGTTGCGGTCTCGTATTCTCAGATAAGGCAGCAGAAAGCCGAGCAGAGTGGCGAAACTTTGACTTTGAAAAGAATGACAGGGTAAGGACGGGATCCCCTGCTTCTCTGGCTTTCCATGATATGGGATTGTCTACTGTCATCGGCAAGACCAACAGCGACTCTAGCGGGCGCAGGTTAGATTCGTCCATGCTTTCGGCATTTCAGAGGTTAAGGACATGGGATTTCAGGACGCAGGCGCATACGGCAGCTGATAGAAATCTCATACGGGCTTTCAATGAACTTGACAGGGTAAAGGACAAACTTGGGCTATCAGACGCAATAATCGAAAAGACAGCTTACATCTACAGAAAGGCCCAGGAAAAACAGCTGGTAAGGGGAAGATCCATATCTTCGATACTGTCTGCGGCCATATACATCGCTTGCAGGGAGATGAGCGCTTCAAGATCACTTGCTGAGGTAATCGCAATAACCAACGTCAAACGCAAAGTTATCACCCGCAGTTACAGGCTGCTCGTCAGCGAGCTCGACATCAAAATGCCTCTTGTGGATCCGATGAAATGCGTTGCCAAGATAGCAAACAAGGTCAGACTCAGCGAGAAGACGACGCGGATGGCGATGCGCACGATGGGCGATCTCACCAGAAAAGAGATATCTGCTGGAAAGGGCCCGATGGGGCTTGCAGCAACAGTACTTTACCTGTCTTGTCTACGCAACGGCGAGCATGCCACTCAGAGAGATATTGCAGAAGCAGCAGGGGTAACAGAAGTAACCATACGAAACAGGGTTAAAGACCTCAGGATCAGGCTCGATCTGAACAAGATGGGTGAATGATGGCATGCCTTTTGACACGCAGGAAGAAAAAGATTTCAGGGATAGATATGCGCACGAACTGCGCAAGAAAAAGATGCAATGTTATGTCAGCCCGCATTTTGGGCTTGACGAGCTGGCCGACGAAGTAAAGAGCGTCAAGCACCAGGCACTAATAACGCCGGGACGGAGGGGAGAGCAGATAAAGCACGAAGAAATCTCCAAGGAAATCCTCAGACGCCTGAGCTTGAGAGACAAGGCCGTTCAATTATGATGAAATTCCTTGAATGACGGCGAAGCCCCGACAAACTTGGCAATCTTGTGCTTTAGAAAAACTTCGTGTTCCTTGCCGCAGTCGTTACACCGGATTCTAACGTTGCCAGAAATGCTCCTGTATTTCGGTTTTGTTACATCGTCTTCCACGATGCATTCCATCACGTTGCCGCAATCACAAGAAAATACCTGTTTTGTCATTTAACGCAGTTCTACGACTAATGATTGCCATCCTAGTTCAATAACTTGTCTAATATTGTGCGGGATTCAAGACAGCTTGTAGTGCAGGACGAGCTCGCCGGCGTTTTTCTGCTCCACCCGCTTTAGTTGCAGCCTGATCCCCTGCGCAATCTCGTCAAAGCCGTCGCCCTCGACAAGCGTGGTCGCCAGCCTGCCGCCGGCGATCTTGGGGGCAATTGTTACTGTCAGCTCGTCGACAAGCCCGAGGCGCAACAGGGACCAGTTGAGCTCGCCCCCTCCCTCGACCAATATTCTTCTCAGCCCCATCTTTTCCAGCCTGCGGAAGAGCTTTTTCAGGTTGACGCCGTGGGGCACTGCCGCGCTCTGGCCCTTTTTCCCTTCGCTTATGACCAGCACCTGCGCGCCGGCGCCTTCCAGTTTGCGTATTTTTTCTTCCGGCGCCTGATCCGTCACTGCCACTATCGTCCTTATCTTTGGCGCCGTGCGCATTATCTGCGAGTCGATCGGAATCCTGCCCCTGCTGTCGACTATTACTCTGGCCGGGTTTTTGCCCTTGACCAGCCTGACCGTGAGCCGGGGATCATCTGCCAGGATAGTCGAAATGCCCACCACTATCGCGTCGGCAGAGGCGCGCAGCCTGTGGACGCGCACAAGGTCTTCCCTTGAAGAGATTTTTGAGTCGCCGCTTGTCGTGGCGATCTTGCCGTCAACCGTCATTGCGCCGTTGATTGTTACCTTCAATTCGCTGCCTCCACGAACCGCCCGTCGATCATGACTGCCCTGATCGAGCTCTGGCTCAGCCTGTGAACCACCGCGGCGTATGGGTCGTGCAAGGGGTAGAGGTCTGCATGCCTTTTGTCAATGAATATCAGGTCTGCCGCGCGGCCGACCTCTATGCAGCCAGAGTTGAGCCGGAGCATTTGCGCCGCGTTTACAGTCGCCATTTTCAACAGCTGCCGCGGCTCGATCATTTCGCCCTCTGTTGCCCCCGACGCCTTCCAGATGTAATCGAGCTCTCTCAGCATGTCCGGCGAGTTGAGCATCACGTTGTCCGTGCCAATAGCCATCAAGCAGCCCTGCCTGAGCATCTGGGCAACCCTTGGCATGCCCGCGCCAAGCACGCCATTTGCCCTCGGGCAGACTACGATTCCAGTTTCGCTCTTTGCGACGAGCGAAATTTCGCCTTCTGTCGCGTTTGTCATGTGCACCACAAAGTCAGGCTTCAGGTGCTCCATTATCCTGTCGACTTCGCTCCTGTTTGTATGTTCTTTTGAAAACTCGACTGTCTCCCTTGACTCGGCGGCGTGTATCGCAACAAGTTTTTTTCCTGCCAGCTGCCGATATTGCGCAAGGGCCGCGTCCGTGTTTTCATTTGCGCCGCTTATCCCAAGCCCGTCTGATATCTTTAGCACCTGCCGGGCCTGCTCCACTGCTTCAGGCGGCAGGCCGGCCGCGTCTCTGGGGCTGCCGTAGTGGCTGGTCCTGCCAAGCGCCACGCATTTTATCGGCAAGCCGGCAGTCGCTTCTTTCAAAAGTTCTACTCCCTCCGGCCCGCCTTCGCGAAAGTCGGCAAAGGCGACGATGCCTTTTTTCATCATCGACATCGCGGAATTCCTGATGAACGCTTTCAGGTGCTCCGGCTGGCTCTTTTGCAGGATCTTCTTTTTTGCCCCAAACACCGGGTGGACCCGCGCGTCGAGCCTGTGGCCGGCGGCAATGTCCTTCCCTATCGAATCCGCGACATGCGTGTGTGCGTTGATAAGGCCCGGCATTATCAAAAACCCCTTTGCGTCCAGCCTTTTGGCGGCGCCTTTGTAGCTGCCGGAACCTGCGCTCTTGATCCTGCCGCTCCCAATCTCAACATAGCCCCGCTCGACATGGTCGAGCTCTCTGCCCAACAGCAGGCTGGCGTCGGTTATGGCTATGGACATCTTATCTCGTATATTGTCTGGATTTTTCCTTCCTTGCGCAGGTCCCTTATCGTGTCAAGCGCCTTTGTGGCGGCCTCTGCGGCCCTTCTGCCAGTCCTGCCGATGCCGATCCCGCAGTTGAGCTTGATGTCGATTCCGGCCGTCACCTTCTTTATCGCTTCGTCTGCCTGCTCTTTCGTCATGCCATTGGAAATTACCATAACGTTGTCGCCGCCAAGAAAGAACGCGAGCGAATTGTGCTTCAGGAACTCTTCTGCCAGCCTGCTGTAGAGCTTCATGACAAGCGCCGTCACTTCGTAGGGCGACAGCCTGTCGCCAACCTTTGTCGAGCTGTCGACGTCGACGTGCATTATCTGCGCAACGTCTGCTTCGTGCACGCTGCCAAATATTCTTGCGTCGCTATCGATCATCCTGCCTTCCTTTCTTGCGCGGTACGCGTCCTGGTTTGCTTCAAACGCGGTCTTGCCGGCGCCGATCGCCATCGACATTGAAAGGTCCTTGTAGGCCTTGACCAGCTCGCGCTGAATCTCCAGATGGTCGGCGGCGCCAAGGCCGTTTGTTATCGCGAAATACTCGTCGAACCTGTTAAAGAACACGATGCCGTCTTTGGCTGAAAAGAGCCGCTGGACGTCGTGGTAGATTTTCGCCTGCAGCATCTGGAGCTGCGCCTCCCTGTCGCTACCGAGCGTGACCGTCCAGGGGCCGTAGCCTTCGATCCTAATTATTGTCAGCTGTATCATTTATTACCACAGTTCCCCCGCTGGCTGCCTTTTGTAGCTTTCTCAGGCGCAAGACCATGTTGACGGCGGCGTTTACCGCCCTCACAGGCACGAGTTGCGCCCGCTCCCTTGCCTGGTCGATAGTCATGCCCGGCCCCGTTATCCCAAGCGCCACCGGCTTGCCGTGCTTTAACGAAAGGTCGGCTATCAGCCGCGCCGCGTTTTCTGCCACAATGTCGTCGTGCCGGGTGTCCCCCTTTATCACCGCGCCAAGCGTGACCACGGCGTCGACGTTTTTCTTTTTCAGCAGCCGCTCGACTGCAAGCGGCATGTCAAAAGTGCCGGGCACGTACAGGACATATCCTGCCTTTGCGCCCACCCTGTCCGCGTGGCTCCTTGCGCGCTCTAGCATCTTGAGCGTTATTTCGCCGTTAAACTCGGAAACTACTATTGCAAGGCGAATCAACGTTGCTTATGCCACCTTGGCGTGAGCCTTGAGCTCGCTCGCATCGACTAGCGGGATGTTGGATTTGGCCGCGTACTCTTGCGCGGCTTCGATCGAAAGCGCCCTGTGCGTGGCCGAGTCCATCATTTCGCATATGGCGACTGCCGGGATTATGCCTGCGAGCTTTGCCAGGTAAACGCAGAGCTCGGTGTGGCCCATCCTGTCCTGCAGGAGGCGCCTTGACGCTATCAGGATCGGCACGTGGCCCGGCGCGCGAAAGTTATTCGCAAATTCATCGACGCCGCCAGAATCAATGTTCTTGCAGACTTCAGCCATCTTTGATATTGTCAGCGCCCGGTCATGGTCGGTGATGCCGGTGAACGTCGAGCGGTGGTTGACTGCAATCGAAAACGACGGCTTGTCGCCGTACGCCGCCTTGCCCTCCGTCAGTTTTGAAAATACAGGGTTCACCTTGCCCATGCCGGCGATCATGTCGTGCATGTAGGGGAGCCCCAGCTTTGCAGTGATCTCGTTTGCAATAGCAAGGCACACCAGGCCGCCGGCGTCGTTCCGCATAGCCGCAATGTGTTGCGGCCTCGCGTGCTCTGCCGCCACTACCATGTCGATCTCGTTCTCGCGCCCCTTGTCGTCGTGGACGAGGACGAACCTGCCGGCCTTTATGGCTGCCATTGCTTCAGCAAGAGACAATGGCTAGCTTTGCCGGTGAATGTTATTAAAAGATTACTAAAAAGGTGGTTACTACCAGGTTTATGGTAGTGTTCGGATCATGGTTGTTTAGGTGTGGTTGTTCGGCGGCGGTTGTTGACTCTTGAGAACTTTAACTCTATTCTGATATGCATTTGCACGTTCCAAGAATACTTTGTTAAGTTCGTAATCATGATAACTTTGTGTTAATGTTCTCAGACAGTTTATTGCGCGCTCATAGAATACGATGGCACTTCCAGCTCTACCTGTACTATCCAATCTGATTGCTTCCGCCGCGTATTTTGAACAATCGTACGGACATGCGGCATCGCCAGCAGCTATAACGTTCAACACTTACCATACATGATTTTTCATAAATTACTACGGGTTAATAGAAGTTAGTCAAATGAAAATTAACTTTTGACACTTTTAGCCTGTCGAAGTGAGAGCTCCAGCAGTTCCTTCCATCCTCTTGCTTTCAATCCCGCCGCTTGAGCTGGTGTTTTTCCTTCCAATGCCATGTGTGGCTTCACGAAATTGTACTGGATTCTATTGCCTTCTGCAAGTGGTATCTTTGCTGTTTTCCATCCGCGCTGTACTTTCACCCTCTCACGTAGTGTACCAATGAGCCTTTCAATGCGATTATTGTTTTCCCGTTTGGCAATACCACAATTCGCTATCCTCTATGCGTTTGGAAAAGTCTGTACACCAGAGTGATAATGCCTAAGAGAATCAGTGTGTACTACATCGGGCTTTATTCCATGTGCGTTATGTTCTGCATCTTCAAACGCCGCGACAGTATCAAACGCGATTCTTGATAGTAAGCAAGTTGACAAAGGATAGAAGTGCAATCGACACTACAGAAGCATTTGAGGAAGCATCTGCTAATGCTCATGGAATCAAGCCTGAGACAGTCTTTACCGATTCGCTCAGACATTACAATATCGCGGTAAAGACAACATTCCCCGATGCAAAGCGCGTCCAGAATTGCGGCATAAGCAAGCGTGAAAATAACAATCGCATTGAGCGCATGAACGGAACGCTCCGCGAAAGGGTAAAGGTACAGCGCGGATGGAAAACTGCAAAAAGCGTACTGGCTGAAGGCAATAGGCTACAGTACAACTTTGTCAAGCCACATGTGG
>DASTTF010000051.1:0-6500 GCA_035760305.1 Nitrososphaera sp.
ATAGGTCCAAAAGTCAAGGACCACGATGTGCCCCTTCAGGTCTTCGAGCGAAAGCGGCCTGTCGGTGTTGAGCCAGGTAAAGCCTTTCGAGAAATCCTTTGCCTTTGAATTAATGAGAGAGGGCTTGCGGAACACGAATGATTTATCTGCTCGATGGGATTTAAACCATTAACGCTGTCGCTTCAGGGCAGAGTTGCCGGCCTTCTTTGCTATGGAAGCATGGTTTGTGGAGAAAGGAAATAGATTAAATATCGTAAAATCCGATTTTAAGGCAGCATGGAATGCGCAGTATACGACACTTATGTTACAAAAAAAGACGGCAGAGTAATGCACTTTGACGTCATTGTGGAGGCAAGCACTCCGCACGAAAAGGCAATCGAGTACGGCAAGGAATACCTCACCACCGCCGGCCAGAGCGGGCAAAAGATGACCCAGGAAGAATGCCAGTTCTGCCACATACAGGCGGCGCCGCCATTCGTGGAAAAGAGCATCAAGCAGAGCGGCTACTGGATACAAAAGATGGAAGGCTGTCCGCAGTAGGGCCTTCTCTTATTTTTCATTCAAATTTTTGCGAGTATTCTTGGAACATTACTCCGCACCGCTTATATGCTTCGATGGCGTGTCAGCGGCGGGAAAGCGGGTTGTCTGTTGAAAAATTGAACAACATCCATGTTTGCAAGGAATGCAGCGCTCCGTTCCTTTTTGACTCTGAAATAACGGAACACCAGGCCGCGGCCGGACACTCTGGCATATACGAGATTTCTTTTTCAAGCACCGACGAGTCTCTTGTATGACGTCTGACCGGCACAAATTATAATTAAGGCGTCCGCCGCTGATGCATATTCATGAACGACGACAGCGTGTGGAACCCTGACAAGAGGCAAAAGATGCCCACATTCGAGGACATCCTCAAGGCCAGGGAGTTGATGGCAGGGACTGTCAGGAAGACCACGGTCCAGAGCGCCAGGACCTTCTCTGGGATCGCCGACACGAACTTGTTCCTAAAGCTGGAATGCCTCCAGGTGACCGGCTCTTTCAAGGTGCGCGGGGCGTTTGTCAAGGTAAGCAAGCTGTCAAACAAGCAGGCAGGCCACGGCGTGATTGCCGCGTCTGCGGGCAACCACGCGCAGGGAGTCGCCTATGCCGCCGCGATAAAAAAGATCCCGTGCACGATCGTGATGCCGCAAAACGCGTCGCCCGCCAAGGTTGCGGCGACCAGATCGTACGGCGCAAAGGTGGTCAGAAAGGGAGCAAACTATGACGAAGCGTGGGAAGCTACGCAGGAAATGGCCAGGGCAGAAGGCATGACGATAATTCACGCCTTTGACGATCCCGACGTCATTGCAGGGCAGGGGACGGTAGGGCTAGAGATCCTGGAAGACCTGCCGGACGTTGACAAGATATACCTGCCCGTTGGAGGCGGAGGCCTTGCCGCAGGCGTTGCGATAGCGGTAAAGTCGAAAAAGCCAGGCGTAAAGATAATTGGAGTGGAATCGAGAGCTTTCCCCGCGATGAAAGAGTCCATGGCAAAGGGGTCGCTCCAGTCGACAAAGAAAGGCTACAGCATAGCCGACGGCATCGCGGTAAAGCAGCCGGGGAGATTGACGTATGAGATCGTCAGCAAATACGTGGACGACATTGTGCTGGTCGACGACGTGTCGATAGTCAAGACGATGTTCCTCCTGATGGAGCGCGCCAAGCTAGTGGTCGAGCCGGCAGGCGCCGCAAGCCTCGCCTATCTGCTCTCAAACGGCGGCCACGCGGGCAGGAAGGACAGGGTCGCGGCCGTCCTGTCAGGCGGCAACGTCGACATGTACCTCCTTGGCCAGGTTGTGGCAAAGGGGCTGATGCAGATGGGCAGGATGCTCAAAGTCTTCATCCTGCTCCCCGACAAGCCCGGCGCGCTAAAGAGCGTGGTGGACAGCATCGCCGAGCTGAGCATCAACATCGTCGAAGTAGAGCACGACAGGCTCAGCTCGCACATACCTGCCGGGACTGCGGGCGTCTACCTTAGCCTGGAAATGGAAGACGAAAAGCACGCCCACCGGCTGGTAGAGTTCCTGAAGCAAAAGGGAATAGAGTTCAAGGTAGTTAGCTGACGTAATCGTATTCCCGGAAGCCGGCCTTGTCTGCGGTGGTGCCGCCCAGCTTTACCAGCACAAACTCGTCGTGGGCGCGCACTACAGAGTCGCTGAAGGTGCGCTCGTTTCTGTGAAGCCTCTCGTACTCTACCATCGAGAGCTTTTGCCGCGGACCAATGTCTTCTTCAAGGTCCATCCTGCTCACGAGCTGCTCGTACTCCGGCTGTATCACGCCGCTGAACACCATAGCACTGCTCCCGCTGCCGTATGAGCCAAAGCCGACCCTGTTGCCTTCAAGGTCCGTCCCCTTCTTGAACTCGAATTCTAGCAGGCTCCGCAGGCCCATGTACATCGACGCGGTGTAGAGGTTGCCAATGATCGCAGACGCTTCAAGCGAAGTCGCCATCTTTTTCTCGTAAACTTCGTTGTAGAACGACGTCTGCATGAAGGCGCGCCTGAACTGCTCGTCTGCCTTCATGAACTGCGTGTCAGCAAGAATTGACTCTATCGTGCCGCGCGGGTCCTTTGGCTGCGGCTCGGGCGTCCCGATCTCCTTTGTGACGTGCGTCCAGCGCGGGAGATGGCGCCACTCGTGCCTCAAGAGGTAGGCAAGCGCCTTTTCACCCATCTTTCTGTACGGGAGGTGCACCGCGAAAAAGTCGATATGATCGGTGATGGACTCGCCGTCCTTTAGCTTGATGAGCCCCGACTTGATCGCCTTTTCCTTGTAGGCGTCAAACGCCTTCCTGACAGATATTAGATATAACAGGTTTGAGTAGCTGCCGTTGACGAGCGGGGTTTCCTTACCAAACGGGCGGTAAAAGTCGTATTCGTTCTTTATAGTGGTAGAAGCGACCTTTTGGTCAAAGGCCATCAGGCGGGGCTGTTCTTTTATCAAAAGCGCCACTGCGCCGGCCCCCTGCGTGTATTCGCCTGTCGAGCCCATGTCGTACTTTGCGATGTCGCTTACAATGACTACGGCGGCCTTGCCGTTGTTCTCTTCGGCCCTGATCCAGTTTGCGTTGTCATAGAGCGCGTACGAGCCGCTCACGCACGCGAACTTGCATTCGATTCCGCCGGCGTGCTCAAACGAGCCTTCGCCGTAGATCTGCTCAAGCATACCGACGACAAAAGAGTTCATCGCCTTTGACTCGTCCAGCGACGACTCGGTGGCGACGTAAACCCTGCCAATGTCCTCCGGGTGCAGGCGGTTCCTCTGCATCAGCTTCAGGCACGCGTTTGCGGCCATGCAGGCAGAATCCTGGTTGGTGTCAGCAAGGGCCATCTTTTTAATTCCTATACCGTACTCGAGCTTTTGCGGGTCGATTCCTCTTGCTTCCGCAAAATCCTTGTAATCGAGGTAGAGTTTAGGCACATAGATAGCCAGATCGTCGATACCTACTACTGGCATTACTGGCATTCGTAGGGCAGTTAGTCATTTAAAGGTATTTCTGGAGAAATTTGACCTATACATATCAATTTATTGAGCAAGCTACTGCGAGAATCTTCCCGAGGCGGGCCGCGTGAGCTACCACAGGACCTGCTGGCACTCACGCTGCCCGCCAAACTTGGTTGCATATGGCAGGCGGTTGGTAGCTCTCTTCCCCTTCCATGCGTCATTATGGACGATATCGCATAAAAGTAATTGTATAACTAATGTTTGATGGCTGATAATCACGATCATTTTGATATTTCTGATAATATAGTTACCATGATTATTGTTGTACTATTGCTGTGTTTCATCGATTACTCGAGCACCCTAGCAACCAATATGGTTTGACATAATCCATTCTGTCGGTTTCCTTCGACTGTACTATAATCCGCTGTAGAGTGTATATATAAACAAAAATCCCGAATTTTGCTAGTTATTTGGTTTTTTATGAGGTCATATCGCATATAGATGGCTGCTCTTGCCTAGGGATGGAGGTTGTGTCGCATATTTTATATTCCTATAGTGTCACCCACAAGATAAGATGGGGCAGGAAGAGCGGGACTTTCTCCAAAAGCTGTGCGATTCTATCCTGAACGCCGAAAAGACAGTCAGGTTTGCCGGCGTGATAAACAGCGAGGGCAAGCTCTTGATCGGCACATACCGCTCGGACGTTCCTTCGCCCCTTATCAAGGCAAACGCCGAAGGCGACACAAGGGCGACTTCGTTCTACAGCGCGTACCAGGCGCTTGCAATCAACAAAAAGTTCGAGTCCGACCTCGGGCAGATACGGTTCCAGATGACGGAATTCGACAAGGTGACGCTCGTGTCGGTGCCGCTGACTGCGACAAACGACAGGTTCCTGTGCATCTCCCTTGACGCGCCGACATACCACGAGCGAGTCATCCCGAAGATCCTGGACATCATTGGTTGAAGCATCACATTTAAATTGTCAATGCGCTAGACTACCCTTACATCGACCAAACCGATGGGGAACAAACTGTCTGGTCGAGGCGCAGGTGAGAAAAAAACTGCGCTTCGCCAGACTCTTTTAATCAACTATCCTGATGTCCACTTCGTCGTAGGCGTCCTTTACCGCTAGCAAGAACAGGTCGTCCTCGTAGATCAGCAGCCAGTCCTTTACTCCAATGACCGGCAGCTTGCGCACCAGTATCTTGCCGGTGTCGTTTATCGTAGTCATCAGGTATGCAAGCCGCGGCTGCCTGCCCCCGAGCTTGAACAGCGTTTCCTGAAGCTCGATGCCAAGCCGGCCCCCTTCGATGTTTATCTTTACAGTGTCGCCGTACCTGTTTTCCACCTTGGCCGTGACGTAGCTCTGCGCCACGTCGAACTGGTCGATGTGGAGCATCACCTTGTTGGACGCTGACGACGTGTCAGGTATTTCGCGGTACAGCGTCTCGGAGAGCTTGTCATGGAAGGCCTTCATTAAAAGTCCGGCATCTTCCTTGCGAGCCTCTGCACCGCGATCACCGTGCCGAGCACCCCTGCCACGGCAAGCATGATGCCAATCGGGAACTCTGGTACGACCACTATCCCCCTTGCGATGCCGTTCCTCGTCTGGTCGACTGGTTGGCCGTCTTGCATAATGCCGGTTATCTCTACTTCCATGCGGTAGTTCTCGTTGCTCGGAAAGTCTATTGTCTGGGTGCCGGTCCCGCCCTCCGCCACAAGATCCGACTGGCTGTAGGCCTGCGTGCCGTTGAGGTCGAATATCCGCAGGTTATAGTTTACGTCGTCCGTGATCTTTTGGCCCGAAAAGCCGTCAGAGAAGGCCAGCGTCAGAGTAGAGTCTGCGCCGGCGCTCAGCTGGCTCGGAGTCCACTCGACCATGACGTTGACGTTTCCGCTGTCCGTGAGCATTTCGCCAGTTGTCTGCGCGTTGTCGCCGGTCGCCGGCGCAAGGGTAAATGTCATTTCAGACGTGCCTTCAGGGACTTCTCCAGCCATGCCAATGATGTCGTTCTTGTTCACCAGGTAGTGTAGAGTGAGATCCTGCTCTGAAGTATACGGGTCGACGGCGAGCATCCTGCCGGATACGGGGTTGCCGTTGACGGTCGCGGCAAACGAGGTGGCGTCACCTATCCCTGCAAGCGACTTTGGTATCTGGACCTCCTCGTGCACAAAGATGTTTGTATCTTCAATTCTTGAGACGTTCCAGTCAAACGGCATGGACCAGGAGAACTGCTGCTCGGCGGCATTGAAGTTGAAATCCTGCACCTGGTCATAGTACGATATTATGGTCGTGTTGTACTGCTGGCCCTGGTACTCCACGTTTTCAGTAAATATGTCGCCCACGCTGAGCCAAGAATCAAATCTCGGGATCTGGTCAGGGGGAAAGATCTCGCGGATGCTATCTATGCCGAGGATATCTATGCGGAGGTGGTATATGCCGCCTTCAAGAAACATGGGCCCGCGGATATTCACCGTTCCGCCCGGATCCGCAACCCATGCATTCAAAAACTGTTCGCGGGTTCCAAAGAACTGCACGTCGCCTTCTGAAGGCTGTATCTTCAGCCGGAGCAGGCCGCTCTCTGTGTGGAAAACGTCTGTAAAAATCTCTTCCGCATTTGCTCCAATCCCTTTTTCCACAGTGATGATGAATGACGTGTACTGGATGGTCTGGTTATTGTTTGCATCGTACAGCCTCAATAGCATGTATGCGTCCTCCCTGCTTGCATCCGTCAAAATGGGCGGGTTGACACTTACCAATAACTCGGCCTCCCTGCCGCCAAGCGACGCAGAAAACGTCTCCACGGTCAGGCCATCTGCAAACGCCTTCTGGCTTGGAACGCCGATTGCAAGAACTGAAAGGGCAAGGACCGCAGAAAAAGCAAAAGCCGAGATCTTTTGTCTGCCTGCTTTCACGTTAGTATTTGCACCTGCTGTATATTTAATTCTTCATGCCGCGCTCATGATTTAATTATCTCGTAGACAACTATATTGGTCAGGTGTCAAGGCAAAAGATCGTT
>DASTTF010000052.1:0-9144 GCA_035760305.1 Nitrososphaera sp.
GGTAAAAGAAGAGAAATTCGTGTCGTACACGGGCGACAAAGCCGAAAGGCTGATGCTAAAGGTGTACCGGCTCAACCCGCTGAAAGCCGTCAGGCTTGAAATTTCCGCGTCGACCGTCAAGGAGGAGCTCTACCGGCAGGCAGTGGAAGGCGGCGACGAAGCATGGCGCGACAAGGTGCCGGAGCAGGTAGCCGATATTATAAAAAAGAACTGGGATGTCGTGGACAAGTTTGCAAGGATGGAGGATGGCACCATGAGGAGGGTGGGCATGAAGTTCCCGAAGGACGGCTACAAGTAGTTCAAGATTTTTATAAGCCAGCGAGGGATTCTGCCTTCATACATGAAGGATAAAGGCGGCGAGTTTGTCTGGTTCGACGGCAAGTTTGTGAAGTGGGAAGACGCCAAGGTCCCGATCTTTACCCACGCCCTCCACTACGGGACCGCCGTCTTTGAAGGCATCCGCGGCTATGCGGCCAAGAACAATCTCTACGTTTTCCGGCTGCATGACCACATGGAAAGGCTCCACTGGTCAGCCGGCGTCTATTCAATCTCGCTTCCCTATTCTGCAAAAGAGCTTGCAAAAGCCACGGTCGAGCTCTTGCAAAAGAACAATATGAAAGAGTCGTGCTACATCCGCCCGCTGACGTTCGTTGGCATGCACGGAATTGACCTGAACGTGAGCAAGAACTCGCCGACCCACACCGTAATCATCACGTTCCCGTTTGCAAAGTACTTTAAGGGCGAAGGCATCAAGGCATGCGTTTCTTCCTGGCGCCGCATAAACGACAGCACCACCCCGCCGCTTGCCAAGGCCGCAGGCAACTACCTCAATTCTGTGCTTGCCACGCAGGAAAGCAAGCGCAACGGCTACGACGAGTCGATCCTGCTTGATCTCTCGGGCAATGTGAGCGAAGCTTCGGGCGAGAACATCTTCCTTGTCAGGCGCGGCAGGATCTACACGCCGTTTTTTGCAGATTCCGCTCTTGAAGGCATAACCCGCGAAAGCGCGATAAAGGTGGCAAAGGACTTGGGCTACGAAGTCACAGAGCGCCCGATACCGAGAACAGAGCTGTACATGGCCGACGAAATATTCCTTACGGGCACCGCGGCGGAAATCGTCCCGGTTACCAGCATAGACGGCCACGCGGTGGGCAGCGGCAGGGAAGGCCCGGTGACAAAGGACGTCCGCGGAATGTACGAAAAGATAGTGTCCGCCGGCGCCAAGGACTATGTGGACTGGTTGACCCCCGTATGGTGACAAAGATTGCGGTCATTGGAGTCGGCGGGTGGGGCAAGAACCACGCGAGGGTGCTCAAGGATCTTGGCTGCCTTGCAGCAATCTGCGACCTTGATGCCGCAAGGGCAAAGGAAATAGCCGGCAAGCACGGCGCGCAGTCCTATTCTTCTGTTGACGAAATGCTAAACAAGGAGCAGCTTGACGGCTGCCTGGTGTGCACCCCGACCAAGACGCACGCCGCGGTCGCAAAAAAGCTGATGGAGCAGGGCGTCAACACGTTTGTCGAAAAGCCGATGTCATTTTCGTCCAAGGAATGCGAAGAGATGATGGAGGTCGCGGAAAAGAAAAAGGTCGTCCTGACGTCCGGCTACGTCGAGCGCTTCAACCCCGCGGTGAGCGACGCGCGCAAGCTGATAGAGGGCGGCATGTACGGCGATCCGATGATGATCGAGTTCCATCGGGAAAACAGAATGCCGCTCCACATCAAGGACGTTGGCGTGATATACGACACGTCGGTGCACGACATCGACGCGGCAATGTTCCTTTTCGGCAGCAGGCCAAACGTGGTGTTTGCGCGCGCCGGCAAGCGCTTCCACTCTTTTGAGGACTTTGCAACGATCATGCTGGGCTTTGAGGGGCAAAAGGTCGCCATAATCGCGTCCAACTGGCTCACCCCCAAGAAGGTCAGGACGTTTAGCGCAGTCTGCACCGACGGCATCATTACCGGCGACTTTTTGACGCAGGAGATCAGGATAGACCACGCCGAGGCGACGATAATGCCCCGGAAGCAGTTCCAGGAGCCGCTTACGCTAGAGCTAAAGAACTTCATTGAAGCAATAGAGGGCAAGGCAAAGATAGTGGTGACCGCTGCAGACGCCACAAACGTGACAAGGGTGGCTGAAGCAGCGATACTCTCAAGTAATACCGGCTCGCCAGTATATTTGGATCTGAAATGAAAAAGGCAATGCTCGATATCTTGGCATGTCCCATCGACAAGCACTACCCGCTGGAATTGTTCGAGATAGTCTCTGAAGCCCAGACTGTAAAGGAAGGCGTGCTGTTCTGCACGGAATGCAGCCGCTACTATCCTATAATTGACGAGATACCGGTGATGCTGCCGGACGAGCTCCGGGAAAAGCAGAAGGACAGGGACATTGATTTCCTGAAGAAATGGCAGAGTAAAATCCCTGACAAAGTTATAAAGCAAGGAAAACCATGGCATCTCTGAAGCAATGAGCAACTACACTGCTCCACCCGGCGTGACAAACTATGTCGCCAAGACTGCTCGGATTGGCAAGAACGTCAAGATATGGCACTTTGCATATGTCGGGGCCGAAGCAGAGATCGGCGACAACGTCATGATAGGCTCGCTTACCCACGTTGACTACAAGGTCAGGATAGGGGACAACACTCGCATTGAGGGGTCGGTCTACATTCCACCTCTCACGGTTATCGGCAAGAACGTGTTCATCGGGCCTGCCGCCGCATTCACAAACGACCCGTACCCGATGAGCCCGAAAATGATCGGAGTTACCGTGGAGGACGGCGCGATAATTGGCGGAAGATCGGTTTTCAAGCCCGGCGTCCGCGTAGGAAAAAACAGCGTCGTCGCGATGGCTGCAGTCGTTACAAAAGACGTGCCTCCTGATACCGTTGTCATGGGCCACCCGGCCAAGCCGGCGTACAGCCGTGCAGAATACGACAGGAAGAAAAAAGCGTGGGAAAGCAGTTGATAACAGAGGCCGACGAACACCTAAAGCCAAACAAGAAATCATAGCGGCCTGACGTTTCTTACTTCCGGATTGACCAAGAACCTTGGATCGGGCTCTTTTCCAGTCAGAACATCGAGCAAATTCTTTGCCGCGACTTCGGCCATCTTGGATCGGGTCTGGTAAGTCGCGCTTCCAATGTGCGGAAGCAATACAACATTCTTCATTTTCAATAACGGGCTTTTTCTTGGCAACGGCTCTTCCTCAAACACGTCGAGAGCCGCGCCAGCGATCTGGCTCCCCTTGAGCGCCCGGGCAAGGTCGACTTCATTCACGACTTGACCCCGCGCCGTATTGACCAAAAACGCGGTTTTCTTCATTAGCCCGAGCCTGTTCCTGTCGATCATGTGGCGGCTCGCGCTGTTCAGGCTGCTGTGAATGGACACAAAGTCACTCTGCGCCAGCAGATCGTCAAGTTCCGCATACTTTGCTCCAAGCTCTGATTCAAGCTGCTGGTTCCTGCTTCGGTTGTGGTACAGTGTTTTCATGTTGAACCCTCTCGCCCTTTTCGCCACGGCGGCCCCTATCCTGCCAAGCCCGATTATCCCCAGAGTCGCGCCGTGCACGTTGTAGCCCAGCATCAGGTCCGGCGACCAGCCGACCTTCCACCTGTTTTGCCTGACGTATTTGTCAGCATTGACGATGCCCCGCGCACAGGCAAGGATGAGCGCAAAGGTCAGGTCTGCCGTCGCTTCCGCGAGAATGTCCGCGGTGTAGGTCACGTAGATGCCTCTCGCAGTCGCCTCCTTCACGTCGATGTGCTCAAAGCCGGTGCTGTAAGAGCTGATGACCTTCAGACCCGGGCCGGCAGCGTCCATCACCCGCGCGTCCATCCTGTCTGATAGCATGCACAGGATGCCGTCCTTGCCGGCGGCCTTTTTCAGCAACTCTGCCCTGCTTGGCGGGATGGGCTTTTTGTTCAGCGTGACCTTGCACTCTCTTGAGAGCATCGATAGGGCCGGCTCCAGAATCCTTCTCGTCAAGTAGACTTTGTTCACGGCACCCCTAGTTGCATTCGCGTTGCTATTTAATTATAATAGCCCGGCCCAGATTCGAACTGGGGTCAAGGGCTCCAAAGGCCCCTATGCTTGGCCGCTACATTCGGCGGAAAAAGTTTTCCTCCACCGGGCTTCCGGGCGTAACTTCACCTATCTTGCACGTCTTTATAATCTTAAGGCGCTGATCATCCTGTCGGTCGGGTCTTCCATCCCTGCCAGTATCCGCGCGGCCCTTTTCTTTTGCCCCTGCCGATAGTGATCGTCAGAGATCATTTTCTTGCTCAGCTTTACAAGCGATCTGGCACTGGCCGCTTTCTTGACTAATCCAGACCTGAGAAGGTACTTTTCGACGTAGAACTGGAGCGGCGCTATCGATATCGTGGGCTTGCCCAGAAGAGCTGCCTCTGCAGTCATTGTCCCGCCGGCCCCGACGAACAGCTGGGCAGATTTTACAAGCGCGGTGCCGTCGACTACGTCCTTCAAGACCTGCACCCTGCTGCCGTAGTGGGCTTCTATCTCAGCTATCTGGTCCTGGTACCTGCAGAGTGCCACAATATCGGCCGACTGCCACAGCTCATCAATAAAGTCGTCGATCATTTTCCCCGTTCCCAGCTTTTTGTCGACAATGTACGACGCCTTGCTCTCTTCAAGCCGCAGGAGGATCGTCTTTCTGCCATGCCCGGCTTCGGGCGCTTCGTCGTGCTTGAGCCACGCCGCCGGGTCGAGCGCGCGGTAGCGCACGACGTCCTTTTTTGCAATGCCGTACCCTGCCCACGCGGAATGGGGTATCACCCAGGGGCAGAGCAGCCTGCTCATCAATGGGATGGTGAGCCTCGCGACGGCCTCTGCATGAGGCGAGTCGTTAAACCCGATGTGCCTGATGCCTAGGCCGTACGCCACCCTAGCCCCTTCCGGCGACGAAAAGGTGACTGCCGCGTCCGGCGCAAAGTGCTTCACAACCTCGGCCAGCTCGTGCGTCCGGCTGGCGCTCTGGCGCAGCTTGTCGTATCTGTCCGCCCCGCCGTGGCTCCCGACGATTGTGAGATCAAGCTTTTTGATCTTTGCCAGCTCGACTGCCTCCCTGTACTGCCTTGAAGTGCAGAGCACGTCGTGGCCGGAATTGCGAAGCAGGGCGGCGGCGCGCCTGAAAAACATGACCTGCTTTGGGGTCAGAATGTCAAACCAGATCTTCAAGCATGACTTGTAGCTGAAAGCCAATGGAAAAACCTTTTGTAGATCACTTGAGATACAACGTAGGGATGAACGGGGGAGCTCAGTCGACACTTTGAGCGCAGGGTCTTCTGTCGCAGTCTATGGCCTGAGCACCGAAGGGTATAGAATAGCTTCCTCGATAGCTATCAAGGGATCAAAGGTCTCGCTCATTGACGAGTCGGTCAGGATGGCGATTTCGCTCAAGCCCGACATTGCAAGGTCTTATCCGAACGTGGGCTCGCTCGTGGAGGACGAGCCGCTGCTCGACCTAGAGCCGATAGACGTCGCGGTGAGCAACGCCTCGTACGTCTATTTCGCCCCGCGCGTGAGGAAGGTCGGTCCCGACGTCAAGAACGACGTGACGACCAAGTTCAAGGACGCGATCAAGGCGCTCAAGCGCGGCGCGTCAGTAGTTTACATGCTGCCGACCGGGGTCGGCGGCAACAACGAAAACATTGCGCTGATCGAGCACGTGACAGGCATGACCGTCGACAAGGACGTGTCGTACTATTACCTCCCGATGAGCACCTTTACCAGCGCCGGCTCTGAAACCCTGATAGGGTCCGCCAAGTCAAAGCAGGACGCGCACCTGTCCAAGATGCTCTACGAGCCGGACACGCGGCGCAAGCTGAGCTTCGTCGACGTCAATTCCGCGGAACTCGCGCACGTGATCAAGACGCTGAGCCACTACACTGGGATGGCAAGCATCCTTGAAATCTGCAAAAAGGCGGCAGACAGCAACATCGGGAGCGAGCTGATGCGGGGGTCGTTTGCAGACCTGTACGTCGACGACGTGACCAGCGGGCTGTACGACCTGCGCATTATCGGGTCATCGCTTGACGGCGCCGGCCCACTGATGTACCTCGTCAACGGCAGCATCAAGGGCATAGAAGGCTACGTCAAATACCTTATCGACCAGTTGCGGGCTACCCTCAAAAAGCGCGACCTCAAGGCCAGCAGGACAAAGGTCGCCATAGTGTGGACTCTTGACTCGCACGAGATGAGGGGCGACAAGATCGAGTTGCTATCGTCGCTTGAAACAAAGGTCAAGGACTATATCGGCGACGTCGAGCGGCATCAGGGGCCAACGTTCGACCTCTATCACACGGACAAGACGACCGTGGTCATTGCCTGCTCAAAGGCCGACTATGAAAAGGTGGTTTCAAAGAACATGGCGAACCAGGACTTTATAGTGATGAAGGCAAACCCGCTCTGCGAAACGCTGCAGTAACTCTACCACAATCTTGTAGCTGGGCGCGTATGCGCGTTTCCAGTGTTCCGGACACGCTCGCGCGGCTCATGTGAGCGTGAAATTCTTGTGCAAAGTGCACCATTTCACGAAGGAAAAATGGTGCATTTCAAAATCGCAAAAAATCCACACCTGCGCGTTTCCAGTCCGGGACGGAACTTGCTTAAAAGAATTAATTAATTACGCTTTGCAACCACAACACATGGTAAGCAATGGAACCATTATCCTATCAACATTTCCAAGCGAAGAGTCTGTCGCCGACGTCGCCAAAAAGGTCGTCGGAAGCAGGCTGTGTGCCTGCGTCAACTTTACAAAGGTCCGATCGATTTACGCTTGGCACGGCAGGGTGGAAGACCAGCAGGAATTCATTGCGCTTTTCAAGACTACTGCAAAGTCGGCAAAAAAACTAAAGGCCGAAATTGCAAGGCTGCATCCTTATGACGTGCCGGAAATAGCCGAGCTGAAGATTGATGACATTTTGAATTCGTACCTGTCATGGCTGGCAGAGTCAACGGAGGGCGTACCGAAGAAGCGCCACGATGCCGCCAAGCGATGAAACGCGCAGGCCAATGTCCGTCGACGAGTCGACCGCGAACGTCTTTGCGCCGTGGCCCTCGATTGCATTGAGCATCCTGACGACCTGCTCCTCGTCGGCGGTCTTGAAGATAGAGTCGGAAAACACGACCGACTCTATCGCCTTCATCGCGGCCGCCTGCGACACCTCAGGCATCCCCATCGCGAACTTCGCCTCGCCCCTGTTGACCATCAGCATCACGCGGTCAAGCATCGCAGACACTGTCGCGAGCTTGCTTGCGCTCATGGCCTCCTTCATTGCCGGCGAGCGCAGGAACACGAATATCCCGTCCTCGCCGGCGACGTCCACGCCGTCGACCACCTGCACCCTGTCCTTTGGGACTTCCTGCCTGCCGACGAGCGCGTTAAAGAACCTCCGGCGGGTCTCGCCGGGTCCAAACATGATCACCTTGTCGTTCTCCCCGATGATCGAAGAGACCGTCTTGGCAATGTCGGTGAAATAGGACTCGATGTTAGGGTTGTTCTTTGTCTGGTAGCGCTTGCCGCTCTGGCCAGAGTAGATGTTGGGGATGACCTTGACGTGCGTGCCGGAAACCTTTGCGACGGCGGCCTCCTGTGTGTCGATTGCCACCAGGATAAAGCTGGAGCTGTCGCCGGACCTCCTTAGCATCTTGAACTCCACGTCCTGCCACCTCCTGCCCTTGTCTATGGTCACCGCGTCGCCTGCCTGCACCGAGAGCGAATGGTGCGTCCCTCTAGTCACCATCTCGTTGTCAGTCTCTGTAATGGTGCCGGTTATCCGGAGCCTGTCGACTGCGTCGTCAAGCTCGCTCTGCTCTACCCTGATGCGAACGCGCACCTTGACCCGCTCGCCCTTGTCGGGCCGGCCGTACTCCTTGACCTGCTTTACCACTCGGCTGGTGTCAGCGATGATCTGGTCGTCCTTTTCCACTATGCGCCGCAGAGTAAAGAGGTCGTCAGCGTCTTCGGGGATTACAAAAAAGGCGTTGTTTGACGTCCCGCTTGGCTTTACTATCATACTGTCTTTTCGCTTTCAGTTACAGTGGAATTCTCGCCGCCCTGGCCCTGCACCGACTTCAAATAGTCGTCGACCCATTCCTGGGTCAGCACGCCAGACTCTACCAGGTTGACCAGCGCGTTTGGCGACGCAAAGCCCTGGACCTTGCCTCCGCGCCTGCGCACCTGCCTCCACTTTAATTGGGTGTTGCCGCTTTTTGAAGAGTAAATGATGCCGAGGATTTCCTTTGCGTTTACGAACGTCATCTCCCTGATCTTTTTCAGCGTGACCTTGTCTGCTGCTTCGATGTATATCGCGCCGGGACCTTCTTCGCGCTCTGGGAACACTTCATAGTCGCGCAGGTAGCTCTCCGGTATGAAGGACCGGCAGGTGCTCACGATGATAAATTGCCTAAAGCTCTCCAGCGAAGCCGTAGTCTCTATCTGAACCAAGGTAAGTATGAGGGTACGGTAGCCATTTATCAAGTTTGTGAGAGAGTGGACAAACTCCTTACTCAAGATCTTCCTCACTAGGTCAGTAGGGCTAGTCTAGTCATCGCTTGTCCACGCCAAAAATGGGGCGTTGTAGCATAAAAATCTACGAGCAGCACTTGCCACGGGGAATGACGTGCCCGTGCGGGCACTTCCTCGGGTGCTTTAAAAGAGTGCACAGCGCGTCGGTGAAAATGCCTTTCATGTGGTGCTCTATGCCGCAGACCATTTCTTCGTCTATCTCTATCCTGAGCGCGTCCTTCATCAGGACTTCAAGCAGGCGCGTGTTTCGCATCATCTGCTTGCCTATGCGGTCGCCTTCGCCGGTCATTTCCACGCTGCCCTTGCCGTAGCGCACCAGCTGCATTCCATCTAGCTTGCGCAGCATCTGGACGACGGACGGCTGGGTGACGTTAAGGAGCTTTGCTATCGAGCTGACCTTCACGTCCTCTCCCCTTTCGCGGATGTACCATATCGCCTTCAGGTACATTTCGACGTGCTCTGACTCGGCCGTCCCTACGAAAAGCTCTTCGTCGTTGCTGAACGGCCTTTTCCTTGCAACGGCAGACTCCACGGGCATTTGTTCTCACTAAACTCTATTAACCTTATCTCTGCGCGTATAACGCCGTTTTTACC
>DASTTF010000053.1:0-4420 GCA_035760305.1 Nitrososphaera sp.
AAGCAGCTTGAGGCGAGCAAGGGCAGCCACTACATCGACTACTCGATCCACGCTTCAATACTCCGGCCGGATCAGCTCAGAGATGTCCCCTACCTTAAGGAGCTGGGCATCAACTCGCTGAAAATCTACATGAACCTTGGCGCCGACCTCAACCGCATATACATGGATCTCGAGCCGGGCACGCGCGGCGTCCGGGAGGGCGAGGTTGACATGACAGACAAGCTCATGTCGGCGATTGTGAAGGAAGGGTCGGAGGCACACTCTACCGTGCTCGTGCACGCAGAAAACCCTGCGACGTGCTCTGATCACATGCGCAGCGGGAAGGAAAAAGGGGTGGCCGGGCTCAAGGCGTGGTCCGACTGCAGGCCGCCGTCTTCTGAAGCGGAGAGCGTTGCCAAGGTGTCAGAGCTTGGAAGGAAGTTCGGGGCCAACCTGTACTTTGTGCATATTGGCTCGACTGCCGCGCTGGACGCAATACTGGCGCAGAGGGAAAAAGGAAGGTCAAATTATTTCATTGAAACATGCCCCCATTATCTGACGCACACTGTAGATTTTGGCAGCCTGACCGGCAAGGTCGTGCCGCCAATCCGCTCAAAGAGCGACCTCCAGAGTATGTGGTCGGCCCTGCGAAACGGCCTAGTCGACACGATCGGCACCGACCACGTCGCAAACAGGCTTGACATAAAGATGGGCGGGGGCGACGTCTGGTCGGCCCTCGCAGGGTTTCCCGGCATCGCCACGATGTTGCCAGTGCTTTTGAGCCACGGAGTGAACCAGGGCAGGATAAGCATTGAGAGGGTTGCAGAAGTTACCAGCTACAACACTGCCCGGATATTTGGCATGTACCCAAAGAAAGGCACGATCCAGCCCGGCTCTGACGCGGACCTGACGATAGTCGATCTGGGCCTTGAGCAAAAGGTCACGCCGGAACTGCTCCAGTCGTACGCCGACTATACCATCTACGACGGGCACCGGCTGAAGGGCTGGCCGGTAATGACAATTGTTAGGGGCAGGGTCGTGATGGAGGGAGGCCAGGTTGACACGCAGGCGCTCGGGCACGGCGAGTTTGTGCCAAGGCCTGCATCGTCTGGCTAGGACTTTTCTTCCTTGTCTCCTGCTTTAGCTGCAACCCTACCTATCCATATCGTCACAATTACCGCTAATATCGTGACGACGACTGCGTAGAGTATCATCGCCCACACGCCGCTCTGTTCTCCAAAGGCCAGTCTGAATATTTCCTGAATCGCCGTGTTCCAGGCAAGGGCTGCTACAAGACCAAAGGCTGCTGTGATAAGGGCTGCTACTGCCTTGATGACATCCTGCCTCATTAGGCTACTGTCCAGATGCCTGTAATTAAGGATTTAAGAGGACAGTAATGCTAGTTTTTCGCAGCTGTATATCAATGAAAATAAGACGATTAATTTTCCGAAAGCTAGAACGCGATTGTCTCAAAAGTGCCGTCGGCCTTTGCCTTGTAGTAGACGTCGGCCCTCCTCGTAAAGAGCCCGACTTCGAGCACCCCGGCGATGCTCTTCAGTTCAACCTCTTTCTTCTTCGGGTCGGGTATCGAAGCAAAAGTCGTGTCAAGCATGATGTTGCCGTTCTCTGTTACAAACGGATAACCCTTGTCAAGCGTGCGCAGCGCCGGCCTGCCTCCCATTTCTGCCAGCCTTTTCTGCGCCGATAATCGCGCCATCGGGTGGACCTCTATCGGCACGGACCTGTTGAACGACTGCACGAACTTGGCCTCGTCAGCAACAATGACGACTTTTTTTGCTGCAGAGATCAGGATCTTTTCCCTCAACAGCGCGCCTCCGCCCCCTTTTATCATGTTGAACTTGTTGTCTATCTGATCGGCTCCGTCAAAGACGACGTCGATGTCGGGAATCCTGCTTTCGTCAGCCATCCTGAGCGCGCCCTTTTCAGCTTCGATCTTTATCTGGAGCGAAGTCGGGACGAATTCAATCGATCCCTTGTCCGGCAGCCTCGCCATTTCCCTTACAATGTGCGCGACCGTGCTCCCGCTGCCAAGGCCTATCACCCTGGCGCCCTTGGCGCGCTTTACCGCGTCCTTGGCCAGCTTTTGCACCGCATCCTGCAACGACAATAGCAGTCAACAGTTGCGGGGGTTTCTATATAAAATAATTGTTGCAGGCGCGGGAAGCAAGGGGGGATCGGCCTGCAACAATCATTGGGGTTGGTAGGGTTGCCAGATGTTAGATGGTAGGATGCGCGGATAAGCTTTAAGTCCTTGCGGTGTCTTGAACTGCAAAATTCTCATGATGCCTTTTTTTAGAAAAAAAGTATCAGAACTTGCGGGTCCTTTTCAGGTCAAACCTCGGGCCGTTTACGCCGGGGTTCAGGTACCTGCTGGAGAGGTATTTCGCAATGTCGCCGGCCCCTGATGCCAGCGCGGCCTGTTTGTCCGTCAGCATGCTGCTCGCAATGTCCGAGAGGCCTGCCTGGTCGGTCTGGCCGGTGATCTCGCAGAACATGCTGGCCGGCTGGCACGTCGCCTGTATGCCTGTCCCTTTCTTTGTCCACTTTAGCATCCCAAGGTCTGAATCAATTGACTTCTCCCACGATGGGTCGCTTTCAACGAGCCACCTTGGAATCCTGCTATTGCCCTGCATCAGGAATAGCATCCATTGCCAGTTAATTTAATGTTTGTTGTTCTCGGTTATCGTACGTTTTTGCTCGGTTTGTCAATTTCTAATTTGGATAATGTTATCTACTAGAATCTTATAGTAGATTTCGATTGTCCTCAACACCCCAGCCGGACAACAACAACTCGCAGTCAGTGTCGCCTCCGATCATAACGAAGAAAGACAAGATTGCCGCAGTCGCAGACGAAATATTGTCGCTTGACAAGAACGTCGGCAGCACTCTCGTCGAAGTGCTAAAGAGGGTAGCGGCATCAGACAGGTCACACGTGTACTGGACGTGCAAGAAATATCTGCAGGACGACTATGGGCTCTTGATCGCCGACTCGGGTCACGTCGGGATCTCTGACAGGTACATACCAAACCTGATGTACCCGGGAGACATTATCGTCTACGCCGTAGTCGACATGCTCCGGACCGGCGACTATATCCAGGTGCTGCAGATGACGGACGTAAAGGACCTGACGATAGAGCACGCAAAGGTCACCAAGGTCAGCATAGTGGACGGCGCGGTGAGCGTCGAAGACCCGCTTTCAGGCTCGGCCTACAGCGTCGCAAAGCACAACGTCATTGGCAAGGTCGTAAAGGTGGTAACCGCGTTTTCGCAGGAGTGGGAAAACGTATTTTACGAGTTCAAGGACAGGAAGTGGCTGCTAAAGACGCTGAAAAAGAACCTTGACCTCTACAAGAACACCGGCTACCAGCGGCAGATCGTTAGCGAAATAGAAAGAAGGATGACGAAACTAAAGGAAGAATCAAGGTAGGATATATAATACCCGCATCACGCTAGCTTCTCTATGCCAAGGAAACGCGACATTACAAAAACTCACGCTTATAGCGCCCAGAGGTCAGGCAGCAAAAAGTACGCCAAGGCTGAAAGGCGCAAGCGCAACAAGCCAAGGTAAATTATTCCAGTTTATTAGGCTCAACGGGCGTGCGTCATTGCAAAATGCCATGGCCTTAATTGGTGTTGAACCTGATCCTTCTGACGTTTTCGCTGAGGCTTTCCAGTATTGTGCGGTTAGACTTTAGCAAGGCACTGTTTTCCCCTTGGCAGTCTCGCAACTTCGTTTTGTCAAGCTCGCGTCTCCGTCTAACGTGGCCTTTGTCATAATACTTGGAGATGCCCGAACTTTTTATGCCTTGAGGAGCACGGCTATAGCTGTATGTAGAAAATTATCAGTCGCGCCAAATGCGAAAACTAAGCGCTGAGGCTGCGAATATCCATATTGAAGGCTCTAACAAGTGGATGACCATAATCCAGAATGCAGCTCATAGCACCCCAGTTGGTAGCCAAAAACCAGCTAACTAAAGTATTTGTTGGAAGTATGCTATAAGAATGGATGAGCCAGAGAAGAAATACGAAATACCTCTATGCTCTCATGGATGATGAGACTCGCTTCTGGATCGCGCAGCAAGTCGCAGACAGCAAGTTCACCGAAGATGTAAGACCGATGTTCAAAGAGGGTGTGAAAGTCGCGGGCAAAAAGCCAAGAAAACTGATCAGCGATGGCGCGCCTAACTTTGGTGAAGCGTACAAGAAAGAATACTATACTACTGCGCTGGCTCCACGAACGATCCACGTAAGACACATTCACCTCGCGGGCGATATGAACAACAACAAGATGGAGAGGATGAACGGCGAAGTGAGAGACAGGGAAAAGGTCATGAGAGGAATAAAGAAGATGGACTCCCCGATTTTCAAAGGGTACCAGCTCTACCACAACTACTTTAGAGACCACGACTCGCTAGGAAAG
>DASTTF010000054.1:0-9443 GCA_035760305.1 Nitrososphaera sp.
GGCTCAACACCGACAGGCCGCTTTCGCTCGAAGACCTAAAGGGCCATGTCGTGGTCCTTGACTTTTGGACCTATTGCTGCATCAACTGCATGCACACGCTGCCGGACCTCGACTGGATAGAGAAAAAGTACCATGGCAAGCCTGTCGTTGTCATCGGAGTGCACTCTGCCAAGTTCAACAACGAGCAGGAGGCAGAGAACATCAGGGAAGCGGTCGGCCGGTACGAGATCGGCCATCCTGTAGTCGTCGACAGGGACATGGCGATCTGGCAGTCGTACAACGTCGGCGGCTGGCCGACGATCGTAGTGATTGATCCAAAGGGCAACGTGGTCTACCAGCAGTCCGGCGAGGGCCAGCGCGAGAACCTTGACGACACAGTCGGTGTGCTGCTCGAAAGGCACAAGGAGGGCCTTGCAAAAGGGCCGCTTGCAATAATAAAGCCGGCGGCAGGGCCTCCGCGGGTTCTGTCATATCCCGGCAAGCTGTCGCTTTCGCCCGACGGCAGGATGCTTGCGATCAGCGACTCGAACCACAACAGGGTTGTTGTAGCCGACGCCGGCACCGGGAAAATAGTCCACAAGGCGGGAGGGGGCGCAAAAGGCCTGCGCGACGGCGGCTTTGAAGAAGCACAGTTCTTCCGGCCGCAGGGGGTGCTCTGGGTCGGGGAAAAGATCTATGTCGCCGACACCGAGAACCACGCGCTGAGAGAGATCGACCTCCAGTCGAGGACGGTGAGAACGCTTGCAGGCAACGGCAGGCAGGGCCACTGGCTCCAGTCGCCGCAGGACGGCAAGGCGACGCAGCTGAGCTCGCCCTGGGACCTTGCGTACGACGGCGGCTTTATCTTTATCGCGATGGCCGGCCTGCATCAGATCTGGGCCTACCACGTGCAGACAGGCAAGGTGGGGCCGTTTGCAGGCAGCGGGTACGAAAACATCGTCGATGGCCCGCTTGCGGAGGCGCAGTTTGCGCAGCCAAGCGGCCTTGCGATTTTCGGCAGCTACCTGTTCGTGGCAGACAGCGAAGTCTCCGCAGTAAGGAGGATAGACCTCGACCGCAAGGCGGTGCAGACGACTGTTGGCGAAGGGCTGTTCGTCTTTGGTCACAAGGACGGGCCGCTCGAGCAGGCCAGGCTGCAGCACCCGCTCGGGGTCGCCTGCGAGGGCAACAGCGTCTACGTCGCGGACACGTACAACCACGCGATCAGGCTGATCGACCTTGCAAGCCAGCAGGTGTCGACGCTGGTGGGCCGGCCCGAAATGAAAACGATGTGCAACGTCGACGACCCGTCGTGCGACGCGCTGGGGCTGTACGAGCCAAGCGACGTCAAAGCGCGCGGCGGCCTGCTCTACATCGCCGACACGAACAACCACCTTGTCAGGATCTTTGATCTTGAAAAAAAGGTGCTCAGGACCCTTGCGGTCAAAGAATAGGCTGGGTGTTCCTGTACCACTTTACATAGATCATCGAAAAGCCTGTCCCCCTTGAAAACAGCGCGATCCCTATCCCTGAATGGAAGATCATGTCCTGCAGGCTTCCTTGCATCTTGCCACGCAGCGATTCCACGTAAGCGTCCATTATCTGGTTGTTGCTCATGCAGCCGGCGCACGCAGAAAATTCCTGGCTTATCGCGTCGTTTTCGGCAGCGTCGGAGTAGTGCATCCCGGCCCTTGCAAGGTACCCGCTTCCTACCGTAAGGAACACGATCGAAGCTATCAGGAATATGTTCGTAAAAGCGGAACGTGAGGCGCAGTATTTAACCACTTGAGTGTAGCTGGCCGTCTCTCATGAACGTATAATGATGGCCGCCTTCATTTGATTTTAGAGCCCATCTTCTTTATCCTGAACGAGATCCCCTGATCGTACAGGCCCTTTGAAATGATCTGGCCGAGACCGTCTTCCACAGCCTTTATCCTGCCCCTGTCCTGCACAATGTCCACCGGGACGTCGATTTCTATCTCTATTTCGAGAACCATCTTTTTTGTCTGGACCATTGCCCGCAGATATAATTCAACCGGAATACTATTTCTGTCTTCATCATCATTGAAATCTTTATTGCAAAGGGCGTTCCTAGCTATCACGATGTACCCCAGCGACATCTTTTCAAGGATGTACTCCGGCGAAGAAGAAACCAAGGTCTACCCGAAAAAGGAAGAGGCGCCGTCGGAAGTGGACGACATCCTGCAGACCAACCTTTTCAACGTGATGCTGAATCGCAGGTCGCAGCGCAAGTTCGAGGACCGGGAAGTAGAGGACTGGAAGCTGGAGATGATATTTGCCGCCGCCGACACCGCGCCGACTGCCGGCGGCTTTCAGGGGTTTGAGATCTACCACGTAAAGAACGCGGACATCAAAGCAAAGCTCGCCCAGGCCGCAAACAACCAGCCGTACGTGAGCGCGCCGGTGACGCTGGTCTTTTGCATGGACCCGTCAAGGGTCAAGATGAATTTCCCGCCAAACATCATCAAAAAGTTCTCCGTGCAGGACGCCACGCTGGCCGCGGCGTACGCACAGCTCGCCGCCCACGCGCTGGGGCTGAGCTCGGTGTGGATAGGCATGATAGACGAGCAAAAGGCGATGCAGGCGCTGGGCACTGACCTCGTGCCGGCGTGCATACTGTGCCTCGGCTACCCGCAAAAGATGCTGCAGGCAAAGCCAAAGAGGAACCTGTCAGAACTGATACACGAAATCTAGTAGCCCGCGTCCATCAGGAAGACGAGCGTCTCTTCGTTTTCAGCCTTGGTGCTTGTCTCGTCAAGCTGCTTTACCTTGGTCTTCGTGAGGTGCACCTGCACCACGTCCTTGCCAAAAGGCGAGTCAAGGTCCATCTCCACGCTCCCCGGTAGCCATACGTCGTCGTGCGCGTGGTCAAGCACCACGCCACCCATCGGGATTATCACCTTGCTCACCTTGACGACGTTGTCGATGTCGTTTTTGATCCTGACCCGCACCAGCGCTTCTTCGTATTTCGCCGGCTTGATGTTGTCCTTGCTCGTGCTGATCTCTGTTTCAATGTAGCGGCATACGACTCCGCTTTCAGGCGAGCCGTAAAGCGCGTACTGCTGGCGGGCGCGGGAAAACACGTCTATGAGCATCTCCTCATCCTTTGACTGGCGGTAGACTCCTATCTCGATGGGCATTTTTGCATAGACCACCGCATGGCTCTTCTGATCTACTACCACCGGCGTCCTGAACTTCAGGTACAGGTTCTTTGCGACGGCCGCGGGCGTGGAGAGCGGCACGCTGGGAAATATCCCGATTATGACAGGGTCTTCGTCTGAAACTATCATTGCTTCGACCGCGAGCTCGCTACCGGCGTGTCGTTTATACGACAGCGAAGAGCCTGCGCTGTTGATCTCGATTCTGTTTTCTCCAAACACAAGATGATAGTCCTTTGTAGCCTTGGACTGCAGCCGGTGGTGCCCGAACAGATCTTCCAACGGTGGAGGATTTGACGGCGATCATTTGTAAACCTATCTGCTAAAACCAATATACCACTTCATTGCATGCCTTTTAACCTTGTCAGTGGGAAATGCAACGTCATCGTGGTTTGGAATTCCAAACAGCACTATAAACCTGTTTGGAACCGACATTGCGCCTCTGACGATACTGCTGACTATAGTGATAATCGTCGCCGGCTTTGCCATAGCGCGGCTCGTCCGCATGATCACGGCCAAGTACATCGGCACAAGGCTGCCGCCGGACACCCGCAGGACCCTAGGCAAGACAATCTATTACGTGATAATAGCGATCGCGCTCCTGTCTGCACTGGGAGTCTCGGGCGTTGACCTGTCAGGGATAGTCCTTGCGGGAGGCATAGCGGGCATCGTCATCGGCTTTGCGACTCAGTCGCTCGTTTCAAACCTGATCTCTGGCATCTTTCTGCAGATTGACAAGCCTATGAAGATAGGCGACCCTGTCCTCATAACTGGCAAGCTGCCGGACGTGGCCGGCGTGGTGGTAGAGATAACGACGCTCTCATCGCGCATTCGCATGTTCGACGGGACGTACGTCAGGCTGCCCAACTCTGACGTGTTCCTGTCAGAAATCAGGAACTTCTCAAGCTCGGCCGCCCGCCGGGTCGAGCTGAGCGTGGGAATCGCGTACAAGGAAGACGCCGCAAAGGTGATAGAGATGATCAGAAAGAACCTGCGGGAGACGCCGCTCGTGCTGGTAGAGCCAACACCAGACATCTATGTGGACAGCCTGGGCGACTCTGCGGTCAGCATCAACGTGTGGTGCTGGGTGCCCTTTTCAGTGTGGTGGGACATGAGGAAGCAGCTTGTGGAACAGGTAAAGAAGGAGCTTGACGCCAACAAGATCGAGATACCTTTCCCACAGCGGGTAGTTTACCTTGCTGATCAGGGGGGCGAGAGGCTCAAGTCAAAAGGCAGGACTGCTCCCCGCGCTTCTGTTCCAGAAACAGGCGGCAGGCTGGAAGAACATGCCCCTGAAAACGATTGAGTGATTGGGCTGGCAGGTGCCTGCATTATTGGAAAAGGCAAATGGCCCGCCGCCATGTCAGCACTGTCCGGCCTTCAGACCTTGACAATGCCTAGGAAAGGCCGGCCTTTCTCAGGGCCTTTGCGACGCTGTTAAGCTCCGCCACCACCTGATCTGCGTCGTCCTTCTTTATCTTCCCGGTGTTGAGATACGCCTCCCTTGCCCTTGTCTTTTTGTTCTTTATAACTTCGATGTCAAAGTAGGTGGTGACGCCTTCCTCTCCCTGCATCAACCTGTTGTAGTCTATTGTCACCGGCGACGTCTGGTACAATTCGATGAGCAGGTCGTTCAGCTCTGCGAAGAGCGTGTTTTTCCTCTTGCCCATATCTTTGAACTGTGGGAACCGGCTTTCGACGGCCGACGCCTTTTCGTCGAGCTCCTCAACCAGCTTTTCGTCGTCGAACATTTTCGTGAAAAGCTCCTGGAACTCCATGCTGGCGTAGCCGCGCTTTTCAAGATCTGCCGCAAGCGCTTTATCCGCCGCACCCGTCATCTCCTTGAAGACAATGGTCGCGTCGTCCGCGATTTTCGCCAGCTCTTTCTGTATCTCTATGACGCGCCTGTCGACCCTGTAGTACGGTAGGACGTGGAACTGGATGCCAAAGTATCCGCTTATGTGGTGCCTGCCGACCTCCTTTGTGAACTGGCAGTAGAGCCTGTGCAGGTCCTCAGTCGCGGATTTCAATATGCCGGTGAACGCCCAGCCTTCGAGCAGGTTTGCCAGCCGCTGGTAGAACATCTGTACGCTCTGCGGGTCAAAAGTGTCTGCCTGGGTCACGGTGCCGTCGCCCAGCATGGCGCCGGACTTTTGCATGGCGATGGCCGGCCCGATCGATTCAAGGTGCGCCTGCTCTACATCTTGGGCGGCGGCATTTACCTCCTTGCAGAAATAGTCGTCTCCCTTGAACGGCGCCCTCATTGCCAGAAATGCCGCAGAGCTGTCTAATATATCCATGTTTAAATGTGACATTTGACTAGATAGCACGGGCTTGACTGAGGCAGAGAAGAAACCTGAAAAAGAGCAGGAGCAGGACAAGACCAGCAAGGCCCTCTTTAACATGATGATGAGCGGCGGGGGAAAAGCCCGCGCAGAAGAGTCCAAGACGGTAGATTCCGAGACCCTCGTCTCCCAGACCCAGGACCGGCTCTGGAAGGCGCTCAAGCGCCGCTACCAGTACGACGTGTCGCTCGAGCGCGGGCAGGAATACCTCCTCAACCACGTGAGCAGCAAGATCCCGCTCGTAATAATGTACGCCGATCTCGTTGGGTCGACGAACATGAGCATGACCCTGCCGGCGGACAAGCTGACTACGATAATACGCGCGTTCACCTACGAAATGTCGCAGGTGATCTACAGCCACGAAGGCTATGTGCTAAAGTACGTGGGCGACGCGGTCATCGCGTTCTTTCCCGCGAGCTACAACAAGCTGCTCGCGTGCGACAGGGCCGTCCAGTGCGCCAAGTCGATGCTGACGGTGGTAAAGAACGGCCTGAACCCCATTTTGAATCAATATGATTACCCCGAGCTGAACGTAAAGCTGGGCATGGACGAGGGCGAAAACGTGATCGTGCAGTACGGCCACGATAGGAGCTCGCTGATAGACATCCTCGGCTACTGCATGAACATCGCGGCAAAGATAACCTCGCTGACCGGCCCGAACAGGATCTCGATCGGCGAGGACGTCTACAAGATGCTCCACCCGTCTATACAGGCTAAGTTCAAGGAGATGAAGCTTACCGCAGACGGGTGGAAATACACGAACCGGCAGACCGGCCAGCTCTACAGGGTGTACATGCAGAGCGACTCTGGCAAGTAGGGGGCAGGCGTTTCTAGTGGAGCATGTGGAGATGTGCGCGTTTTCAGTATTCAAACAAATTAATTCTTTTATGCTAGATTCCTTTGCATGTTGACCGAATTGTCTTATCCCTACAAATTACAAGAATCCGACGAAATTATTTGTTGCTATGACAATGAATCCAAAAGAAAGGATTTAACGGTACGATTTCTGCTTTCTGCGCCGAGCACCGGGTCCGCCGAACTTTTTCGACTCTGACTGCCTGCTGTCGCCTGACAGGAGGTGCCTATCGTACTCGGTTATCTTTTTCCTGATCTCTTCGCGTATGCTCTTTGTGAACGGGTGCTCCCTCGGGTCCTTGCCGCCCTTCTCCTGCCCTGTCATGGCCCTCGAGATTGCGACCGCGCTGGCAAACGCCCTGCCCATAAAGCCGCCGCCGTGCACCTGCACGTCAATGTCGATCCTGTTGCGGTAGTCGCCGACCAGAGTAAGCGGGGTCAGCACCAGCTCCTTCGCGACGTCGGGCAACATCAGTTCTGCCGGCGTGTTGTTTATCCTGACCTTGCCGGAGCCCTTTGCAATCGTGGCCACGGCCCTGCTGGTCTTGCGCTGGCCCGGGTAAAGCTCTACCTTGTTTGTCATTGTCCCTTCCACCCCATCTCCTTGGCGACTTCGCCGACGGTAATATAGTATGACTCTGGCTTGGTTATCTTGGAATCAGAGAACGACTCCATCTTGGACTTTTTCATTTCCTCCGGCACCCCGATATATACCCTCAGGCGCGCGAACGCGGTCATGCCGCTTGACTTTCTCTTTGGCACCATGCCCCTCACCATCTTTGTCAGCATCGTGTCGGGCCTCCTCGGGTGGAAGGGGCCGTGGATCGGGTTTGTCACCGAATTGATCTCCAAGTGCTCCTTGTAAAGCTGGATGGTCTTGGCGCGTGCACCGGACAGCATCGCCTTCTCTGCGTTTACTATCGCGACCCTGTTGCCCTGCAGAAGTAATTTTGAAACATGCGAGCACATCCTGCCTGCTATGCAGCTGGTGGCGTCGACCACGATGACCTTTGGCTGCTTTTGCACTGTTTTCTGCTCAGCCAATTATGCGCACCCCTTTTCCATCCGGATGTTTCTTTATCAGGTCTTCAAACGTCACGACCCTGCCGCCAGACTCTATCACTTTCTTGGCGGCGGTTTCAGATATCGAAAAAGCGCAAACCGTCAGCTTGTGGCCAAGGCTTCCGGTTCCAAGGACCTTGCCGGGGACGACCACCACTTCGTCTGCCTTTGTGATTTCGGCCAGCCTCCTCACGTTGATCTCGCGCCGGTTGGCCCTCGGGCCAGCGAGCTCTTCTTCAAGGGCCCGCCAGATCGGCGCCTTGTTCTTCTTGAAGGCGGAGCGAAGAGTCCAGATGGTGTTGTCAATCATTGTATTGGCGAACATGCGTTATGTCAACTCGTAGCAAAAGCTCCCCAAATAAATGTACCCTAGGCGCTCTTTGGAACCTTGAGCGACGACACCAGCTGCTTGAAGCTCTTTACCTTTGACGCCATCTGCTCTGCCGCGACCGTCACTATCTCTCCGGCGGTAAGCGCGCCGTTCGACTCTATCATCAGGATGATCTCGCTTTCGTCCTTGCCGTCCTTTACTATTGCCGCCGCGGTCGGCTGCCACTTTGCATGGTCCTTGCCTATTCCGAGCCTCGCGTACGCTTCGAACTTTAGCTTCTGGTTCGGAGCCAGGACGACTATCGGGATGTCCTTGCTGACCGGCTTGACTAATTCATCTTCCGACACCATCTCGCCCGACGTAACGACCAGTGTCTTTTCGTTCGCTTCAGAGTCGAGCACAAGCAGCACCCTGCACTTGCTGCAGCCAAGCGTGCTCTTGCAGTCGCATTCGTGGGGCATGACGAACCTGCCCGGGTCGGTGCGCAGCGGCATGAGCCCGAGCCTGTGCGCCACGGCCTCGTCGTGCATGACGGACGAATTTTCAAGTATGACTACGTCGTCTATTGCAAGCGTGGGGACTTCGCTGATCGCCAGCCTGCGTAGCGAGTTCACGTACTGCCTTGGAATATTGTTAAACCTGACAACGATCCTCTCGTCAGACTTTTCGACAACTTCAACAGAGGGAGAAGCCAATACTTCTGCAGCTGGCCAAAACGTCCTTAAAAATCTACCGAACGTTGCAAATTTTTCAGCATCTTAACATGCATATATACTTCATAGGCGATCCACAGGGTAAAATGACGGACAGATTCATAGTCGCCCGCCTCACAATGGAGGGCGACAAGTTCGAGCTCATTGTCAAGCCCGACCCCGCCCTCGACTACAAGCTGGGCAAGAAGGTGGACATTTCAAGCGTGCTAGTGTCAGACGACATCTACTCTGACGCGCAAAAGGGCTCCCGCGCGTCAAGCGAGAAGATGATGAAGCACTTCAAGACCGCCGACTCTGCCGAAGTGGCAAAGCAGATACTCGCAAGGGGCGAGCTGAACCTCACCACCGACCAGCGGAGAAAGATGGTGGAGGAAAAGAAAAAGCAGATCGTCCAGTTCATCAACAAGAGCTTTGTCGACCCGAAAACCCACCTGCCGCACCCCATCGTGAGGATAGAGGCGGCGCTGGAGGAATCGAGGGTCGTGATAGACCCGTTCAAAAATGCAGACGACCAGACAAAGGCGGCGGTCGACGCGCTGCGCAAGATACTGCCGCTAAAGTCAGAGACGGCAAAGCTGACAGTCACCGTCCCGCCCCAGTTTGCGGCCCAGTCGTACAGCGTGCTAAAGTCCATGGGGGACCTGAAGGGCGAGGAGTGGCTGGCCGACGGCTCACTGAGGGCCGTGCTTGAAATGAACGCCAGCCTCAAGGGCCAGTTCCTCGACAGGCTCGGCTCCGCCACAAAGGGCTCGGCACAGGTCAAGGAAGACTGATCTACACTTAAAATATAAGTCATTTGGAGCCTATCTAACTTATAACAAATGGCTTTATCTAGGGCGCCAAGCATCAATAACCATTAATGAACAAGAAAGAAAAGGTCCTATGGGGCAACTTCGTTGACAGCATCAGGTCGCCAGCGACTAGGCGCCAATACGAGTCCATCCTGCGGATCTACATGAAAGCGAACAAGATGACGACC
>DASTTF010000055.1:0-3960 GCA_035760305.1 Nitrososphaera sp.
TCCCGAATTGAAAGACTCAAACCTTTAATAAGGAAAAACATTGCCCAGATGCTGAGAGGAGAAGCGTAATGGTAGCGAAAGGGAGAATCGTCTGGGTTAGCGGCCCGGCAGTCAAGGCAGACGGCATGTCTACAGCAAAGATGTACGAAACAGTCGAAGTGGGCGATTCAAAGCTCATCGGCGAAGTCATCAGGTTAACTGGCGACGTTGCATTCATCCAGGTATACGAGTCCACGTCAGGATTGAAGCCGGGCGAGCCCGTAGTCGGGACCGGCCAGCCGCTTTCAGTGCTGCTGGGGCCTGGCATCATTGGCAAGATCTACGACGGCATACAGCGCCCGCTGGACGAGATTGCGTCAAAGTCCGGCGCGTTCATCGGCAGGGGCGTGGTAACAACCCCGGTCGACATGAAAAAGAAATACAAGTTCAAGCCGGTCGCGAAAAAGGGCGACCAGGTCGGCCCAGGATCAATCCTCGGCACGGTTGAAGAAACCCCGCTCTTGACCCACAGCATCATGGTCCCGCCAAACCACCCGGGAGGCAAGCTGGCCGACATTGCAGGCGAGGGCGACTATGACATCGAGCATGTCGTCGCAACCACAGAGAAGGGCGGCGACAAACTACCGCTAAAGATGTATCACAAGTGGCCGGTGCGAAAGCCAAGGCCATACTCCGAGCGCTACGACCCGACGGTCCCGCTGGTGACAGGGCAGCGTGTAATCGACACCTACTTCCCGATTGCAAAGGGAGGAACCGGCGCGATCCCCGGCGGCTTTGGCACGGGCAAGACAGTCACGTTGCACCAGATTGCAAAGTGGGCAGACAGCAAGGTGGTCGTCTATATCGGCTGCGGCGAACGCGGCAACGAGATGACCGAAGTGCTCGTCGAGTTCCCACACCTAATCGACCCGCGCTCAAACAGGCCGCTGATGGAGAGGACGGTGCTCGTTGCAAACACCAGCAACATGCCGGTGGCCGCAAGGGAAGCGTCGATCTACACTGGCGTTACCATGGCGGAATACTACCGCGACATGGGCTACGACGTGGTGCTTGTCGCAGACTCGACCAGCAGGTGGGCAGAGGCGCTCCGCGAAATGTCGGGCCGCCTTGAAGAGATGCCCGCAGAGGAAGGCTACCCATCCTATCTGGCATCAAGGCTCGCGGAATTCTACGAGCGCGCAGGCAGGGTCAGGGCACTGGGATCACCAAACAGGGCCGGCTCTGTCACGCTGGTAGGCGCAGTGTCGCCGTCAGGCGCTGATTTCACAGAACCGGTCACGACGCACACCATCAGGTTCATCAAGACCTTCTGGGCGCTTGACACTAGGCTTGCGTATTCTAGGCACTACCCGTCGATCAACTGGATGCAGTCGTACTCTGGCTATCTCGAAGACGTCAGCAAGTGGTGGAAGGAGAACGTCACGGGCGAATGGTACGACCTGAGGGCAGAGTCATACCAGGTCCTGCAAAGGGAAGACAAGCTGAAGGAAATCGTCAGGCTGCTCGGCCCCGAGGCGCTGCCGGACGAGGAGAAGCTGGTGCTTGAAGTGGCAAGGATGGTCAAGATAGGCATTTTGCAGCAGAACTCGTTTGACAAGGTCGACACCTACTGCAGCCCGCAAAAGCAGGTAAAGCTGGTAAAGTTGATGGTGAAATTCTACAAGGAGGCGCAAAAGGCGCTGAAGGCAGGAACCCCGCTCGCGGACATCAGGGCGATGCCGATAATTCCGTCCCTGCTGAAGGCAAAGTTCGAGATACCCGAAGAGCAGCTGAACAAGCTGGACGACCTGGACAAGCAAATAGACAGCCAGTTCCAAAAGGCTGCCGGCGGCGCGGCAATGACAGAGGAGGCGAAGGTAGTTGCCTGAAACGGCCGGAGTAGAATACACTAAAGTCGCTGAGATCAAGGGCCCGCTCATGGTGATCGACGGCATCACGAAAGCAATGTTTGACGAGCTGGTCGAGATCGAGACGGCGGACGGCGAGCGCAGGCTCGGCAAGGTGCTCGAAGTAGGCTTTGGCAAGGCAGTCGTCCAGGTGTTTGAAGGCACCACCGGTCTTACCATCACAGGCACAAAGGCGAAATTCCTCGGCAAGACGATGGAGATGCCGGTTTCGCAGGAACTGCTCGGCAGGGTGTTTGACGGCCTCGGAAGGCCAAACGACGGCCTGCCAGATCCGATCGCAGACAAGTTCCTCGACGTCAACGGCGAGCCCATGAACCCCGAGCGGCGCGAATACCCAACTTCGTTCATCCAGACTGGCGTATCAGTAATCGATGGCATGCTGACCCTCGTAAGGGGACAGAAATTGCCAATCTTTTCCGGCTCTGGCATGCCGCACAACATACTTGCGGCGCAGATTGCGCGCCAGGCATCGGTAGTCGGGACAAAAGAGGACTTTGCGGTGGTGTTCGCCGCGATCGGCGTGCAGTACTCTGAAGCACAGTACTTCAAGCGCAGCCTGGAAGAGTCCGGCGCGCTGAGGCGCTCGGTGCTGTTCCTCAACCTCGCAGACGACCCGGCAATCGAGAGAATCATCACGCCCAGAGTGGCATTGACGGTGGCAGAGTACCTGGCGTTTGACCTTGGCATGCACGTGCTTGCGATACTGACCGACATGACCAACTATGCAGAAGCCTTGCGCGAAATCAGCGCGGCCAGGGAAGAAGTACCGGGCAGGAAGGGCTATCCCGGCTACCTCTACACCGACCTTGCAAACAACTACGAGCGCGCAGGCAGGATAAAGGGCAAGAACGGCAGCGTTACCCAGGTGCCAATCCTGTCGATGCCGGCTGACGACATCACTCACCCGATCCCGGACTTGACTGGTTACATCACCGAGGGTCAGATCGTCCTTGGGCGCGACCTGTTCAGAATGGGCGTCTATCCGCCGGTCAACGTACTGATGTCACTATCGAGGCTAATGAAGGACGGAGTCGGCGAAGGCAAGACAAGATCTGATCACATGGAGGTCGGCAACCAGATGTATGACGCTTATTCAAGGGCGCAGGAAGTCAGGGCTCTTGCAGAAATCGTCGGGAGAGCTGGGCTGACCGGCGTTGACTTGAAATACCTGGACGTCGGCGACATGTTTGAGCAGCACTTTTTGAAGCAGGCTCCTGACGAGAACAGGACGCTTGACGAGACCCTTGGCAGGGCGTGGGAAGTGCTGTCGACGTTGCCTGAGGGCGAGCTGACCAAGATCAAGGACAAGCACGTGAAGCAATACTACAAGGGCAAGTAGAAATGTCGTCGTTCGGAAGAAGGGCCACTGCAACAAAGATCGAGCTCATCAAGATAAGGCGCTCGATGCAGGTGGCCAAGATGGTCCACAAGATCCTCGACGACAAGCGCGAAGTCCTGCTGAAAAAGATAGACGAAATGATCGAAGAGGCGAACAAGGCGAGGGAGGACATCTGGACGCCGCTCGGCGAAATCTACACCTCCGTCTACAACGCCTACATGTCGCTTGGAACCATGACGCTTGAATCGATATCCGACTCGACCCCCGGCATCATGGAAGTCGACGTCAACGTCAGGCGCATAGTCGACGTTAAGATACCGACTTTGCAGGTAAAGACAAAGGAAGGCGGCCAGCAGCTGTCGTACGGCTTTGTGGAAACCAATGCTTCAGTTGACAAGGCGTCAAAGCTGATCAAGAACATGCTCCCGGGCATCTGCAAGGCGGCGGAATATGAAAACGCGATATTCAGCCTCGCAAAGGAGCTCGAGCGCACGCAAAAGCTGCTCAACGCGCTGGAATACGTCATCATCCCGCAGTACCAGGACGCCATTTATTTCATCAAGGCGACGCTGGAAGAGCGCGAGCGCGAGGAGTTTGTCAGGCTCAAGAAGGTTAAAGTAGTACTTGACAGGAAGAAGTTGGCAGAAGCGGAGGCTTATGCAAAGAAATGACAGACGATATTTCAGGCTATTTTGAAAAGGCAAAGGCGCAGCT
>DASTTF010000056.1:0-18572 GCA_035760305.1 Nitrososphaera sp.
TTCCTCTTGGGCGCCGTTTACCCTATCGCTATCGCTCATTTTGGTTAGGTAAGCGGAGGTATGATGCAATTTATAAATTTACTTGGGCGTAATAATGCTAAAATTACAATTGTTCGCAGGCACTGTGGATTGAACAACCACGTTCTCGTAGCCTCTAGCCAGGATCTGGCGGGCGCAACCATGGTAGACCACCTCAAGAATAATGGGTTTGCAGGCGACGGCGAATCCTACAGGTCGGCTCGCCACAAAGGCGTCCAGCTTTACGTCGCCTCCGGCAGCCTGCTCACCCTGGAAAGCCTCGACAAAACCTACCCTGAGGCCGGCTCGTTCATATTCCTCTCAAAGCACAGGTCGGATAGCCAGATCCCGACACTCACCTGCCACTGCACCGGCAACTTTGCCGACAACCCCTACGGCGGGAATCAAAAAGAGATCGCGGTGTCGTACCCCAGCCTGCAAAAGAGGTACCTGAAGGCGATAACGGCTGCAAGGCAGCTGGTGCCGGAATACGACGTAGTCATTGAATCCACGCACCACGGCCCGACGTCACTGAAAAAGCCCGTCCTGTTCGTGGAACTCGGCTCGTCAGAAAAGCAGTGGAGTGACAGCAGGGCGGCAGGGGTGATGTGCGACACGCTGCTTGGCCTGCTGGACAGGGGCATTGAGCGCTGCGGCAAGGTGGGAATCGCGCTGGGGGGCACGCACTACCCGAGCAAGTTCAACAAGCTGTTGCTAGAGTCAGAGTTTGGGCTTGCGGCCGTGGCGTCAAAGCATAACCTCGAAGCGATCGACGAGCAGATGCTGGGTCAGATGATCGAAAAGAGCGTGGAGAAGGTGACGCACGTTGTCGTGGACGGCAAGGGTCTTGGAAGCCAGAAGGACCGGATAATGAAAATGGTAGAAAAAACCGGGCTTGAAATCTACAAGCTCTAGCGGTATTTTGAAATATGCGTTTGTCCGTCAGACGTATATGCAAAAACAGCTGAAGGCAGATGACGTTTACGACATGCTTGCCCGGATTCCAGAAGGCAAGGTGACCACGTACGGCGACATTGCCAGGGCACTCGGCCATCCAAACGCGTCGCGCGCAATCGGCAGGATCCTGAACAAGAACCCAAACCCGGTCGTCGTGCCGTGCCACCGAGTCGTCATGTCAGACGGCAACATCGGCGGCTATGCTTTTGGCAAGGCTAGGAAAAAAGAGCTGCTGAAAAAGGAAGGCTTGTGCTTTATGGGCGACGACATGCACGACTTTATGGCCTGCAGGGCAGATCTTCGGCAACTGCGCTAGCTGGTTTTGGCTTCCTTTACCAGATCGCGCAGGTGAGCCAGCGACCTTACCTGGCCGCCGTTCACCTTCTTGTACAGCTGCCAGTAGATCTCGTTGGTGATGTCCTTGCGATCCTTGAGAACCTTGAGGCGGTAGCGCATCGACCTGACCTTGATGACATAGACTTCTTTCTTGCCTACCCTTGCGGTCTTTTTGCCCTTCTTTGATCCGGGGCCCTTGCCATGAACCTTCCAGACAGCGCGCTTTTCAATCGCCCTGCCTCTTGAAGTCCCCTTTATCTGGACTGTCCATATCGCGCCGCCGTTGACAAGCGAGCGGATGTTGTCCCTGGTGATCGAGTCGGCAACGTCTTCCAGCCTGTCGGGCTCGAAGCGGATCCTGTTGGCTCCGACGCCCAAAATCCTTGCCACGAGCTCGCGCTTTTTCGCAATGTTGACTACCATTAAGTTTCAGTCCCCTTCTTTGCCTTCTTTTGCTTTGGTCCCGGCGCCGCCTTTTCTTTCGGAGCAAGCTTGCCTGCGTTTAACACCTTTATGCCAAGCTCTGTGGCCTTGGCGATCATCTCTATCCTCTTTCTCTTGCCGACCGTATGCCCGAGCCTGGCCGCGTCCTTTTTCGGGTCCAGCCTTGCCAGCTCTGCAACATTGTGGACAACGTTGTCGGTGTAGCCTGACGGGTGGAGGCCCCTTGCAATTCTCGGGCCCCTGTAGCCGACCTTGACAATGTCAGGCCATCCAGCCTTTTGCTTCCTCATCTTGTTGTCTTTGCCCTTGGGCTTTCTCCAGTTCTCGGCTAGCCTGTCGTACCTCCAGCTCTCCTGCCTGATGAACTTGGGCCGCCTTTCAGCAACCTTTTTCCTAGCTGCAAGTAATTCCTCGTTAATCACCATAGCGATACGTAGGACTCAAGACTTGTCCATTACAATAAATATGTTACTGGCTTCTCTTGACTGCAAAGAGCGTCAGGGTGTAGCGCGACCCCATGTAAGCTACGTTGGCAGAATACGAGACGGATCTGCCGTCCTCGGCGGTTTTTGCTAGCTGGAGCGCCCCGCGTACCGCCTCCATTTCGCCTGCGCCAAGCCGGCGGGAATAGTCCCACATCCCCGGGTGCTTGCTTGCATTAGCCGCGGCCTCTAAGACCTCTGATATGGCCGGCACCTCGAGCATCGCGCCGCTAACGTCTACAGCAGAGCCGCCTGCGCAGGCCATCGCCTCAAGCCACGCATCCTCGAACTCCAACGCGGATTTTTTGCGTGCGGGTGCGTTATATTGTTATTGAGATTGAAACGCGCTCAATATTTAATAAGGAACAGCTACATCAATAACCATTAATCCGGAAAAACGTCTTGTACCGAAAAAGACGGTTATGGTGAACATGCTTGGCAGAATCGACCGTGAATGCTGACTGGGAAAATGGCAGCCGGCCAATAGAGATGCCGGACGAGCTGGTGCGGTTTATCCAGCGCGACACGTACTCGCTCCTGATCAAGGGCTTTGCCGGCACGGGCAAGACCACGCTTGCGCTCACGATCCTGAGGGCGCTTGGAAGCAACAACAACTTTTTCTACATCTCCACGAGGATCTCGCCAAAGCAGCTCTTCCAGTACTACCCGTGGCTGGACAAGTTCGTCGACCAGCCCAAACCCGCGAACCCCGGCGAAGCCCCCGATCACGGCGTGATGCCGAGCTTTGAGGACGCAAGGCTGGACGAGCCAGAGTCGCTCTTTGAGCGCATCACCAACCAGCTGATGGACATACAGTCGCCGATAATCATAATCGACAGCTGGGACGCGATCGCGTCGTTCATGGACAAGGAGGCGCGCCTGAACAACGAAAGGGTGCTCCAGACTTGGAGGGAAAGGGCTAAAGCCAAACTCGTATTCATAAGCGAGCACCCGGACGACACTACGCTCGACTTTCTCGTAGACGGCATCGTGGAGCTAAAACAGGGCTACCACGAAAGCGCAAGGGTGCGGGAGATATTCATGCTAAAGCTCCGCGGCGTGCGAATAGATCGGCCGTCGTACATCTATACGCTTGATAACAACGTCTTCCGCAGCTTTGCGCCCTACCGGCCCGTCAAGTTCAGGCCGGAGCCGCGCAATAAAGTCGCGGCCAGTGATGGGGTTGCAACGGCCGACCACGTCCGGAGCGGCTACCCTGCACTGGACAGCTCACTTGGCGGCGGCTTTCCAAGGAAGGGCGTGGTCCTGCTCGAGCTCGATTCGCACGTGAACACGGCAGTCGCGATGGCGTTCCTTGAGAGGATGGTATCAGGTTTCGTTTCAGCAGGCAATCCTGTGCTGTTCCAGCCGTTTGACTGGATGATCCCCTCTGCAATAATGGACTACCTCGGCCCGTCAATGCCTGCGGGCAAGAAGGGCCTTTTCAAGATACTGTGGACGGGCAAGGCAGGCGGCATGGCCGGCAACATAATATCGCCGGGAAAAAAACAGCATTCCGATCCGTGCATATCCGCTCTCGCCGCGATGAAGAAAAAGCACCCCGGCAAGCTGCTGTTGAACGTCATGGGGACGGACATCATGCAGCGCTCGTACGGCCAAAAAGGAGTAAAGAGCGGGATGGAAAACCTGATGTCTGACGTAAGGACCAGCGCCGACCTTTCAATCGCGGTGATCAGCCACTCCCAGGGGGATGTGCTTGAATACCTTTCAGAAGTGTCAGACATGCACCTGCGCCTGCTGATGATAAACGACACGCTGTTCCTGCAGCCGCTCGTCCCGGCGTCGACACTTTATTCGGTAGTGTTTGACGGCCACGGGATCAGCCTAGAGCCTGTCGTATAATCATAATCATGTGCTCAGGTGGTAATACTCGTCTGCCAGGTTTTCTTCAATGCCGACAGGCAAGAGCTCCTTCATCTGGTCGTAGTAGGAAAGGAACCTGCTGCCCTTTGGCGTTATCCTGTAGAGAGTCTTGTCGCCGTTGTTAACTTCGTGCACGAGGCCGCTTTTGATGAGCGAATCCAGGTACAGCTTGCACTGGTCGTTGCTCAGCATCGCCTTGTACATTATCTTGGTGCGTGTCTCTTCCTTTGTGACGGATTTCAATATAGCGGCAATTACTTCGTATCGGCTCCGGTTCTTCATCTGAACGATGACATAAAACACACATTGTATATGAGATATTTCGTATAAACTACACCTCATTACGACCAGAAGAATTCTTCATCAGCTGAATTGTATGATTGATTATCGCGGCAAATACGGACTACTATCATGTGCTGCGTTCAATTGATCACGTGATCGAAGGCGGGGGGGCCTTTGTGAACAGCGACGCCAGCTGTTTGTAGTGCGCGATGAACTTTTTCCCAAGGTCAGTCGTCCTGTAGATGTAGCGCTTTGAGCTTGGGCGTTCCTGTATCATTTCAAGCATTCCGCTGTCCAACAGGAATTCAAGGTACTGGTTTATCTGCTTGGAGTTCAGGTTGCAGCGATACATGACGTGGGTCTTTCTGGCGCCGTTCTCGCACATCAACAGGATGAATTCTATTATCTCTAGCCATCCCCTGTTACTCCAGCCTGCGGAATTTAAGGGCAATCTCTATAGAAACTCTATTCGTATTGGATTTAATGTTAAACGTACTTTTTAACCCAACAAGAACATAGAAGATTCCTAGGTCCCAAAGGCCACCGGCGAGGCAAGGTCTCCGTTCCGCGTGAGATGGTTCCGCCATGCCTGCTCGGTCCCTGCCATGCCAAAGTTGACCGCGTAATCGATAAAGCAGGGCGAAAGACTGACTGCGTTCCTTATCTTTTCTGCCGTGCTTATCTGCTGCCGGACCCTGCGCTGCCCCTCCTTGAGCTCGAACAGCCGCGACAAAAGCCCATCCACGGGCTCCCCTGCCTTTGCCTTTTCCGCCCTCTGCGACAGGAGCGGCCTTATCTTTTCTTCATACTCTGCGTTCTGCTTTTCAAGCGACTGGAGGTAGACGTCAATGTTCTCTGCCGGCATCGACGCCGCGGCCTCTGCCTGGCCTATACCTCTGTAGGCGTCCCTTGAAGGCCACGCCAGCACGAGAGGGAGCTCCAGCCCAAGCTTTTTGCTGACAATGCTTCCGTCAATCAAGTACCCTATCCCGCCGGTCCCGGAGGCGTAGCAGGAAATTCCGAGATCCCTTGCAAGCAAGAGCGGGATCGGGATCGCCCGGGGAGACAGGTCGTGGACGGCCCTGCCGAGGTCAAGGTTGTCGGGGTTGCCGAGGTAAAGCTCTATGTCCTTCTTGCACGACATGCAGGGGCCGGCAAGCACAAGGTCATTGTTCTTTTTTGCAATCTTGGCTGACGCCTTGCTCCCGCAGCTGCAGTGGACCCACACCGGGGCGTGCAGGTGAGAGGAAGAGCTCACGCCGGTGTCGATCCCGCGGCTCATGAACATGTTCTCCGCCCGCCTGAGCGCGTCTGAATATATCCCCGAGTTTGAAATCAGGAAGGTAAAGCCGTTTTCAAACACCGCGGATATTTCCGACAGCCTGACAAAGAGCGCGCTGTAGTTCCAGGTCTCGTTCACGACCCTAGACATGAGAAACGAGTTCATGTCAGCGTACGACTTGGCCCTGGAATGCGAGGCTTCGACGTGCTGCCAGAACTGCTCCAGGTTGTCAACCAGCGCGTTCTTGTCCGCGTCAGCCGCGCTCTTTTTTATCCACGACTTGACCTGCCGCTTCCAGTTGTGGACAACCGCCTGGCCGGGCACGGGCACGCTGGAGACTCGCTGCCAGCGCTTTGACTCGCTGATCGGCATGCGGAGCTCCATTATGCCGGAAGAGTGCTGCATGCCGGGCAGCTGCGCCAGCCTTACCCACGACTCATCTACAAAGTCGTGGTCCACCACGAGGAAGAGGTTGACCACCTTGGCGTCTTTGTCGCGCCCTTCGATGGAATTTTTCAAAGTTTCGAGCAGGACTATTTTCTTAAAGACGCCGCCGTAGGCAAAGAGGTTTGGCTGGTGGGTGGAAACCACTATTTTTGTTGTCGGATCGTCCAAAAGCTCTATGCTGCTCCTGACCCTGTTGGTGAGCGTGCCGGCCTCGGAATGGAACTTTTTGATAAACGACTTTAGCATCACGCGGTTGCGCAGGACAAAGTCGCTTGCAAGCATTTTCTGCGAAGCCACGCGACCCACCGCGTCGGCAAACTTTTCCGGTATCGACGCTGTGAACTCTGACACAAGCGGGTCGTTCACTTGGTCAAACCTGGCGAACAGCGCTCTTACCTGCGGTGACCTGTCGACTACTGCTAGCGGCCCTGGCATTTCCTATTCTCCTAGACCAGCTCGATTATCTCCTTGGGCCTGGTCACCCCTGCGATCTTGGGTATCCTTTCGTTAGGGACCTTCCAGAGCTTGAACTCTTTGCCAAAGCACAGCTTTAGCACCTCAAACGCCTCGACGTAGTTTATCGAGGTGTTGAGCCTGCTCTGGAGCGCCCGGTACTCTGCAAGGCCCTTGATCGCGTTTGCCTTCAGGTACAGCTTGCTCTGCTGGGACCAGAATATCTTGATCAGCTCGACCTTTTCGTCGACGACGTCGGAAATGTCGTAATACACCTGCGGCTTGAAGTCCTTCGTAAGCGGGATCTCGTACGACATGATGTTTGGTATGAACCTTCCAGCCTCTATCGTGGAAGACGCGACGGCGCGGTGGTCGTGGTGCACATCGCCGAGAGAGTGGGTGATTATGAGATCGGGGTCGGCCTTGTTGATGAAAAACTCAATGTGGTTGATGAGCTCGGTGCTGCTGGCGTTGAGCCTGGTATCTTCAAAGTTGTCGATCCAGAGCGCCTTTGCGCCGATGAACTTTGCAGACTGCATGAGCTCCTTTGTCCTCTGCTCCGGGTCGCCCGAGGCCGCTCCCCTCGACAGGGTGTACATGGATATCTCATGGCCCTGCCTTGCGGCCTTCATCAAAAGCCCCCCGCAACCCAGTTCGATGTCGTCTGGATGCGCGCCTATCGCTAGAATGTTCACTAGTGCAACTCTCTATCGAGTTTATTTATTGCTGAACTAACCTTCTTCTATTCAATTCAGCTTGCTTCTAGAAGCGTAGCTTGAACGATTCTAAGTAGAGAAAATTGCTTTCGGGTTAAAAATTGGGCGTAGAAGGCTTGAGTGGAATGCAGATAAAAACATGGTTGCAGAGACTTACAGATGAGTCTAATCTCTGGTTCAACGCGGTCAAGGCCGAAGACGAGGGGAACCTTGAAAGCGCCATCTCGTATTACATCAAGGACGCGCTAGAGTGCGCAAGGCAGCGCTCGCTCGTCAGGGCCGCACTTAGCTGTTCATGCGCGGCCAACTGCCTTGCAAAGATGGGCGCGTGGTCACCGGCCCGTACGCTGTATTCGGAGGCGGGCAGCATTTACGTTGAAAATTCCGAAGTTGCAATGTCAGAGTCGATAAGGGAGGCCCTTTGGTCGCTCCAGGAGGCCTTTGAAAATTACGCGCTCGCCGGCGACTCCGCGGCAGAAACTGCGCGCGAAAGGTACGTCACGCTTGCAGCAAGGACGAGCCCGTTTTCCCGCGCAGACAAGACCACTAGGCAGCTCGAATCGCGAAGGGCAGACGCAGTAAAGCCGGATCCGAAAAAGAAGGAGGCGAGCATCCCGGACGAGCTGGCCGGCGAAATTAAAGACTTTATAAAAACAAGAAAGTCCGGCTCGACAAAGCCAGACTCGTTTGACGCAGGTTACGTCATGAGGTCGATAAGCGTGGACGGAGGGAGCAGGCTAGATGAAAAAAGTATTGCTAGTTAACTGGGACAGCTACCCAAACGTCATGTCCGGCGGGGTCTACTCGTGGGAAAAGATCCTAGTGGAGAGCATGCCGGATCACGAGTTCACTGTCGTCAACCTGCTTTCAAACCCGAACGTCAATGGCAGGTTCACCGTGCCTCCGCACGTCAGGCAGATCATAGACATGCCGCTGTTTGGCTCGAACAGGTACGAGGAATTTTACACCGAGAAAAGCAGGCCGCTGCTCGACAAAATAGCGCGCACAAAGGACCGCATCATAGCGGAGGAGTTTGTGCCGCTTTACCGGCAGTTCCTCGCCAGCATGTTCTCAAACGACTGCGACCCTGTGCAGCTGTCAAAGATCGTCTTCCAGCTCCACAAGTTCCTCGCGGTCTATGACTCTAAAAAGTGTCTGGAGCACACGCTTGCGTGGGAGACGTTCCTTGGGCAGCTAGAGCGTGACCCGCTCTACCGCGAGATGACGATGAAAGAAGCGTTGACTGCATTCCAGATCATACAGCGCAACATGCAGATACTGTCACTTGAAATACCAAAGGTCGATCTCGTGCACTGTTCGCTTGCGTGGTTCCCGGCAATGATAGCCGTCTCGGCCAAGATGGAGCACGGCTGCCCGATAATAATCACCGAGCACGGAGTGGCGTTCCGCGAGCTTTTGCTCTACTACAACGCGTACCTGCGCGACGAGCCGTCCAACATTTTCTGGAAGCTCTTTTCCGCCAACGTCGTCAGGACGGTGTACTCGATGGCAGACGTCATCGCGCCAGTGTGCTATGCGAACGCAAGGTGGGAGGAGAGCCTCGGAGTCGAGCCCTCCAAGATCAAGGTCATATACAACGGAGTCGACACGAAAAAGTTCCGGCCAATCGAAGTGAAAAGGGAGGACGCTAGACCGACTGTCGCCTGCATCGGCAGGGTCGACGTCTTCAAGGACATCGTGAACCTCATCCAGTCGATACGGTACGTCAAGGACCAAGTGCCTGACATCCAGTGCCTCATTTATGGGGCGTCGACGGACCTAGAGTACTCGCTCCGGTGCATCAACATGGTGTCGACCCTGGGCCTGCAGGACAACGTCCGATTCATGGGCAAGGTCAAGGATCCAGAAGTCTCCTACAACGCTGCAGACGCGATTGTCATCAGCAGCATCACGGAAGGGTTTCCGTTTGCCATCATTGAAGCGATGGCATGCGGCAAGGGGATTGTCGCCACGGACGTGGGCGGCATAAGGGAGGCCCTTGAAGGCTGCGGCCTGCTGGTCCGGAGCAGCCACCCGCAAGAGCTTGCAGGCGCAATCACAAAGTTGCTCCAGGACGAACAGCTGCGATCAAGGCTCGGGGCGGCGGCGCTTCGGCGCGTCCAGGAAGGATTTACGATAGAGCAGTCGCTTGGCCAGTACCGGGAGCAGTACGGGCGCCTGATGGCCGGGCAGGGCCTCGCGCCGGTTGCAAGGGAGGTGGCGGCCCAGTGAGGATCGCAAAGGCGCTTGTTACGGGCGGGGCCGGCTTTATCGGCAGTCACATAGTGGACGAGCTGATAGCAAGGGGCATTGAGACGCACGTCATCGACAACCTGAGCACCGGCACGCTTGACAACCTCGCACAGCACCGCGGGAACGACTTGCTCCATTTCATGGCCGGCGACGCCCGGGAAGCGGCGGCGCTTTTGCAGGACACGAGCATCGACGTCGTCTTCCACGAAGCGGCGATAGCGAGCGTCCCAAAGTCGGTGAGCCACCCGATGCTGGTGCACGACGTCAACGTGAACATGACGCTCCATCTGCTGAACTACTGCGTCAAGGCCGGGGTCAAGCGCTTTGTCTTTGCCTCTTCGGCTGCGGTCTATGGGATATTGGAAAGCAAGGCGACGGAAGACATGGCGTGCAGGCCAAACTCGCCGTACGGCGCAGGCAAGCTGGCGGTCGAGGACTATTTACACGCGTACAGGCGGACCTACGGCCTTGAGACGGTGATGCTGCGCTACTTTAACGTCTACGGCCGGCGCCAGCGCTACAGCGACTACAGCGGGGTCATCACGGTTTTCATCAACAAGCTGCTCGAAGGCGAGCGCCCCACGATCTTTGGGGACGGCCTGCAGGTGCGCGACTTTGTCCATGTGGAGGATATCGTGCAGGCAAACATGCTCGCAATGGAGTCTGCAAGCGCGGTGGGCGAGATGTTCAACGTCGCGTCGGGTAGGGCGACTAGCATACTGGAGCTCGTCCAGATCGTAAAAGAACTGGTCGGGGCCACCGGCATCGATCACCAGTTCGCGTCGCCACGAACTGGTGACATGAAGCTCGGCCTTGCGTCTATCGACAAAATCCGCGCAGTGCTGGGCTATGACTCCAAGGTGCAGATGCAGCAGGGGCTGAAAGGCGTGGTAGAGTCGATAAGCAAGCTGCAGGTGGCGAAAATACGCTCGGGGGAGGCGGCCTAGGTGGAGTCCGTCCAAGGCAGGGAAATATCCCGGGAAGCGAGGGTGTTTGCGAGCAAGACTGCAAGGTCGATAGCCGAGATCCAGCAGAGCGTCAACAACATGGCCGACGTGCTCGTGTTCCTGGAAGTGCTGGGCTATGACGACAGGACTGCAAAAAAGAACGGCTTTGACAGCCTCCACGAGCTTGCAAAGTACGTCTACAACTTTGTCGACGCGTACGACGATGACAGCAGCAGGCCCGCGCCGGATTCCTTTGCGATGGAGGTGCCAAGTACAAAGAGGCGCCTCGCCGAGAGCCTGAGCATGATATTCCCGTGGCTGGGCTCGCTCGTGCTCCTGTTCGTGACGGGTGTGTCGCTCTGGATGGCGTGGGGACTGCCCGCCGACGTGACGACCGCGTTTCTGGCCGGCGTCTTTCTGGGGCTCGTGGTCACCGAAGGGCTGCTGCAGAACTATAACCGGCTGTTCTCGTTCTACTATTCACAGACGAACATTGGGGAGGTAAAGAGGAGCATCAAGAGGAGCTACGCCCTTTCCGGCGTGATACTGTCGGGCACCGTCGCCGCGCTCTACGGGGTTGCGGTGATCGCAAACATCCCTCTGGAGCTCGCCACGATTGCGGCCGTCAGCACTGTGACCATCTCGCTCCACAGGGTGAGCTATGTCATAATGTACGCGCTCAAAAAACTGGCGCACATCGGGATCTCGTACACTATCGCGTTTGCCGCCCTCACCGGCCTGTTCTTCCTTGCGACGGACGTCATCCCGGACGTCACGGTGCGCTACTTTGCCGCGCTTGGCAGCGCGTTTGCGGTGCTATCCGGCTTTGCCGCGTACCACCACTACAGGATAATGGGCCAGAGCTCGACTTCAATAGTCGCCAGGGACGCGCCACATTTTTACAGCCCCCTCACGGTCAACGACAACACGATCACTTCGCGCTTTGGCGTGCAGGTGTGGGAGTGCCTGCCTTACTTTATGTATGGCACGTTCTACTTTGTCATGCTCTTTGCGGATAGGGCGGTGGCGTGGTTCTTCAACCCCGCGGCCGTGGCCGCGGCAAACGGGACGGTCCTGCCCTTCTCGTTCAACTCTGTCTACCACATCGGCGCCGACCTCGCGCTGCTGGTGATATTGCCTACTGCGATCATACAGTACGTTATAACGTCGCCCATCTACGCCCTGGTGCACAACCGCGCGATAACGCTCAAGGTGTCGGAGAGCCGCAAGATTGATTGGTTCCTGCAGTACAGCTACCGCAAGCTGATGGCCGCGTCAATCGCCGTGTCCATAGCCGGCGCGGTGCTGCTAAACATTCTGGCGCCGACGATAATCGGGGAGCTAGGCGGGTCGGAGGACAGCCTGCGCATACTGGCCTTTGCGTCTGCCGGCGCAGTGTTCCTGTCGATGTTTGCGGCAAACGGGGTGTTCATGATCTTCCTTGGCAAGGCAAAGACCCTTGCGCAGGTGGCCTTGGTATCCGCGCTCATTGTCGCGGCGGGCGGCGCGTTCCTTGCGCAGTATGGCTTTGAAAACGCCGTGATCGCGTACCTTGCCGCCACGGTGTTTGCCGCAATCGCGTCGACCGTCGCGATGAGAGTGGCAATCAGGAAGGCGAGTAGCCTGCTCTTTGCGCGCTACATCTGATCTTCATTATCTTTTTGGAGGAAAATCTGCGTATATAATAGAACATTTCCCTGTAGCGTCTTATCTAGTCATCTTATATACGATCCAGACAAAACAATCTTTCCAAATGCTAGATGGAAAAAAGATGCCAATAGCGGTACTGGTGGCACTGAATATAGCGCTTGGAGCCATGTTTTTGCCGGCGGCTCCAGTATCTGCGCAGAGCGGCTCTGCGGAGGGCAGCGCGCAGTCGCAGGTATCCTACAAGACGGCGTACCCGAAGGCAAGCGCCGACTCTGACAGCTCTGTCACCGTGCAGTCCGAGCACCATCTTTATCGGCCCGGCGACACGGTCGTGATCACCGGCTCTGTTTCAAGCGAAGTGAGGGAAGAAGCCCAGTCCGACGACGTCGCCGTAAGAGTGATGGACGCGGAGGGGACGGTGGTGGCAGAACAGCAGACGCAGGTTGACAGCAGCGGCGAATACTCTGCAAGCGTAGAGCTGCCGGCGGACGCAGAAGGCGACTACTCTACACGCTCAATGCTGGAGGTTGAAGCAAGCGTGCTCGGGCTGCTCAGCGCAGAGATTACCGCAAAGCTAGAGTCGTCTGCAGCAATGTTCGCAGTGGCTAGCTCTTCCTCGTTTGACATAACGGCGGAAGGCGGAGAGGAGTTCCAGGTGGAAATCGCGAGTAACTCGACTGTCGACAGCGTGGAACTTGACCAGGAGGCGAAGATGGTGACGTTCCGGGTAGAAGGTGAGACCGGCACAAGGGGAGTTACGCAGGTGACGGTGCCAAAGGCCATGCTGAGCGGCGAAATGGTGGTAATGATCGACGGTCAGGCGGTGAGCTCTGAAAGCAACGACGTGATCGTGACGTCTGAAACAAGCGCAGAGACGACTTTTGAGATCAACTATTCCCACAGCGAGCGCGACGTGGCGGTGAGCGGAACCAACGTGGTGCCGGAATTCCCGCTGGCGGCTCTGGTCATGGCAGGCGCAGTAGGATCTATAATGGCCGCGCTTGCGATAGCCAAGAAAAAAGGGTTCGGCATCAGGCCCTAGCCGGCCCCTCTCTCTTTTTAGAAATAGTCAGGCACGAACGAGCCTTTTTCTATCTTTTCCCCGCGCGATGCCTTTTCATACAGCGCGTACGGCACATAGACTTCGTTCCAGTACCTCATGCAGACGAGCCTGTCATAGCTGTCAACCTTTACTTCTTCGCCCAGAACCGCGTTGCGGAACACGATGTCCGGCTCGTTCACGCCTGCAGTAGCGCGCATAGGGCAAGTCGCCGAAAAGCGCGGATTTATTTCAAACACCGCGGGCGAATCGCCTTCAATCCTGGCCTGCACGTTGACAGAGCCGGATGCGCCGAGCTTTAGCGCGACCTCTTCTGCCTGCCTGCGCACACCGCGATAGTCGTCTATGAACGCCTTGTACGTCTGGCCGTGCTTGATCGTCTTTCTGATCGATATCGACGACATGGCGTAACTGCATTTCCTGTCGATCGTGACGCCGGTGGTAAATTCGTCGCCGGCCAGGTACTTTTGCACGAGCGGGCGCCAGCCAGCTCTTTCAATGGATGAAACGGCGCCGTCCATTTCCTCTTTATTGTTTGCAACGTACAAGTGGAGCGAGCCATAGCCCTCCCTCGGCTTGACGACTACTGGAAAGCCAAACTCTTTTGCAAATTCACCGCGGCCTTCTGGAAGCGACGAAGGCGCGCAGGCAAGATTGTTCGCCCTGCAAAACTCGTATGTCGCCCACTTGTCCCTCGCAATCGCAAGAGCCTCGGGCGACCCGGTCAGCAGCTTTGCTCCAGTTCTTTTTTCTATCTCGCCTTTTGCGCCTGCAAGGGCCAACAGCTCGTCGTCGGACCCACAGAAAATGGCCTGCACGCCGTTGTCGTTGCAAGCCCTGATTATGCTTTCGATATAGTCAGGCGCCGACACTGCCGGAACTAGGATGCCGCCGTCGCAGCGGTAAAGGCCGGCTGCAAGCGGGCTCATGTCGACCGCGATTATCGTGTACTTGGTGCCGTTCTTGTTTGCCAGCTTTAACGACTTTATTATGCCCTGGGCTACTATGCTGCCCGCGGCTGTCACGAGCACCCTTGCGTTCATCTGAAACCATGTGACTGCTGATTTATCTGCCTTGGCGGCTATTTTCTAGAAGCATCCTGCATGCAATACATTTAACCGCCGCGCCCGATCATTACTCTGTTGCAACTGGAGCAGTCGGCGGCAAAAGCGTCTGATTTTCTGCAGAAAATAGATCTGGCGACCAGCGCGATGCAGGCAGAAAGGCAGAAAAAAAGCATTGCGGGCGGCAGGGTGAGAGGCGGTCTGGCGGAAATCCATGATCTGGAAAACCTTGTTATCGTTAGCGATCTGCACGGCGACTCAAAGTCGCTTTTCAGGATTCTTTCCGAAATAAACTACGGGCGCTTCCTGTCAAACCCGATGAACAAGCTGATCTTCCTGGGCGACTATGTCGACAGGGGAAGCGACTCTGTCGGAGTAATGTATTCTGTCTGCCATTTGAAAAGCGCATACCCCGATTCGGTCGTGCTCATGAGGGGAAACCACGAGGCGCCGGCAGAGTTCCCGTTCCCATCGCACGACCTGCCATACGAAATCGAGAAACGCTTTGGCAACGGTGGCAAAGAGATCTACCAAAAGCTGCTGCTGATGTTCAGGCTGCTCACTCTTGCGACAGTGGTCAAGCAAAAGCTGCTGCTGGTCCACGGCGGGCTTCCAGCAGAAGACACAAACCTGGAATCAATAGCCGCTGCGCAGGAAAACCATGTCAGGAGCAGGATGCTTGAAGAATTGCTGTGGAACGACCCGCGGCAGGTTGACGCGGCACTAGGATGGGAAAATTCGAGAAGGGGCATTGGAAGGCACTTTGGAAGCAGCGTTTCGCAAAAGTGGCTACGGGCGTCAAACACAAAGGCGATAGTGAGGGGGCACGAGCCCTGCCAGGGGTTCCGGCTGGACCACAGCGACGCGGTCATGACGCTATTTTCGTGCAGGGAAGCGTACCCGAAATTCAAGGCCGCATACCTGATGCTAGACTCTAATCATCTTGCCGGTGTTAATAATGCAATGGACCTGTCGCGCTATGTCAAATTCCCAGAGTCGCCTTGATCTCTTTGCACCTTTTCCGGAGCGACACTGTAGAGATGTCGGCCACCTGGCATATCTCTACCTGGCGCAGGAACTCGTTGCAGTTCTGAGACGCAAGGTAAATGACCGCGCCTGCAAGCGCCCTCGGGTTCTTGCCAAGCGAAATGCGGTTCTGCTGCACCAGCGCGTAGATTCGCAGCGCCTCCCTCTTTGTCCGCTCGCTCAGGTCGAGCCTGTTGGCTATCAGCGTGACATAGTCCGGGCCGTGCAGCACCGGCATCTGAAGTGACAGTTCTCTGAGTATGAGCTTGTAGTGAGCCATCACGTCCTTGCTCGATAGGTTGCAGACGGTCGCGACATCGGCCACGGTCTTTGGTGTCGCAGTCTCCCTACACGCCGCGTAGAGCGACGCGCCCACCAAGCCCAGAGTCGACCTGCCCTTGGCCAGCTTTTTGAGGGCGGCCTTGCGGTAGATGTAAGCGGCGCTTTCCATCACTGCTTGGCTGAGATACAATTTATCGCCAAAGTTGTTCAAAAATTTCAGGGCCTTTTCCAGGTTCCTAGAGATCGAGTCGTTGAGCTGCGACCTGTTGTTCCACGTACGCAGCCTCTGCATCTTTATCTTTTGCGCCGGCTCGAGCATCTTGCCCCTTGCGTCGGTATCGTCGAGCCCTATCAACGTCGACAGGCCCTTGTGGTGTATCGCAAGGGACTCTGGCATGCCGGTCCTCGTCCTGTCGCTGTATTCTGACGGGTTTATAGAGCCGGCTGCGCCGTCGGCGTGGAAAATCCTGTCGTCCGCAACGCAACCACACGAGCTGCAGACAAATTCGCTCGAGACCATGTCAAATATCACGGTCTCGCTTTCGCATTGCTTGCAATATGTCGGATTATCTTTAGAATGTATTTGTTGTTCAGCTGATTCCATCGCAACTAGGTGGCGCGCTCTTTTATTATCTCTAATTTTTCTAGAAATCAGAAAATGCCAGGTTTCAGTGAAATTCTACAAGAAAAAACGCTCTATGATGGGCTTGCAGTTAGAGTTCTAGACAACATTCTTCTGCACTCTTGTTACACATGAGCGGAATGCTGTAGAATGGTTCTAGAATGCGCCTGTTATTAAACAATAAAAATCATACAATTTCGTGCTGGATAGTCTGTTGATAGCTGTGGCCACGTTTTTCTGGCTTTCCTACGTCCCGATCGCCGTGATATCTGTGTGGCGGATCCTGAAAAACAGGAAGGTGTTTGTGGAGCAAGACCTCAGGCGGGTACACAACGACCCTGCGATAATATTCCAGATAACGACACGCTCTGCCACAAAGACGCCGGTGGTAAAGCGCGGGATACTGTCGGTGATGAACTCTGCGCACAAGGTGAACTTTTACAATTACAGGATCTCTGTGGTTACGGACGATCCGGAAGACGCCAGCACGTTGAGAAATGAAAAGTGCGAAGTAGTGATGGTCGATCAGGATTTTCACACGAACGCGATAAAAAAGGGCCGGGCCATGCAGTACGCGGTGGAGCACCGCCGGCGCGCCGGCACGAACACCGACAAGCACTGGATATTCCACATGGACGACGAAAGCTACGTGACGTCCCAGACCATTCTCGCTCTGCTAAAGTTCATCAGGGATGGCAAAGGAGTCGCGTCGGAGGGTCCAATCTTTTACCCGTTAAAGTTCGAGTCGGCAAACCGGCTGACTGCCATAGCCGAGTCGATAAGGCCATTTGCGTGTTATGACTGCGTCTCCCAGATGACCAACCCACCCCCTCTCCACATGCACGGCAGCAATCTGCTCATCCGGTCGGACATCGAGGACGACGTCGGCTGGAACTTTGGGCCGACCCTCGCTGAAGACCAGATGTTTGGCTTCAAGGTCTACGAAAAGTATGGCCGCGGGGCAATGGGATGGCATGGTGGCATACTGCTGGAGCAGCCTCCGCTCAACCTCAAGGATCACTTTTTCCAAAGGCGCAGGTGGGTTCTGGGCACGATGCAGAACCTCCAGAAATTCCCGCGCCTTCACAGGTACAAGCTGATGTTCAAATCTATCACCTACTTCCTCGGCTTTGCCTCCGCAGTGGCGTCCGCCGCCTTTGCGGTGCACAACTATATGCCAGTGCTCTTTTCGTTTCCAGATCTGAACTACAACATCGTTTCGCTGCCGGATAAGCTGCCAAGCCTGTCGTTCGTCTCGCTTGCGAATTCAATATCCGGTGTCAGCCCTGTCGAGCTTGGGGTTGGAACTATTCTGCTCTTTACGTCACTTGTCTGGCTCTCGTCGTATCAGGTGGGGCTTTTTCTGAACCTCCGGTATTCAAAGATAGGATGGGCAAAGAGGCTGATGTTTCACGCGCAAACGCTGTTGCTCTGCCCGCTAATAGGGCTGGTGGAGACCTTCCCCGCGTTCTGGGCCACGATAGAATACGGCATCAAGAAGCAAAAGACCGCGGAAAAGATGCCGGTCTATGACTTTTACGTCATTAGCAAGTGATCGCTAGGCGCTTGCGACTGCCGCCAGCCGCTGCCTGCTCCGCCTAGTCGCCAGCGCTGCTGCCGAGAACCCGACGCTCAAAAAATACCAGTTTGGTATCGCGGTGAAGTGGGCGTCGACCGATCCCATGAACTGGGTCGTCCACTCGCCGGGCACGACGAGCTTGCCGGCGTTTGCGTCGCCGTCCACCGGCGCGGCGGCGCGCAGGGTGAACCACATAAAGTCCTCTACTGCCAGCATCGAGGAAAACAGCGCGCCAACCAGGATAAGGCTTGTGACCAATCCCTTCGTACCGACGTGGGCGGACAGCAGGCCGTAGGCCGCCAGCCCAAACACGACGGCCATGACAAAGTGGTAGGGGTAAACCAGCGAAAACAGCACTGGGTTGTAGCCAAACGTCGTGTCCCTGATCGCGTAATATTCAACGAACGCATACGAAACTGAAAAAGTCAAAGCAGAAAGGACGAGTCCCAGAATCCCGCGGAACATCAATATTCACTTTGAATGTTATAGAACATTCATCCAGCATATCGCGAATTATGCTTATCAATTTTACCTGTTTTCAGGAACCTTTCTTCATGATTTGCTTACGCGTACGGGATTTCTACTGCCTTCAGGTCTTCCGCCGCCTCGACATTGGGGTGGACGGCACCTGCCTCTTTTACAAGAGCGGAGGTCTTGTCATAGCGCGCGCTAAAATGCGTCAGGAACAGCCTGCCGACGCCGGCTTTTTTCGCAACCGTCGCCGCCTCCGTTGCGGTAGAATGCCAGTTCTCAATCGCCTTTTGCTGCTTGTCATCGCCATACGTCGA
>DASTTF010000057.1:0-9477 GCA_035760305.1 Nitrososphaera sp.
CGAAGTTAAGGAAGGCGCGGAAGTAAAGATCGCGGAATGCAGGCCACTTTCAAAGACGGTTTCATTTGTGGTGATTGAGGTGAACACAAAGGATGGCGGCGGGAACTAAGTCAAGAGCGGTTTCTGCAAAGGGCGTTGAAGAGTTCCGCCCGTACATCACAAGGGTTCTTCCAGTCACCGCAGAGCTCGTGTGCGCAGACAATACCGGCGCAAAGGTCCTGCGCATTGCCATGGTGAACAGGTGGAAGGGCAGGCACTCTAGGATGCCGTCAGCTGCAGTTGGAGATTTCGTTACAGTCACGGTCAAGAAAGGCCCCGCGGAGCTGCGTAAGCAGATTTTCGGCGCGGTGATTGTCAGGCAGAAATACCCGATAAGGCGGCTCAACGGCGTGAGGGTATCGTTTGAAGACAACGCTGCGGTGCTTGTGACGCCCGAAGGCGAGATCAAGGGCACGGACATCAAGGGGCCGGTGGCAGCAGAGGCCGCCGAAAAGTGGCCAAGGATAGCCAATCTGGCGGGAATGATAGTATAGGTGAAATATTATGGCAGATATTAATCCGAAACTCATCCACGCTTCAAAGCACCAGCTTGACAAGATGCTTGGCGCAAGGCTCGCAGACGAGCTGCGCGAGCAGTACAAAAAGAAAACCTTGCGCGTGGTAAAGGGCGATTCAGTAATGGTAGTCCGGGGCGAGTACAAGGGCCGCGGCGGCAAGGTGGAAGACGTGAACACAGAGCGCGGAACGCTCCACGTCGAAGGCATGCAGAGGGAAAAGATCCGCGGCGGGCAGGTCAAGGTCCCGATTCACGCTTCAAACGTAAAGATTACCGGCCTGAACCTTGAAGACAAGCGCAGGTCAAACAAGCTTCAGGGCGGCAAGCCAGTGGCAGCCGAAAAGAAGGAAGAAAAACCAGAAAAGGAAACGACAAAGAAAACAATAGAGAAAAAGGAGGCCAGTGAGTAATGGGCAAAAAAGGCGGCGACACCAGAGTAAAGAGGCAGCTGGCGCCGACGTTCTGGGCCATCAAGAGGAAGGAGAGCCGGTTTGTCCTGAGGGTCAAGCCCGGGCCGCATCCAAAGCACAGGGCGTACCCGCTCGGAATGGTGCTCCGCGACGTGTTGAAAATAGCAAGCACGATGTACGAGGCTGAGCGGATTTTGAACGCGGGCAAGGTCAAGGTTGACGGCGTTGTCAGGTATGACGCGAACCTTGCAATAGGGCTCATGGACGTAATAGAACTTGCGACGGGCCAGGCGTACCGCATGGTCCCTAAGGATTCGGCGCTCTTGACTTCGGTTGCCATTGAAGATTCTGAAAAGGGAGTAAAGCTGGTCAGGGTTACAAGCAAGACAATCATCAAGGGGAAAAAAGTCCAGTACGGATTCCACGACGGCAAGACCCTGATAAGCGACCAAAAGCTCAAGGTGGGCGACACGTGCGTGATCGACCTGCCAAAAGTCCAAGTGAAAAACCGCGTTGCCTTTGAAAAGGGCTCGACCGCGCTCATCATCACCGGCGAAAACGCTGGCACGGTGGGCAATATAGAGGACATCCAGGACGGTGTATTTTCCCTTCCAAAGAGGGCGCTTGTGTCGTTTGACGGCAAGTCGGTGGAACTCCCAGTTGAAATGGTTATGGTTGTCGGAAAGGACAAGCCCGTGATAAAGGTGAATTAGATTTGAGTCAACAGCAACTACAAAGCATGAAAAAAATAAGCGTCGACAAGGTAGTGATAAACATCGGAGTCGGCAAGTCCGGCGATCCGATAGAGAAAGCCAAGAAGGCGCTGCTTGAATTGACAGGCCAGCAGCCTGCGGTTCGCGGCGCCAAAAAGACCGTCAGGGACTTTGGTATCCACAAAGGCGAGCCGATAGGCGCAGTGGTGACCCTAAGGAGAGATCCGGCGATCGACTTCCTAAAGCGCGTCATTGCAGCCAAAAAGAACATCCTCAAGGCATCGTCATTTGACAATTACGGCAACATTTCAGTTGGAATACACGAGCACATCGACATCCCCGGGACTAAATACAACCCTGACATCGGGATCTTTGGAATGGACGTCAACGTGGTGCTCAGCAGGCCGGGATACAGAATTGCAAGGAAGAGCAGGAAGAGTGCAAAAATAGGCAAGACACACAGAATAAACAGGGACGACGCGATCGAGTTCTTCAAGCAGGAATACGGAGCAGGAGTGGAATAAATGCCAAAGCCAAGAGAATACGAAGTAACAGGAAGAAAGAAACTCGCGCACGGCAAGGGCACAAGATGGTGCAAAAGGTGCGGTTCATATACCGGTCTCATCCGCAGTTATAACTTGATGCTTTGCAGGCAGTGCTTTAGGGAAGTTGCTAACAGCATAGGATTCGCGAAATACGAATAGGTGAATGAAATGCCAGCTCTAAACGTCCTATCCAACCTCTTTACGACCATCTACAACAACGAGTCTCGGAGAAAGAGGGAATGCGTCGTGATGCCTGCAAGCAAGTTCTCCCGCGAAGTGCTGCGGGTGCTGCAAAAGCACCGCTACGTGGGCGAATTTGAGCAGGTGGACGACGGCAGGTCGGGCAAGTTCAGGATCCAGCTATTAGCAAAGATAAACAAGTGCGGCATCATCACACCGCGCTTTTCAGTCAAAAAGGACGCTTACTTTGGATGGGAGAGGCAGTTCCTGCCGGCCTATAGCATGGGCATACTGCTCGTGTCAACCAGCAAGGGAATAATGTCTCACCACGAAGCGCAAGCAGAAAACCTTGGGGGAGTTTTAGTTGGCTACGTCTACTGATCAGGCCATAATGGCAGAAGTTGAAGCGCCTGCCAGCGTAAAGATTGCAAAGGAAGGCAACACGCTTTCAGTAAAGGGCAAGCTTGGCACGATAAAGAAGGACTTTACAAAACTGCCGGCCACAGTTACAGTTGATGGCAACAAGATAACGATCAAGCCCTACGGCAAGCGCAAGCAAGATCTCGCAGTGACGCACACCGCGCGCAGCATAATCGAGAGCATGATAAAAGGCGCCGAAAAGGGCTACACGTACAAGCTCAAGATCATATTTGCGCACTTTCCGATCTCTGTGAAGATAAAGGGCAAGAACATCAACGTAGAGAACTTTTTTGGCGAAAGAGCTGCAAGGGTTTCCCGGATTGTAGGCGACGCCACCAAGGTCAACGTGGTGGGCGAGGACGTGGTGGTCCAAGGCCCGAGCCTTGAAGACGTTTCGCAGACTGCGGCAAACATCGAATTGTCTACCAAGATAAAGAATAAGGACCAGCGGGTGTTCCTGGATGGGCTGTACGTCTACTCTCGCGAAGAAGGCATCCAGTAAGACCAAAGATTTATTTTGTGCTCGGATTTGCTGTAGTATTGCGCCGCTGTAGCTCAGCATGGTAGAGCAAATTCCTAGCGCAACATTGTGCTTTGAAGCTCAACTGGCTGTTAACCAGTGGGTCACCAGTTCGAGTCTGGTCAGCGGCGCTACAACTTTTATGGAGACAGTTTGCGATATGTTTTATAGTAAAATCGGATATTGGGTGACCAGCCGGCTTGACAAAAGACATTGAGACGCCTCCAGGCGACAGCAAAAAGCTGCCCATCGAAGACCAGTTGAAAGGGAAGACCCTGCAGGTTTACATGTACATGGTGAAAAAGAAGGAGCCGGTGGGCGTCAGGGAGGTGCAGCGTGACCTCGGATTTTCTAGCCCGAGCGTGGCAAACTACCACATCGGCAAGCTGGCTGAGCTTGCGCTCGTCAGCCAGGACGAGTATGGCCGCTATTACGTCGTGCAGAAGGTGCAAGTGGGCGTACTCCAGGCCTTTGTCAATATAGGGGGCCTGACCGTGCCGCGGCTGTCATTCTTTGCGGCGTTTTTCACCACGATGCTAATTGCGTACGTCGTTTTGAACTTTACAGACCTGAACGTCTACGCGATCGGCTTTGCCCTTGCAGGAACCGGTGCGTTCTGGTTCGAAACGATAAGGGTGTGGATCAAAAGGCCGGTCACATGACATTTCAAAACTCGAGTTCTAAAATATTAAATTACAATGATATCAAGCGCGATTGCGTCGGCAAGCAGGTCCAAATGATGGCTTGCAACCACGTAGCCGTTCTTGATGTCGCTTGACGAAATCCAGCGGTTCGTCGAGCTGAACAGCCGCTCTTTTTTTATCCTCTTTTCAATTTCTTCGACGTCAAGCTCCCTTTCTTCCACCTCTTCGGTTTCAGTGTACTTTATTGTCAGGAGCACCTTCTTGACGAGCACCCTCCGGCCAAAACGCTGCGAAAAGTCGCGGGCGTTTTCGTCTATTTCTGTCAGCTTTATCTTGATCTGCAGCCTGTTGAGCGCGTCGCGGCTTGTGAGGAGCCTCTCGTCGATGAACCTGTCGTAGCTCATATACGCTTACTTTTACTCCGACGTATATTAACGTCAAGCCCTGCCGGCTCGAAAAGGTAAAAGGCGGTGCCGTCGGGCTTTATCCCGCATTCATTCATTCTTACCTTCATTCCTTCATTTAGCTGCTGGTCGCCAAACGAGGCGACGAGCCTTATGCCGGCCATTTCAACCAAGCCAAAGGCACCTTCACTGCCCTTGATGTGTGAGTTTGAAAATTCAATCAGAGTTCCGGTTGTCTTTACCTTCTTCAGCGACGTCCTGCGCAGGCAGCGCTGGCAGCGTCGAGATGGCGGCCATGCCTTGCTGCCGCATGATGCACATATTGGAATGCGGAATTCTCCCTTCTTCAGATGATCAATGAATTCTTGCAAGCGATCACGCACCCATAATGATAACGGTGGCTGAAGAGCCTGCCGCAGCAAGGTTGTGGACCAAGCCGGTCTTGCACCCCTTTATCTGCCTTTTTCCCGCTTTTCCTGCAAGCTGAGACGCGACTTCTGTCACCTGCGCCACACCTGTCGTCCCAACCGGATGGCCGCAGCCGATTATCCCGCCTCTGGTGTTTATCGCTATTTCCTGCTGGTCAACGAACCTGCCGCCTTTCCCTTTTTTTGCAAATCCCAGATCTTCGTATGCCAGGATCTCCAGGATCGTGAACGCGTCGTGCAGCTCTGCAATATCTATTTGCGACGGCTTTGTCCGGGACATTTCAAATGCATCGTGCGCCGCGCGTCTGGCGGCTTCGACCGTCGTGAGGTCGCCGGTGGCGTTTGCAAAGCTGGCCGAGTTTGTCTGTTGCCCTATCCCCTTTACCCACACAGGTCCGTCTAGCTTTTTCGCTTTTTCCTCGGAAACCAGCAGCACGGCCGACGCGCCGTCGCAAGGCGAAGAGCAATCGAGGAGCTTGATAGGGTCTGCAATCTTTTTTGAATTCATTACTTCTTCTAGGCTCACCTGCTTTCTGAAAAGCGCCAGTGGGTTTTTCGCTGCGTTTTTGTGGTTCTTGACAGACACGCTGGCCATCTGCTCCTCGGTGGTCCCGTGCCTTCTCATGTGAGCCTTTGCAAATATCGCGGCCCAGTGCACTGGGAACATGAACGAGCCCCGCGTAATGTCCCAGAACAGCTTGCTACCCGGGCTATCTGCCTTTTCTGCGCCGACCACCAGCGCAGTCTCGCATAGCCCTGACACAATCATTGAAAAAGCGGATGCTACAGCGTTCGTGCCAGAGTTGCAAAGGTTGTCTATCCTGTGCGAGACCTTTGGGCGTATTCCAAGCATTTCAGAAATTATCGCCGAGCTGTACTGGTCGGTCGCGCAGCTGGAAAACAGGACCGCGTCAATTTCTTTTCCTGAACGCTTCAGGATCTCTGCGCAAGGCTCGCACGCCAGCTCTAGCAGCGGCATCTTTGTATCCTTGGCGAACCTCGAGGTTGCCCACGAAGAGATAGCTACCCTGCGCACTTTAAAAGGTTGACAACATCTCCCTAAATGAACTTTCTGAGTCGCCCACAGGGTTCAGCTGGATTATTGGAAGCGTGACGCCTGCCGACACGAACCTTGCAAGCGACTTCCCGCACTCTTCTCCGCTGCCGCATATGGCAAGTGAGTCGAGCATCCTGTCGGGGACGAGTTTTGCAGCGGAATCTGCGCCGCCCTTGCCGTAGGCGGCGATAATGCCCTCAACTTCGCTTTTGAACCCGTTTTCTGACAGGAATCTGCTGTAGTATTTCCCGACAGCGACATAGAACGCGAGGGTTTTTGCAGCGCGCTCGCGGGCTTTCTCCGGCTCTTTGTCTGACAGCGCACAGATGAATGACGAGGCGATCTCGAAATTCCTTCCCTTTGTGCTCTGCTTTAATTCAGCTGAGGTCTTTTTGAGTTCGTCAAGCGGCCGCAAATAAAACAGGACTCCGTCTGCGAGCTCGGACGCGAGTGAGACCATCTTTTTGTTGACGGCCGCCACAAAGATCGGGATCTGCTTTCTCTGCGGCTGGTGCATGATCTTGAAATTGTTCGTTCTGAAAAACTGGCCTCTGTAGTTCACTTTTTCTCCGCTTGCCATCAGCCTCAGGCATTCGACATACTCCTTCATACGGCTGGCCGGCCTTTCAAATTTCATTCCATGCCAATTCTCTACTATGGCAGCCGTGCTTGTGCCAAGGCCAATGATCGACCTGTCGCCTGAGAGCATGTCAAGCGTGGTCGCCGCCATCGCCACTGTCCCCGGCGTCCTCGCGTAAATGCTGATAATCGACGTTCCGAGTCTGACCCTTTTCGTCACCTGGGACATTGCTCCGAGCGTAGCAAAAGATTCCCGCCCCCACGACTCGGGAACCCACAGGGAGTCGACGTTCTGGTGCGAATCTGCCATTTTGGCGCACGCAAGGACTTCGTGCATTGATAACAGGGGTCCGAGGCTGTAGCCTATTTTTCCGGCAGTCATGAGGGCTTTACGGCCTGTAATTCTTTGGCTGCTTCTTCAATGTCCTTGTGCGAGTCGATCGAGCGCCAGAAGACGCCCGGGTATTTCACTGCATGGAGCTTTCCTTCCTTTGCCAGCGCAGGCAGGGCAGTCACCTCGATGTTGCCGTTCTCGGGCAAGTATCTGAACACTTCTTGCGTAAAGTGGTACATGCCGGCGTTGATCCACCTGTCAGAAATTTCCGGCTTTTCAGTAAACCCGAGCACTCTGGAATTTTTGTCCAGCTCGACCACGCCAAACGGGCTGCGGAGCGGCACGAGCGCGATGGTCTGCGAGCCGGCAACCTTCAGCTTGTTTGGGTCGAGCCCTGTAAGGACGTCGCCGTTTAGCATGAAAAACGAGTCCTGACCAGCAAGAAGATCTTTAGCGTTTTTCAGCGCGCCGCCCGTCCCAAGCGGATCCTCTTCGATTGAATATTCTACCCTTGCCCCAAACTTGCGTCCGTTGCCGATGTGGTCAAATATCTGCTCTCTCATGTAGCCGACGCACAGGACAAACTCTTTGACTCCAAACTTTCTGAGCCACCTTATCTGCCACTCGACGATCGGGATGTTGAGAACCTCTATCATTGGTTTGGGCATCTGGTCAGTCAGCGGCTTCAATCGCTTGCCAAAGCCGCCTGCCAGAATGACTGCTTTCATAATAACCAACAGTTGGCCGGTTCGTATAAAACGTTATCCTGACAGCGATCAGTACGTATTTTTTGGTTCATTTGTAAAGAGCCAGTGGATTTCTTGATAGCACTCCTTGCCCGTGTCCCTGCCTTCGGTGTGGTCGCACTGGTAGGCTTTCTCAGTATCGGCGCCGCACCGGCTGCATCTCATTTTTGAGCCGGCTCTTTGCCTTTCTCGGCTACCGCTTTTCTGTCGATTGTCACTTTCCACGCACCCAAACCTATCAAGATCGCACCCATGGCAATTGTGGATGCCGCTGAGACAATGCTGCCAGAGGCAAAGATAAGTATTCCAACAATAATCAGAGCGCCGTTTACAAACAAAAGTGTAGAGACTGCTGGCGCATAGTCCTTTCTTGCAATAACAAATCCAATTATTGACATCACTACTGCACTTCCCCCAAATACAATTCCTCTAACTGACGCGTCGAGAGGTATGAACCCTACACCATCTGCAGACGATGTTGCAGCTGCAGCGTCTGCGCCGTATATTATCAAAAGCACCAGCGAGGCGACGAGAAGACCTGTTGCTATTCCCTTTGCCATACGAGTAATAATTGTTAATCAGATTTAATAAACGTACTCTGCTTGTAGTACCTAATGCCTGCAGACATCAAGGATGTGCTGTATTCTGTTATAGACAAGATTGGCAGAGAAAAGATCCGCATAGATGTTGCCGCCGACGTCAAAAGATCTGAAAAATACTGCTGGGACATCATTGCCACGTGCGCGAGCAGGCTCGGTCCTCAAGCAGGCGACGAAACGCTTGCGACTCTGTGCGAGGCGCTGCTCCATTTCATGCTCGCGGCGTCCCTTTTGCCGTCCGAGAGAAAGGTCAGCATGCAAGGCGCAGATCTGGACATAGTGATCCCTTCAACGAGGGCGCTGGGCAAGAGCCCGAAAAGGTCGCTTGTAATACAGGTGATAAGAGGCGACCTTGCCGCAAAGGCAAAGCAGGCAGAGTCCGTGCAGCCGCATCGCGAAAACATCTGGCTCGTTTCCGCACGGCCGTTGCAAAAGGATTATAAAAATTACCATCTCAGTTCTGAAAGCTCGTACCCGCGTATCATTTCAGACATTGGCGCGTTCCTGTCTGAAAAGGGAGATCGCGGGCTGAAGCTGCTACCCTGACAGCAGGCTGTCGAGGTCTATTATTTTTTCAAGCGCCTTTCCAATATCCGCATAGTTGCCGCCCCTTAAGAACGGGAGCGTGCTCAGAACCGGGACGCCTGTCAGCCTTTCCATCACTTCCGACGCCTTTTGCTCAACCATGCCTGGCTTTTTTGGCATTTTGTTGACGATTATGCCCCTGACATTTATTCCAAATTCCTTGCAGGCCATCACGGTGAGCAGGGTGTGGTTGAGCGTTCCCAGCAGGGGCGTCGAAACTATCACGGCAGGTAGGCCCGCCCTCTTTGCAAAATCCGCGACGAACTCGTTTTCTATCAGGGGCACCATTATCCCGCCGATGCCTTCGACGACCATAAAGTCGTGCTTTTTCGCAAGGCCCCGGAGCGCCTGGAGCGCCTTTTCGACGCTGGCCGGAGGCTCGTGTGTTAGCTGCGATGCAACCAGTGGCGAAGCGGCCAGTGAGTAAAAGAACGGGTTAAGCTCGCTGTCAGGATCGCCCACGCCGGCGGCCTCTGCAAGCAGCGCGATATCCTGTGATCTGTATTTTTTTGAAAACGTCCTGTTTGCAGTCGCAAACGGCTTCATCACGCCGACGTTGACTTTCTTCCTTCTCAGGGCCCACGCAAGCCCGGCTGCTACCACAGTCTTGCCGACCCCCGTGCTCGTCCCCGTGACAAATAGCCCGCGCATGGAAATATTATTAGAGCCATAGAGTTCACCTGCATTTAACTGATATGAGCCTGAGAAGCGCCGACAAAGAGTTCGTCTGGCATCCCTACACCCAGATGGGCGACTG
>DASTTF010000058.1:0-8536 GCA_035760305.1 Nitrososphaera sp.
AGCCTCTTCTCCAAATTTGCGTGTAACAACTGCAGCCATTGCTTGATTGATATCTTTAGAGTGGTATATATACGAATTTTTGTGTCATGGCGCGCCTGCCAGGCGCCCTAGTGCAATCTTGCGCGCGCCCTGCCCATCGGCATCTTGATCGGGGGCAAAAATGTAAACATCAGTATTCAAAAAATCTCTGCATGTCGCCCTTTTCTGACACCACTGCAAGCCAGTCTATTCCTGCTGCCTTTGGCTTTTTGCGCAGGGCAGAAATTATTTCATTCGCAGTCTTTTCAGGCGTCTTGCCGGTGGTGTCAAATTCAACGACCCTGCGTCTGCCAAATGTCTTTATCGAATCGTAAAGGGATACGCCCAGAATCTCGCTCGCCAGGTTTTCCCTTTTCTTTTCTGTGCTGTATCCCCTCTTCTCAAGCGTCCTTTCAAGCTCGTACGGCGACCTCCGCAACACGGCAACCATCTTGACGCCGGCGGGCTTGATCACATACGGTGCAAGGTGCCCAACAATAATCTGGTCCTTGCTCGGCTTTGTCATCCTGGCAAGCAGCCTGCCCAGCTTTTTGGCGTCGACTTCAAGGCCGCGGTCGGTCTTTTTTGCAATGGCGCCATTGTTTATGGCAACCCTGTTGATGTCGATTATCTCTGCGCCAGTCTTTTCCGCGATTATCCTGGCGCTCGTGTGCTTGCCGGCGCCGGGGTTGCCCGTGATGACCAGCTTCAACCAGAGTCATATCCGCGATACACTATTTATTCTTGGGCTTGCCAACAAAAGCATGCGCACCTGCGAGTCCTGCGGCAGGGTCCGGTTCTACTCTCTGAACTTTCTGTTCTCAAAGACAGTGTGCAACGAATGCTACCTGAAGATGAAGGAAAAACAGAAGGGCTAGCCCTGCGCGCTTCCGCACTTTGTGCAGAACTTTGCATCTGCCTTCAGCCTGCTGCCGCAGCTGATGCAGAACTTTGCCTCCGGCTCGAGCGTCTGCCTGTCAAGCGGCGTCAGCTGCGGAGGCGACGCTTGGTCGGTGGGCGCGGACCCTGCCATGCCGTACATTTCAGTCACCGCGCCGGTCGGCCTGAACGAGTCGTCGGTGTCCGGCGCCAGATCAGAGTCTTTCTTGTTCCCCTTTTCCTCGAGGTAGAGCAAGAGCCGCGGGCCGCGCTCGCCGCCCGGCAGGCTGACAGGCTCGCCCAGCCAAAGCGCAAACTTTCTCAGGGTCATCTCGGGAGTGGAAAATGTGAGCGTGTGGGTCGACATGTACTCCTCAGTGGCGGCCCTGCCGTTGAACACCTTTGCCATTGGAAAAAGAGTGCATGAAAGTGGCTATTAATTATTGCGACCTGCCGCACTTGCTGCAGAACTTGGCCTGCGCCGGTATGGACGCGCCGCAAATGATGCAGCTCTTGGTGCCTGCGCGGGGCTTTGGAAGCTCTACGTCGACAGGCCTGAACGTAGGCTCCTGCGGCGAAGGAAGCGTGTATTCGCCTGCCGCCGGCCCTGCCGTCCCGCCGGCGCCCACAAAGCCGCCCATGCCAAAGCCTGCCTGAGGCGCCGACTGGTGCGAGCTCCCGCCGGTGGGGCTCTTGATGGAGGAGCCCTTTTCCATTGCGGCCTTCATTTCTATTATCACGCGGACTGCAAGAAAGTTCATCGCGGACGTTGCCACAAGGTACTCGCCTATCCTTGCAAAGAACTCCTTGTCGCCCATCTTGCCCTGCTTGTAGAGCTGGTTTGCGTCGATAAACGACTCGTAAAGGTTCTGGGTGTCGTTGACCAGCTGCTTCAGCTTCTCGGTCAGGCTTCCGAGAGTATCGACGCCAAAGGACATTAAAAAAGAGAAAGCCAGCGGGCTTTAAAAATGGTTTGCCCGCCCGTATTTTTAGTAGCTGCTGCCGCCGTTTCCGCGGTTGCCGCCGTAGCGCCTTCCGCCACCGCCACGGTACCCGCCGCGATCACCGCCACTGCCATAGCCCCTTTGGCCGCCGCCTCCGCCGCGCCTGTATCCTCCGCCTCCGCCATAGCCTCCCCCGCCGCCGTAGCGCCTTACGCCACCGCCACGGTACCCGCCGCGATCACCGCCACTGCCATAGCCGCCGCGCCTCCTGTACCCGCCGCCATATTGCTGCGGCTGGCGCTGCGCCACGACTGGAACAATGACTCCCATTTCGTCGTTCAGCTTGCGTATAGGCAGCTGGGTCTGCGCAAGGATGCGGTCAAAGTCGGCAATCCTGTCGTTTGAGACTAGCGATACTGCCTTTCCTTCTCCGCCGGCCCTCGCGGTCCTGCCGATCCTGTGGAAGTAAATGTTGGGGTCGTCGGGCACGTCGTAGTTGATGACGTGGCCGACAGCCGGGACGTCGATCCCCCTTGCCGCAATGTCCGTCGCGACGAGGATGTCTTCGGTCCCCTTCCTGAACTTGCCCATCGCGTTGTCGCGCTGCTTTTGCGACAGGTCGCCGTGTATGGTGACTGCGCTAAAGCCCTCGTGCCTGAGGTTGTACGCGACCCTGTCGGCGCGCTGCTTTGTAGCTGCAAACACTATGGTCTGCGCCTTGGCGTCCTTGTTCTGCTTGATGAAATTGCACAGGTGCCTGAATTTCTCGCGCTCTTCCACGACCAGGTACGACTGCTCGATGGTGTCAAGCGCGATCTCTTCTTCGTTGAGCCTCACGTGCTCGATTTCGTCGCGCTTCATGTATTCCTCTGCCAGCCTCAGGATCTCCGGGGGCATCGTCGCAGAGAACAGACACGTCTGCCTGTCTTCGTTCACGTAGAACAGGATGAACTTTATGTCGTCAATAAAGCCCATGTCGAGCATCCTGTCTGCTTCGTCGAGCACCACGAACTTGACGTCGTCGAGTATTATCGAGCCCTGCTTTATGTGGTCGATTAGCCTTCCGGGCGTCGCGACTACGATCTGCACGCCGCGCTGGAGCTTGTCAAGCTGCATGTTGATGCTCTGGCCGCCATAGATGGCGACTGCCTTGATTCCTGTGTATCTTGAGAACCTGCTGATCTCGGCCGCGACCTGCACCGCAAGTTCCCTTGTCGGGGCAAGTACCAGGGCCTGCACCGGCCCATCTGCCTTGATCCTCTGCAATATCGGCAGGCCAAATGCCGCCGTCTTGCCGGTTCCTGTGTGCGCCTGTCCTACGACATCTTTACCTTCCAAAACAAGCGGTATAGCTGCCTCTTGTATAGGGAACGGCGCCTCAAATCCATTTTCGGAGAGTGCTTTTGTTAGTTGTGCACTCAATCCCAATTCTTCAAAGGTTTTTGTCATTTCCTTTTTTCACTTTTTTGTGTATTCTTTTGTATCCACAAAAGCCACGGAAGAGATGAAAAGCGTTTTCCTGCTTTGACAAATCTGCCGTGCAGAAACTTTTGTCTTGCTCTTATGTGGGCAGGGCGGAGATATAAGGTATGCGGTGTGATTCAAGTTTAAATTTCCTGCCATTCTAAGCAGGCTGATACATGCCCGACCCCGACGCCAAGCGCCTGCTCTGGTTCCTCTTTGCCGGCTCGCGAGGCGGGGAGAACCGGATCAGGATAATCGACCTCATCAAGGAGCGGCCACACAACACCAACCAGCTCGCCGAGGCAATGGGGGTCGACTACAAGGCGGTGCAGCACCACATCGGAGTCCTTGAGAAGAACAACATGGTCACCAGGACCGGCGAAAAGTACGGCGTGCTCTACTTCATCTCGAACTATCTTGAAGCAAACATCGAGGCGTTCAACGAGGTCAAGGCTGCGATAGATAAAAAGAACCTGAACAGATCTGGAAAAAAGTAAATAAGCCGATTTCTTTCGTGTAATGATCATGGCTCTGTTGATGGACGTCAGCTCCATAGTAAGCATGGCAAACATGGCGATACTGGTCGTGCTGCTGGCCGTGTATGGCCGGATATACAACAAGACGGGGGCCACGTTTACGATCGGCCTGATGATATTTGCAGGCATGCTGATGCTCCACAACGTGATAGCGGTTTACGGCTACTTTGCGATGGCTCCGCTCTATTCCGACGACCTGCTGCCGTATTTTGTCGGGATACACATCGCCGAGCTCGCGGGGCTGATCGCGCTCTTGAAGGTCACGGTGTGGCCTGAAGGCGTGAAGACTACCCCACAGGCTGCCTGATCTCCCACACTTCTATCTGCTGCTAGCCACCATTGGCTATGCGTCTAGTCCAATTTGGTGCAGATCTGGAAAAAAGTAAATAAGCAAAAATCAGGAGCTGCAATATGAATTGGTAGAGGTCAGCATCCTGGTGTCAGCGCTCGCAGGGGCGGGATCGTTCTTCTCGCCGTGCGTCCTGCCGATAATCCCCGCGTTTGTCTCGTACCTGTCGGGCACGACGCTGAGCGAGCTCCAGGGCGCAGGCGGCGCCTCTGTCACGGTAAAGAAATCCGTCAGGCTCAACATCTTCCTCAACACGGTCTACTTTGTGCTCGGGTTTTCGCTCGTCTTTGCGGTGCTTGGCGTGATACTGAACAGCTTCCTCGCCAACGTGGGCACCAGCTTCCAGACCACGTTCCAGACGGTAGGGGGCGCGGTGATAATCGCGTTCGGCGGTTACCTCCTCCTGTCGATAAAGCTGCGCGTGCTCAACTTTGAAAAGAGGATGACAAAGCTCCCGCGCTTCAAGACGACCTACATCACGTCGTTCGTGTTTGGGGCCGCGTTTGCGACAGGCTGGACGCCGTGCGTCGGCCCGATACTTGGCACCACGCTCACGCTTGCGGCGACGTCGCCGGGCGCAGCTTACAATTCGCTGCTCGCGTATTCGCTCGGCCTCGGAGTGCCGTTCCTGATCACGGGCGCCTTCTTCTCGCAGGCGACCAAGGTGATCAAAAAGATGGTAAAGCACCTGAAGTACTTTAACCCGATAATGGGCGCAATCCTGATCGTACTGGGCATACTCGTGCTCACGAACCAGCTGAGCATCATCGGCAACTTTCCCCTTGCAGACCAGATAATCAACCTGGAGAGGGGCATATGAACACGGACAACCTGAGCGCGCTCGCAGTCGGCATCGGGGTGGTGGCACTCATCGCCGGCTTTGGCATCTACTTCAATAACCCCGAGCTCAACACGGCCGCGTCAGGCGACAATTTCGTGCCGGCGACCATAGTTGAGAACGGCACGGTGACACAAATACAAATAGACAAATCGCAGTTCAAGCTGGCGCCAGAACTTGCAAAAATTTCCGGCTACATCAACACCGACCCGGTGACGCTTGGAGACTTGAAGGGCAAGGTGGTGCTAGTCGACTTCTGGACTTACAGCTGCATCAACTGCATCAGGACGATCCCGTACCTGAACGCATGGCATGAAAAATACGCGGACGACGGCCTGGTGATACTGGGCGTGCACACGCCGGAATTCGAGTTTGAAAAAGACTACGACAACGTCAGGGCGGCCGTCGAAAAATTCGAGATCCAGTATCCGGTGGCGCAGGACAACGAAAAGGGGACGTGGAAGGAGTATGAAAACCGCTACTGGCCGCGGAAATACCTTGTCGACAACGAAGGATACATCAGGTACGACCACATCGGCGAAGGCGCGTACGCAGAGACCGAAAAAGTGATCCAGTCGCTGCTGTCAGAGCGCGCGGCGTACATCGGCGCCAACGCAACTTTTGATCAATCGATCAGCAGGCCGGAAAATGCGCAGAGCGTCAACTTTGGCCGGATAGACACACCCGAGCTGTACTTTGGGTACCAGTTTGCAAGGGCGCCGCTTGGAAACCCGGAAGGCTACAAGCCGGACCAGATCGTAAAGTACGCGATTGCAGAAAACGCGACGATCGCCCCCAACAGGATATACCTTGACGGGGAGTGGAAGAACAACGCCGACCACATGGAGCTCCAGGGCGAAACCGGGCGCATAGTCCTGTCGTACTCTGCAAAAGCCGTCAACATCGTCGCCGGCGGCAGCGGCGAGCTCCAAATATCGGAGGACGGCTCGGGCCTGACCGGCAACTCGCGCGGCTCCGACGTATCCGAGCAGGGGTCAGTCGCGATAGACGGGCAAAAGCTCTACAACCTTGCCACACACGAGGATTACGGCAGCCACCAGATCGTGATCGACGTCGCCGGCAGCGGGTTTGAGATCTATACCTTCACTTTCGGATAAAGCTTGTCGGACTCCAGCCCTTTTTTGCAATTTTTGAATTTTCCGCATACAGGCATCGATTGCCCGTAATAACCATATCATGGTAACAGGTGGCAAAAGTCAACGCGTTCCTTAATTCAAGAGGGCCTGCCTGAATAAGCAAAAGGGGGGAGCAATGGAAGCTTTCCCGAGCATCCCGTTCTCCCTTGGCGGCACCGTACTCCGGTGCCGCTACTCTCCCCTTTGACGCATTAATGCGCTCCTGACAATCCGAGCTGACCAAATGCTAAATTATTCTAGTAAAAGAGACCACAAAATCCTTTATCATCTGCCGGCCATCTGTTCACAAGCGGTAATCCCAGACCAGGAACCGTCTGCCGGCCGTTGCAGATCTCTTCCACGTATCCCTCGAGCCAACCACTCTGCAACGGCTACTCTTTCTTGTTGAATCCGAAATAACAGGAATGGCAATATTCCTTGCCATAGATCACGCCCTGCGCGCCACACTTTACGCAGGCCTTGTCGTGGTCTACTGTAGAGTCTAGGGACTTTGCCTTTTGCATACACGTGCCGCAGATCGGGGCTTCAAGAGGATAACTTGACAAAAAACCTACGCCGCACTGCGTGCATTTCAGGCTGTACATCTTGCCTTTTGGCTTCCAGCGCCTGAACAGTCCCACGACATACTATTTACGCCGCGGAATAATCAACGTATCGCTGGCCCATCGATATGCTGATATACTTAGGAGCGCCGCATCACATTATGTCTGACACGAGCCAGCTTCTTGTGCGCAGGATAAAGGACGGCACGGTGATCGATCACATCGAAGCAGGCAAGGCACTCTTCGTGCTCAACGCGTTGAGCGTCACCGGCAAGGAGGGCAACGTGATCACTGTCGCGCTGAACGTGCCTAGCAGCAAGCACGGCAAGAAGGACATCATAAAAGTGGAAAACAGGTTCCTGGAAATAAGCGAAACCAACAAGCTCGCGCTGATCGCGCCGCGCGCGACGATCAACATCATTCGAGACTACAAGCTGGTGGAAAAGCGCAAGATCCAGCTGCCTGATTCAATCGTCGGGATCTTCAAGTGCCCGAACCTGAAGTGCATCACAAACAGCGGCGAAGAAATCAGGTCGACCATAGACGTCATCGACAAGGAGAATGTGGTCCTGAAGTGCCGCTACTGCGCAAGGACGCTCTCAATCGACGAGCTCACGTTTTGATCTGATCTTTATCAGGCGGCCCTGACCCCAGTCGGCCTTGTCCTTTGACAGTTTGTCAATTGCAAAGTGGAACCCGATCAGGGGCGCAAACACCGCGAGCGTCAGCGCGGCCAGGTAATAGTTCTGCAGATACAATAGATACAGCGTAATTCCCGCGCCGGTCATTATTTCAATCCAGGTGCAGGTGCACAGCTGCAGCGCGACGTGCTTTATGTTCATTATGATAATTTCGCGCTGCGGCTATTTCACGTTTTTTCCAGATCTTTGCCGGTATCCTGCGTTTTCGTGGTGAGTTTTTTCGATATCTTGAAGCTAAAGCCCATCGCGATAAAGAGGGTGATGATGCCTGCAATCCCGGTCATCATGATGTCTGCCCTGACGACATAGTGCATCACCAGAACCACGGTTATCATTGGGACAGAGATGACAAGCGCCAGGATGGTGCTTGCAGCAAAAACCCGGCTCGTGGTGATCTTTTTGCCGCTCATCGTGATCACGACAGGGTTTGTAATTTATTAAGCGTTGCCTTTACAAAAGAAAGGGAAAAATTATTCCCAGCCGATCTGTTCCTTGTAGTATTTCACCAGCTTTGCGTGCCTCATCCTTTCGCCCGTGGCCCCGGACTTTTCCATCTTCCTCATGTGGCCGCGGAGCTGGCTGAGGTCGCACATGCACACGCCGGCTATCGGCCTGTACTTTGTCCTTGATATCTCGTGTTTCTTGCGGTCCACGTAGAATATCGGGATCTTGGTCAGGCCAATGGTCGCGACGATGCCGCCGACAATCCAGTACAGCGCGGTCCCGATCGATGTGAACGGGTCGACCCCTGCCACGAACTGCAGGTATGCCAGCGGGAGGAATATCGAAAGCACGATCCCGGCCGGCGTGGCAAACATCGAGAGGCCGGAGAACCTGTCAAGCGGCTCCACTTCGCGCTCGAACTGGTCCAGCAGTTTTTCCAGCTTTTCGTTCAGCTTTGTCTCTTCCTGGAGTGTCGAAAGTTCCATTTGCTATACAGATGGGAAACTTGCTAATTAAGTTTATCCGGTTTCCTTAATTTCTTCCTGAATTTGCAACAATATTATTTAGTTTAGTTTTTATTGCAAGAACAGGTGGAATATATTAAAGTAAATAATGCATAAAATTATTTTGGTTCTACAAAAACCTTGAAAAATTTAAACTGATA
>DASTTF010000059.1:0-10246 GCA_035760305.1 Nitrososphaera sp.
TCAACCAATTTTATTTTTCACCAAATTCTCACAAACGCCTGCTTGCTGGACAGGGTTTGCCCTAGGCAAGTCTCAGCAGAACCAGAACATGAACCTTCTGCCATTGTTCGCTGTCAGCCCGAGGCATTTTGTTAAGTTGCATTGATATAATTTATAAAGATTTGCCCCCAGTATGCAATGAACGTTATTGACAGCAACGGATTCCGCTAAAATACGAGACATAATTTACAATTATTTCGAGCTCGCCAAGACCAAGGAGATAGAAAAGATAGAGGAGTTCCTCGACTCGAGCTTTACAAAGTTTGGCGACTCGCCGCCCTACGACCGGCGCGACTTTGAGCGGGCCCTGATGCTCGAGCAGCTGCAGTTTGCCAGCCTTTCAGACTATGACTTTAAAATCGAAAACCTTGAAACAAAAGTCACCGGCGACTCTGCCGTCGCCACGTTTATGCTGCAGGTCACCGGCATGATCGTCGACGACTACAGCTTCCGGGGGACGACCATCGACAACAAGGCCAGGACGACGATCGTCCTGCAAAAAGACAAGAACGGCCAGTGGAAGATGGTTCACCAGCACCTGTCGAAGATGCCCGGCTAATCGAACGATCCTGACCGGCTGACTGCCTTCAGGACCTTGGTCTCTTTTTGCTGCGGCGACTTTTCCTTTTCCTTCAGGAACATGCCGTACGCCTCCTTTGCGTCGACGTTCTTGTGCATGATTGCGCGAACCGCCTTTATCATCGGCACAGGATGATCGGACTGCCAGATGTTCCTGCCCATGTCCACTCCGACTGCGCCGTGCGTCACAGAATCGTGCGCAAGTTTCAGCGCGTCCGGCTCGGGGAGCTTTTTGCCGCCTGCGACAATGAGCGGCACCGGGCAGCCTTCGACCACCTGCTCAAAGTTATCGCAGTAGTAGGTCTTTACAACGTGCGCGCCCTGCTCTGCAGCGACCCTGCACGCTAGCCCGAGATAGCGGGCATCGCGGGCCATTTCCTTGCCCACCGCGGTGACTGCCAGCACCGGGATTCCGTACTTTTCGCCTTCGTCAACCAGTTTTGCAAGGTTGGCAAGCGTCTGGTGCTCGTACTTGCTTCCGACAAATATCGAAAGCGCGAGGCACGCCGCGTTCAGCCTGATCGCTTCTTCAATCGATACCGTGATGGTCTCCTTTGACAGGTCCTCGCCGACGATGCTCGTCCCGCCGGAGACGCGCAGCACTATTGGCACGTCGGTCGCCGGGTCTACGGACGTCCTCTGGACTCCCCTTGTCAGCATGAGGGAATCGGCATAGGGCAAAAGCGGCGCTATGGTCCTCCTCGGGACCTCTAGGCGCTCCGTCGGACCCAGAAAGTAGCCGTGGTCAACCGCAAGCATGAGGCAGCGGCCGTCCTCGGGCCGGATAATCTTGGATAGCCTGTTTTTCATTCCCCAGTCCATAATGATCAAAGTCAGACAGGCTATTTTTAATATAAATAGTTTCTACGGGTCCGTCGTGACTATAACCTTCATCGCGTCCTTGGCCTCGTGAGCGCACTTTACCGCCTCGGCCGCCCTGCTGATGTCAAAGCGGTGGGTGATGAGCGACGCCATGTCAGCCTTTTTTTCCGCGATCAGCTTCATCGCCTCGTTTGTTTCAAACTCGGAGGCGGCATAGCTCGGTATGATCGAGTGCTCGCTGGAGTACAGCTTGCTCATGTCGTACGACATCTGCGAGCTCTTCGGGGGAACTCCAAAGAGCATGACGTTGCCTCCCTTCCGCGTCAGCTCAAACGACTGGAGCAACGCCTTCATGTTGCCTGTGGCCACGACGCAAACGTCGACGCCCCTTCCATCCGTCGCCGACTTTATCTTGCCTGCCAGGTCCGGATCGGAAGCAGAGTTGAATGCTTCGACGCCATACCTGCCTGCAAATTTCAACCGGAAGTCGTTGACGTCGATTACGAATATTTTTCCTGCGCCGTACGCCTGCGCCAGGAGGACGTGCATCAGCCCGGCCGGGCCGGCCCCAAGCACCGCAATGTCGTCGCCCTTTTGAAACTTGCACTTGTTCCACGCCCTGATGCAGCACGCAAGCGGCTCTACCAGCGACGCTTCGTCGTAGCTGACGCTGTCAGGCAGTTTTATCAGCCCGCCCCTTGACACGTTCCACTCTGGCACGAGGAACTGCTCTGCCAGGCCGCAGGGGCTGATGTTGCTCGTCTGGTAGGCGGGGCACATCGTGTGGTCGCCGTGCCTGCAGTAGTGGCACGAATAGCACGCGACGTGGTGGTGAATGAAGACGCGGTCGCCGGGAACAAAATTCTTCACGGACTTGCCGACTGCGACTACCTCGCCTGCCGGCTCGTGGCCGAGCCTGCCGGACGCCATGCCGTACTCTCCATAGATCTTTTCAAGGTCCGAGCCGCACAGCCCGCAGGCGCGCATCTTTACCAGTACGTCGCCGGCGCTCGCCATCTCTGGCGCCTTGACGTCGTCGACTGAAACGGCGCTGTGCCCTTTTACAAAGACCGCCTTCATCTTTTTCTCGATCCGTCCGTGCCTGATATAAACAGTAGGCGCTACCAAGAACCTTTATATAATAAAAAGCAAGATTGGACTGTACTCAATGCTGCTCCCTTCAGAGATCGAAGCAAAGTCCCTTATCCCCGCGGTAAGGGCAATCCTCGCGAAAAAGCTGATCAGGGAGTATTCCCTCAAGGAAGAGGACGTCGCAAGGGTGCTGGGCATCACGCAGGCCGCTGTCAGCAACTATGTTAGGGGCACTAGGGGGGACGTCGAGCTCATTTCAAAGCTCGTATCCGTCACGGAAGTCATGCGCATGATCGACGACATCGCCAGGGACCTGTCGACTAACAAGGCCTATACGCCAAGCACGCTGGCAAAGTTCATCGGCCTGACAAACTATATGCGTTACACGCTCCTCATCTGCGACGTGCACCACAGCATCGAGTCAAACATCGACGAGCAGGTGTGCGAGCAGTGCAGGGGCACGCTGGTCCGCGAGCACTGATTTTTCCGGCAAAATAGTTAAGCTATTAATAATCCGAGCCAGACAACAATTCTGTATGACGGAAGGCGGGGGAAAGCAGCGGATAAACGGCGAAACCATCGCCGGCATCGCGCTCGTGTTCATGGCAATTTTGTTCCTGTGGGCCGGCACTCAAAACCCGGTCTGGGCCCGCATCATGCTGGCGGACTATCTCATCCTGGCCATAGGCGTGGGCTTTATCATCGTGGGCGTCATGGCAATCCGCAGGACAAACAACCCGCAATCCGGGCGCAAGGGTTACTTCTAGGTGGAATGTTTAAAACAGCGGCAGAACTGATGCAATATCGTGCCCTCCCCTGACGACGCCATAGAGGCGTTCGCCAACACCGAAAAGACGTTCTTTGAGCTTGCAAGCGAGCAGAGGCTGGCCATAATTTTCCAGCTGAACGAAAAGAGCGCCAAGATATCGCAGATCGCAAAGGGCCTGGGCATAACCATGCAGGAGGCGCACCGCAACGTCAACCGCCTGCAGGACGCCGGCCTGATTGAAAAGAACCCGGAGGGCGTATTTTCGCTGACTACTTTTGGCAACACGATAATCAAGCAGATCCCGACTTTCAACTACCTCTCAAAGCACAAGGAGTACTTTTCAGAGCACGTGCTCGGGGAGCTCCCGATCAAATTCATAATGCGCCTTGGCGCGCTCGACAGGTGCGAATACATCAAGGGCGTGGTCGCGATACTGGAGCGCTGGAAGGACATCTACCGCGAAGCCGACCAGTACATCCATGAAATCGTGCCGCAGGTGCCGATGGACCTGATAGAGCCGGCGGTGACCCGTGTAAAGGAAAAGGGCGTGAAATACAGCTATGTCTTTCCAAAGGACGTCATCATACCAAAGGGCAGGAAGGACCTGCTGAAAAAGCTGGGCCACGGCGAGCTGTTGAACAAGGGCGCGATAGAGCGCAGGATGGTCGAAAGCGTGCAGGTCGCGGTCATTTTGAACGAAAAGCAGGCGGCGGTGCTGTTCCCGACGCAAAAGGGCGAGACCGACATGAACATGATATTCCACAGCACTGATCCGGTTTTTCACGAGTGGTGCCTGGACTACTTCCGCTACCGTTGGTACGGATCTGACATTTTCGACGAAACCCAGTTGAAAGAAATCTAGCTACTTCATCCAGTCGGTCGGGATGTCCTGGTACATGCCGTTTGGCAGTATGCGCCGAATCGATATCGGGAGCGCCTTGCGCTCTATCTCCATGACTGCGAGCATGATCGAGCTGGTGGCCTCCTCTGGCGCCTTGATCAGCGGCGGCGCGCCAACGGAGAGCTGGAGCGCCCTAGAGCCGGTTATCCTCGCCTTCTCAAAGCGCGTGAGCCATGGCGGGCCGATGAGCACCTTGCTTCCCTGCGGCGCAATCTCTTTTAGCTCGTAATCGAATTCTGCATAAGTGACGACCTCGTCAGCTGGGCGCGAGGACTTTTTCGACGCGATAATTTCCTGCACCTGCTTTCTCGAAGCGGCCCCTTTCTTGTTCTTCTTCATGCTGATCTTCTTGATAGGCTTCGGCTTGGCCTTGGCCACTGCGGGCTTTTTGGGTGCAGCGTGTTTTTTTGAAGAATGTTTCACTACCAAGAATAGTGGGAAAAATCATGGATATCTAATTAAATGTTTGCCCCAAATCGTCAAAATCTACGATAGGGCTATATTATTCTGACATCATTATAATGCACGATCCTGTATTTATGTTTCGCGGGTCTTCCTGCCGTCACGCCTTTGTACTTGCCCTTGCCAGCTTCTTCCACTCCCTGTACAACTTGGCCCTCCTTGCCCTTACCGTCGGCAATACTGCGCGCATTGTTCTTTAGGGGAAACGTTTTCATTAATCGCCGGCGCACCGGTAGCCATGCAGCCCGCCGGGTCAGTCTCCAGGTTCAAGCTGGAAATCGAGATCGCCGGCAAGGGATCGGCGCCGGCAGAGATGGTGCGCCACATGGCGCCGATGACTTCCATGGCAATCCTCAAGAGCCTCCCGCTGCGGGACAGGGTGCACCGGTACGCGGACAAGTTCGTCTACATCGAAACCGGCCTTGTGATCGGCGCGGAAAAGCAGAAAACAAAATTCCGCCGGGGCGACGTGGCCTTCCTCACTTCAAACGGCTCGATATGCGTGTTCGTGCAGGACGCGGCTGTCCAGCCGATGAACCCGATCGGGGTGGTATCCGGCAACATCGAAATTGTCGAGTCAAGCCAGCCCGGCGACGTGATGGTTGTAAAAAAGTCTAGCGCTTGACCTGGTAGACGCGGTGGCCGCTGTAGCCGCCGACAGACTTTATCACGCCTTTTTGCTCAAGCGACCTGATGAAAGCGCCTGCGACAGAGATTTTCACGCCAATGTTCCTTGCGAGCCCCTGGGCAGTTATCGACTTCCTGCCCTGAATGGCCTTCATGCCTGCCGGCTCTTCGACTACCACCGCAAGCCTTTGCCTCTGCTGCGGCTTTGCCTTCTTCTTTTCATCGGCAGCCGGCTTGATCTCTGCTCCTCCCGGCCCGAGCTGGACTCCCTTCTTGTCGGGAGCGCCACCCGGCTTTTTCTTGTTGCCTCCCATGTCTCTATTCCCTTGCTTGCAGCCCTTTAATAATCATTCAGATAAACTTTAAGCGCACAACAGGCAGAGCTGGAATACCTTGGACTTTCAGCCCGTGATAGAGACTTTTGAGCGGATGGAGCAGACCTCGAGCAGGCTCGCCCTCACCGACCATCTCGTCGCACTGCTCAAAAAGACGCCCCCCGGCATCATCGACAAGGTGGTCTACCTAATACAGGGCAAGCTCTATCCCGACTACGAGGGGATCGAGCTCGGGCTTGCAGAAAGGATGGCGATCAGGGCGATAGCGGGCTCGTCGGGCAAGGACCAGTCAGAGATCGAGCGGATCTACCAAAAGACTGGAGACCTTGGCGACGCGGCCGGCGAAGCCATGAAGTCAAAGACCCAGTCGACTCTGTTCTCTGAGCCAATGACGGTGGAGCGCGTGTATTCGACGTTTGACAGGATTGCCCGGACCATGGGCTCGGGCTCGCAGGAAACTAAACTCCGCATGATTAGCAGCCTGCTGAACGACGCGACCGCGGCGGAGGGGCGCTACATAATAAAGTTCGTCATGGGGCAGCTGCGGCTCGGCATCGCCGATTACACCGTGCTCGACTCGCTGGCACTCGCTTTCACCGGCGACAAGTCAAACAGGAAGGTGCTTGAAAACGCGTACAACGTTTCAAGCGATCTCGGCACCGTCGCAAGGCTGCTCGCGACAAAGGGGCTCAAAGCAGTAAAGTCGATCAGGATAACGCTCTTCAAGCCCATCCGGCCGATGCTCGCCGAGCGCATAACCACCGCGGGAGAGGCGCTTGAGCGAATGGAAGGCAGGGCGGCAGTCGAATACAAGCTCGACGGCGAGCGGGTGCAGGTGCACAAGGGCAAGGACAGGGTGGAGCTGTTTTCAAGGAGGCTGGAAAAGATAACGAGCCACTACCCGGACGTCGCGGCAGCAGTAAAGTCGATAAAATCCGACGTGATACTGGAAGGCGAGGTGGTCGCGGTCAATTCCGAGACCGGGGAATACCTGCCATTCCAGGAGCTGATGCACAGGCGGCGCAAGCACGGCGTGGAGGAGGCGATGGAGAACTATCCCGTCGTCATGAACTTTTTTGAAGTGCTCTACGCCGGCGGCGAGAGCAGGACCGACCTGACCTATCTGGAGAGGAGGAAGCTCTTGAAAAAGATAATCGGCGGAATCAAGGACAGCAGGGTCCGGCTGATAGAGCAGACCATCGCGGAAAAGCCGGAAGAAATCGATCGATTCATGGCGACCGCGATAGAGAACGGCTGCGAAGGAGTCATGATAAAGGAGATTTCAAGCACGTACCGGGCCGGCGCGAGGGAGTACGCGTGGGTCAAGCTAAAGAGGGAATACCGGAGCGACCTTGCCGACACGCTCGATCTGGTCATAGTCGGCGCGCTGCACGGAAGGGGCAGGCGAGCGGGCAAGTACGGCGCGCTGCTCCTGGCCGCGTACGACGAAAAGGCGGAAATGTTCCAGAGCGTGACAAAGGTAGGGACGGGGTTTACCGACGTGCACCTTGAGCAATTCTACAAGGATCTGGAGCAGCACGTCATCAGCCAGCGGCACGCCCGCGTGCAGACCGGCATGGACATGGACGTGTGGTTCGAGCCCAAGATAGTGATCGAAGTCATTGCGTCAGAGATCACGCTGAGCCCGTCGCACACCGCCGCGCTCAACGTGCTGAGGCCCGGCTACGGCCTCGCGCTGCGCTTCCCGAAATTCACCGGCAAGGTAAGGGACGACAAAAAGCCGGAGGACGCGACCGCGGTCGCAGAGATCGTGGCGATGTACAGGCGCCAGCTAAAGGTGGCCGGAGTCAAGGCAGAAGAAGACTAGGCACCGGGATCCCGCCAAATATCAGGATTATAAGCACGATCACGACTACCACCGCGATTATCAGGGGCACTATCAGGCGGAAGAACGCGAGCGCGACCACCGCGATTGCGGCTATTATCAGGAGAGTCAGGGTGGAGCCTTCGTACGGAAGTATGTCAACCATCGCGACCTGCGACAGCAAAAGCACAAGAGCGGCGAATAACACGACTATTCATCGGAGAGTAGTTTTAACCAGCTTGTGCATGATTGTATTAGAAAAACATTGCAGGCCGCGAGGCGGGGGGGTTGGGAGATAAAGTCATGCGGCCTGCAATGGCTTGTCTGGCACGATTGCCGTATCCGGATAATAAAAGAAAGCGGTGGCTTGTTCGCAAAGATTGAACCTGTGGATTTCTCTAGAAGGAGGTTGCACCTAGAGCGTGGTGCCCTTGCCTTCCTTTGCCCCGCCGACCTTCACAGGCTCGGTCGGGTCCTGCTTGTCCACCGGCTGCTCGATGCTGTCCTCGGCGGACTTTTTCGAGTCCCTGTTCCTTTCTTCTGGCTTTTCGCTCATGCGGCTGTACCGGCAACATAGATTAAGAAGGTTGTAAATCAAAAACCCAGATGAAGATTTCAGAGCTGTGCAAGATGATCGAGGACTCTATCCGCTCCGGCAGGTACCCGCTTAACACCGACACGCAAAAGAAACTCGCCGGCGCGCTGCAGGTGGCAAACAGGTCGGACTCGGAAGACCTGAAAGGCAGCGACATCAGGATAGAGACGAGGGTGCAGGAGCTGTACGTCATCAACAACTACGTCCCGAACATCCAGCACCTGCCCGGCGTGATCGAGCTGGATGTCGTCGACTCGTTCAAGATGATATGCAGAAAGCTGGAAAGGCTCGATCACGGGATCAAGTTGAAATAATCAGGGCCGGTAGAGCGGGTCGCCCTTCATCCTGTCGATCTCGCTGTCAATCGCGCCGGCGATCTCGTCCAGCTCTTCGAGCCCCTTGAACTTTTGGTACGTCAGTTTTTCAAGCGAGAGAAGCAGGCTCTTTGCGGACCTGTACTGCGGCACCTGCGGGTCGTCTATTTCCGCGTAAAGGCCGATGCCCTGCAGCCCGTTCTTTTTGGCATAGCCGAGTATCAGGCCGTTAAAGCCGGTTATCAGAGACTGGCCGGGCGTGGGCTCGAGGCCGAGCCTCGCTATCTGGCCGGTCATCTCTTGCGACGTGGTGGTAAAGAGCGTCTTTGGGCTCTTGCCATATTTCCTGTCGGTGTGGAACGCTCCAAGCGTATAGATCAGCTGCGCCGAGCACGACTTTGCGACGTCGATCACGTCCTGGCACAATTCATACAATTCGGAATTTGTCTGCGGCTGGCCGACTCCGCCGCCGAAAACAATCACTCCTCCGCCGTGGCGGTACTCCCATTTTTCCTGCTGGAAGTCGATGTGCCCTCCCTTGTCCTCGACGTAGTTCGGGTACGGCGCCGACACGTACCTGAAGCACCTTGTCTGGAGGGTCTTGTTTATGAAATCAATTGCAATGCTGCCCACGTTGCCCATGTCCTGCATGGCCGCGATCATTATCGGCTTGCTGACGTCGGGCTCTTCTACCCTGACAAACTCCATCGCACCTTTCCTTGGAAGGACACCGCTAAAAAAGGTTGGCGCCTGAACGATTAAAAGCCGGCCAGGATGCCTTGATGCTGCCTTGTCTGATACATCGGACGATCACCAGGCCGCGATAGAAGGCTGGAAAGCCCGGAAAGGCCAGCTGCACAGGCAGCAGGAGTCCGTGACTGAGGTAAATGACGAGGCAGAAAAAGTAAACCTTTTGTCGCTTTCAAAGAAAAAAGGCGGGGAGTGATCTGGACCACAGAATTTTTCGCGTGATATCGCGCCTTGACGTGCAGTCGCAAAAGGAGAGGAGCGGCAAGGCAAAAGTTGCGCGCGGCCAGGAAATGCTCGCGGTCACGGCAGACACCGGCATGTTCTTCTCGATACTCCTCAAGGCGATCAGGGCAAGGCGCGTGCTCGAAGTGGGCACGTCGGCAGGGTTCTCAACGCTCTGGCTCGCTGACGCCGTCGGGAAAAAGGGCAGGATAATAACCGTCGAAATGGACCCGCGGAAGGTGGAGAGGGCAAGAAAAAATTTCAATGAAGCCGGCGTCGACAGGCTGGTAGAGGTAAAACAGGGCGTTGCGCTTGACGTGCTGCGCACGCTCAGGGGCAGGTTTGACTTTGTGCTGCTGGACGCGGACAAGGAAAACATCATAGAGTACTTCGATCTCGTCTTACCGCTCGTAAGGGTCGGCGGCATAATCGCGGCAGACAACATGCTCTTCCCGCCGCCTTACCGGCCAATGATGAAAAGATACGCGCGCCACGTGCGCAGGCACAACGTCCAGTCAGTCACCATTCCAATAGGCATGGGCGAAGAAATCACGATCAAGATGACAGATTAGCATGCAACTCTGATTTTTCCACTTTACTCATGTTAAACCTATAATAACGACAGTAGAGATCAACGTGATAGAAAAAACGTGGAGATCAAGTGCGCTGACTGCTACTGCCTGCCTTCTGAATGTAAAACAAGCCCTTCGGCTAACGACTGTCCCAATTGCATGCTGGAGGAATGTTGTTGTTGGGCTGCTATAAATGAGCGCTAATTTTCATATACTGATCAAGATTCTGTACTGAGCATTAGCTATACAGCTCTGTCTCTGAGTGGAATGCCGCCCACTCGAACCAGAATCCTTCATCAAACGGAAGGCGCGTCAGCTCTTTGCCTTTCATTTCGCCTTCCG